>JAWLHS010000094.1:0-8789 GCA_041690235.1 Bacteroidales bacterium
AGTTATAGTGCGTTAACAAATTCCTATAGTGCTGGAAGCATCCGTGTGGCAGATGCGCCGGAAGGTAATGGTGTAACAAAGTCCGGTCTTCAGGAAGTAGCCCTAAATACAAGAATCCCCGGACGCAATCCAATGGGTCGGTTTTCAAAGAAAGGTCCAAAGATTGGTGGAGTAATCGGGAGTTTTTTAGCAGAAGGAACAATTGTAATTACTAATAGCTTCTGGGATGTTGACAAGGATGGCATTGATGGAACGGCAAGTGGAACGGATAACTATGGTGCCACCGGCAAAACCACCGAAGAGATGCAGGATATCAATACTTTTTCTGACTGGGACATCTCTCCCCGTGCGGATGTTTTGGCAGATTATCCCTTCCTTGCCTGGGAACTTGACGAAAATGGTGAAAAGGCGGACCCTGTCTGGATCATTGGAACACTTGATCCATCTGCTGTCCCATTGTCGAATGCCGCCCTTTATTTGAGTTTTCTGCTCGTTGGGGGGTTGGTGTTTTTCAGAATATACCGCATGAACCAATCCTGAACCCATCGAATTCATTCAATACTCCTTCACAGGCCGGACCAGTGGAGGGGTTTTTTCCGGGCAGGGAAGGGTGAAATAAAACGTGGAACCTTTTCCCGTTTCGCTTTCGACCCGGATGTTGCCTCCAAGCATTTCTACGAAGGCTTTCGAAATGGCCAATCCCAATCCTGCGCCCTGCAGTGCCATTTTATCTGCAATGTCAGCCTGTAAAAAACGCTCAAATATCGCTTCCTGCCTGTTTTTCGGGATCCCGGCACCGGTGTCTTTCACATAAAACTCAAAGGGTTCATCCTTTTTGTAATATCCAAATTCTATTTCACCATCATCAGTGAATTTAATCGCATTTTTTACCAGGTTGGTAAGGATGGCAACTAGTTTTTCGGGGTCGGTTCTGATGGTGGCCTCATTGGCCGGTAAGGGGGCGTTGAACGAAAGTTTTATCCCTTTTGCGTCCGCTTCGGGTTTGAAGAAAGCGTAAATGTATTCGATTTGTTCGTTGATGTTCGACGCTGACATCTCAGGTTTCATCAGGCCGGCTTCAATTTTTGAAATATCTACAAGGTTATTGATGATATTTAGCATCCTCAGGCCGCTTTTTTCTATGATCCGGATGTATTTTTGGTGTTTTTCGACAGACAGATCGGGTTCTTTCAGCAGTTCGGCAAAGCCGAGAATGCCATTCATGGGGGTGCGGATTTCGTGGCTCATATTGGCCAGGAAAGCAGATTTCAGAAGGTCGCTTTCTTCGGCTTTTTCTTTGGCGGCAATGAGGGCCTTTTCTGCCTGCTTGCTTTCGGTAATGTCCCTGAATTCAACCGTTCTGACCATTTTCCCCTTATAGGGAATGTTTCTTGCCTCCAGTCTCATTGGGAACACTTCTCCATTTTTCCTTAATCCGTGGGCCTCATATGGTTTTTCATAACCCGCCAGAATTTTGCTTTTCACCAATTCACGCGAATCGGGGGAAATGAGCAATAAACCATCCATCCCGATAAGTTCTTCCGGAGAATATCCGGTCATCTCAGAAAGTCCCTGGTTGCACTCAAGAATGATACCCTTGTCATGAATGCCAATGCCCCCAAAGGATGCATTATGCAATGCCTTGAAACGTTCTTCGCTTTCGCGTAACTTTTCCTCGGTCCTTTTTTGGGCAGTAATATCTTTAAAAACACAATACGTCTGCTTGAAACCACCTTCGGGTGTATAACCAATGCAACCATCGTAAGACACATGGATATACGTGCCGTCTTTCTTTCTTAGTTTGAATTGTACATCTGAAACGGATCCTTGTTTTTTAAAGGCCGGGAAGTTTACATTGAAATGCTCAATTAGATCAGGGTGGAGAAAATCACCAAACCACTTTCCTATCACTTCATCTCTTTCATATCCAAGGGTTCTCAACCACATGGGGTTCACATCAATGAAACATCCTTCTGCATCCAACGACTGGTAAGGCAATGGCGCATTTTGGTAAAATATCCGGTACCTCTCCTCACTTTCGGCGGCTTTTTCTTTTGCCTGTTCCAGGCTTTGATTGACGTGCAATAATGCTTGCAAAGTTTTATCTGCCAGTTCTTTGGAGTGATTTTTAATTGCCTGAATTAATCTCCGGAATTTTTCCGGGATGTCTTTGATTGAATGATTTACCATCGTCGTTATTGTTCGTTTGGCATTTGCCCGGGCAGAAAAAAGATGAATTCCAAACCATGTGTAATATACAAAGTTCTTTAAATACATGTTTAATATAGTTTTGGGTTTTTGAAGCCGGGGCCGGTTTCGGCTGGAATGGCCAGCCCGGCCGTTTTGAAAAATTCTTTGACTGATGGACCCATTTATCAAAGGATATTTTATCTTTGTTTCCATTCATACGGACCGGGTTCCCATCCGACGAAAAAAAGCATACCTGCCATGAGTAAACTGGATTCCAAGCTGCTGATTATCGATGACGACGAAGATGTGCTGTTGGCCGCAAAATTGTTTTTGAAGCAACACATCAAAACCGTGCATACGGATAAGGATCCCAATAACATTCCGTTGTTGCTGAAGAACGATAATTACGACCTGGTGCTGCTGGATATGAATTTTTCGCGTGATGCCACCAGCGGAAAGGAAGGGTTTTACTGGCTGAACAAGATCCTTGAGATCGATCCGACCATTGCGGTGGTGCTGATTACGGCCTATGGAGACATTGAGCTGGCCGTGCAGGGAATCAAGGAAGGAGCCACCAATTTTTTACTCAAGCCGTGGGATAATAAAAAGTTGCTGGCCACCATCTCCACCACCCTGGAGGTGCACCGCTCAAAGGTGGAGCTGCAGGATTTGCGTTCCAAACAGAAGTTTTTGATCGAACAGGGCGACCAGCCTTACAGCCAGGTGATTGGCCGCTCAAAGGCCATGGTTTCTGTGCTGAACACGGTGCAGAAGGTGGCCGTCACCGATGCGAACATCCTGATTTTGGGAGAAAACGGAACCGGCAAGGAAGTCATTGCCCGGGCCATTCACCGGGCTTCAACCCGCAAGGATGAAGTGTTCATCAGCGTGGACCTGGGGGCCATCAGTGAAAGCCTGTTCGAAAGTGAACTTTTTGGGTACAAGAAGGGCGCGTTTACCGACGCCAAGGAAGACCGGCCCGGGCGCTTTGAGGCCGCCAACAAGGGCACCATTTTTCTGGATGAGATCGGGAACCTGAGCCAGCCCCTGCAGTCGAAGCTTTTGAGCGTGCTGCAGAACCGCAAGGTGGTACGCCTGGGCTCAGTGAAGGAGATCCCGGTCGATGTTCGGCTGATCTGTGCCACCAATATGCCCCTCTACCAGATGGTCGATGACGGCAAATTCCGCCAGGATTTGCTTTACCGCATCAATACCGTGGAGATTCATCTGCCCCCGCTGCGCGAAAGGATTGAGGACATCCCGCCCCTGGTGAACCACTTTCTGGATATTTATTCCAAGAAGTATAAAATGCCGAACAAACGCCTGCACACCAGCACGCTGAAGCGGCTGGAAAAGCATAACTGGCCCGGCAACATCCGGGAGTTGCAACATTCCGTGGAACGGGCCGTGATCATGAGCGACTCCAATGTGTTGCAGCCGTCCGACTTTTTCCTGTCACAGCAGGACAAGAACGAGACCGAGATCCATACCGGGGGGGACCACAACCTGGAAGCCACCGAGAAAATGCTGATCAGGAAAGTGATCGACAAACACGGCGGCAACATCAGCAAAGCCGCCAAGGAACTTGGCATAACACGGGCCTCCCTTTACCGACGCATTGAAAAGTATGAACTTTAGGAATTTTCGCCTCAATATCGTAGGGAGGGTGCTGCTGATCGTGGTTTCGGTGGTTCTGCTGCTTTCCATTATTCGTCAGACAGAGTTTATTATCAGCTCCAGCATTCTTGGGGCCCTGACCATTTTTCAGATTGTTGCTTTGGTTCGGTATGTGGAGCGGACCAACCGGAAACTAACGGTTTTTCTTGAATCCATCAGGCACAGCGATTTTGTTTCTTCCTTTTCGGACCAGGGACTCGGACGGAGTTTCGACGACCTGAACAAGGCCTTTAACGAGGTCATCAATGAGTTCAAGAAGGCCCGCGCATCCAAGGAGGAGCATTACAATTACCTGCAAACCGTGGTGCAGCACGTAAGCATCGCCATCATCGTGTTTCGCAAGGACGGGAAGGTGGATCTGGTCAACAACGCCTTTAAACGGATCTTCCGCATGCCCAACCTCAGGTACATTCATGAGTTGTCGAAAATTGACAAAAACCTCGCCGAGATGCTGCTGCATGTTCAGGCGGGCGACAGCAGCCTGGTGAAGGTGTTTAACGAGAATGAACTGCTGCAGTTGTCGGTGCATGCCACGGAGTTTCGCATGCGCGGAGAGGATTTCGTACTGGTTACCCTTCAGAATATCCATAGCGAACTGGAGGCCAAGGAGATGGACTCCTGGCAAAAACTGATCCGTGTCCTCACCCACGAGATCATGAATTCCATTACCCCCATCGTGTCCCTTTCGTCGACGGTGAAGGACCTGCTGATTGATGAGGAGAATACCCGCCTGAAGCAAGACATAGACCTCGATGATGTGGAAAGCGCCCAAAGTGCCCTGAACACCATTGAGCGAAGAAGCCAGGGTCTGCTCAATTTTGTCCAGATCTACCGGAACTTAACGCGCATTCCCAAACCCAATTTCCGTTATTTCCCGATCCGTGAGTTGTTCGACCGTGTGGAGAGTCTGTTGATGCCCAAGATCCAGGAGCGTCAAATCGACTGCACCTGCCAGGCGGTGCCGCCCGCATTGATGCTGACGGCGGATCCGGACCTGATCGAACAGGTCCTGATCAACCTGGTGATCAACGCCATTCATGCGGTTCAGGACATCCCGAATCCCAAGATCCGGATCGTGGCGACCGTGACCAGCCTGAACCGGGTCACCATATCGGTATCAGACAACGGATACGGCATCAAACCAGACAATATCGAAAAGATCTTCGTGCCCTTTTTCACCTCCAAGAAGGAGGGGAGTGGGATTGGCCTGAGCCTCTCCCGTGAAATCATGCGCCTTCACAAGGGCAGCATTGCCGTCCGCTCAAAACCCGAAGTAGAAACCAGCTTTACCCTGCACTTTTAAATGGTAAGTGTCCATTTACGAACGATTGTTGTTTAAAAGTGAACAGCCGGATGGTTTCGTGGAAAAGGCGATCTGTCTCCAACACTCCCAAATACAGCTTATTATAACAGGTGGCACATTTTTGGTAAACGAAGAGGTGTATGTCCATTCAAACGTTTTCCATGATGCACACCATCCGCCTTTTTATCATACTCACAGCAGCCCTTATGTTCCCCGTCATCTCAAGCGGCCAGACAACCTGGTCGCTGCAACGCTGTTTTGATTACGCCCTGGGCCATAACCTCCAGATTAAACAGCAGCAACTGGCTGAGGAACGAACAAGGAACGATCTGAAACAAAGTTATGCCAACCTGTTTCCCAACCTGAACGGGTACGCGCAACAGGGGTTTAACTATGGGCGCACCATCGACCCTTTTACCAATGAATTTGCCACCGAAAGGGTGGCTTTCCAGCGCATGTACGCCCATAGCGGGGTCACCCTGTTTTCGGGCTTTCAGAACATCAATAACATACGGCTGAACCTGGCACAGAATACCGCTTTTCGTTACGATACGGAAAAATTACAGAACGACATCATCCTGTCCCTGGCCTCGGCCTATCTGCAGATCCTTTATTTCGAGGACATGGTGGAGGTGATCGGCCAGCAGCTTGAGGTGATGGAGCAACAAGAGGAGCGAACCCGACTGATGATGGAGGGGGGTGCCGTTGCAAGGGGCGCTTTGCTCGAGATCCGGGCCCAGGCCGCTGAGGAACGCCTGAATTTGATGAATGCCAAAAACGACCTGGAACTGGCCTACCTGGAACTGATCCATATGCTGGATTTAGACCCCGGCGAAGCCTTTGAGATTGAGCGGCCGGACATCACCATAGATGAGGCTTTGCTGTTTGAGGATCCCTCCTCTGTGCTTGAGAAGGCATTGGGTTTCGAACCTTCGGTAAAGGCAGCCAGCCAGCGTATCAGCATGGCAGAAAGAGGGCTGGCCATGGCCCGGGGCGAACAGAGTCCGCGCCTGAGCTTTGGCGCTTCTTACGGAACAGGGTATTCCGGTGCTGCCCGCAGGCAAGTCGGATCTCAGGCCACCGGCGAATTTACAGAGATCGGGCGAACAGCTTCCAATGAAGTGGTTTTGAGGGAGCTGACCATGCCCATCTATGAGAAGGTCAGCTACAAGGACCAGATCACCGAAAACATGAACCAGGCCATTCAGCTTGAAGTGCAGATTCCCATTTTTAATCGTTTTCAGACCCGGCGCCGCATCCAGAATTCCAAGGTCGACCTTGAAAATGCACGGGTCGGGTACGAGATTACCAAAAACAACCTGGCCAAAACGGTGCAGCAGGCCCATGCCGATGCCACGGCCGCCTATCAGAAGTACCAGGCCACCACATTGTCGCAGGAGGCTTTCAGGGAGTCATTCAGGGACTCGGAACAACGATTCAATCTGGGCATGATCAGCAGTGTTGAATACAATGAGGCCAAAGCCCGCCTGGCCCGCTCGGAGATGGATGCCCTTCAGGCCAAATATGAGTTTGTTTTCAAGGCCCGGATCCTGGCGTTTTACCAGGGAGAAGGGTTTGCTTTATAAGGTTTTTCAGGATTCTTTTGCGTGTGTTCAAGGCTCCCTGTGAGCCAAAAAAAGCTGCCCCCCGGGGCAGCTTTTTGTTTGATATGCGCATTATTTGGTGCTGGAGAGGCCTTGTGGCTGTCTGACGAAAATCCCAATATCCTTATTTGGGGAGAACCGCCGGACGGTTTTCCAGGTGATCTTTCATGTCGAGATGGGGGATGCCCTCCCTGAGCCATTCCGGGGCTTCTGCGCCCTTCAGGTGGTGGTCGAGGAATTCCATCATGCGCAAGGCGTAGTCAATCTGGTTGGGCAACTTGCGCAAGCCGTGGTTCTCGCCTTTGTACTGCAGCATCACCACGGGTTTTTTCAGCCGGCGAAGGGTGTTGTAGTATTCGACACCCTGGGTGAAGTCGACCGCCCCGTCTTTGTCGTTATGCATCAACAGCAGCGGGGTGTTAACCTGTTTGGCAAAATACACCGGGGAGTTTCGTTTGTACGCCTCCCAATTGTCCCAGTAGCCCGAAGTAAAACGGCCCTGGCTGCTTTCGAAGATGGCCTGGTTGGATCCGCCGGTGTTCCAGTAGATAAGGCTGTACATGCTGATCATATTGGTCAGCGGTGCCCCGGCCACAGCGGCCTTGAACTTGTCGGTCTGTGTGATCAGGAAGGCAGTCTGGTAACCGCCCCATGAATGGCCATGGATGGCCACATTGTCCGGATCAACGATGCCGGTTTCGATGGCGGCATCCACGGCGGGAAGTACACACCAGACGGCCGACATGCCCGGATCATTCAGGGTGTACGAAATGTCGGGCATCAGCACCGCGTAACCATTGCTGGTATACATACTGCGATTCCATCCTCCTCCCGGGAATGAGGGCCTGGTATAGGCGTTCAGTCCCTGTGTCAGCCGCTCATAGATGTAGACAACGGTCGGGTAATGCCTGCCCTCCTCGTAACCGGCCGGCAAAAACAGGGCGGCCTGAAGGGTATCGCCCTTGTCACTGACGTAAGAAATCAGCCGTGAGCCGGGCGACCAGGCGAAGTCTGACTGCCCGGGATAGGTCTCGGTGCGTTTTGTGGCACCCGAGAGGTCCGGGTTCAGTGAAGTATATAAATCGGGCGGGTCCACGGCCGTTTCGCGCGTAAACAGATAGACCGGGGCATACTTCGCCTTGGTCAGCCTTCCAAAAACGGCGTCTTCATGCAACAGCACTTTTACGCCCGGTCTCCCGTTGTCGATGCGGGCAATGCCCATGCGCTTGGTGTCATCGTCCATGAACCGCATGTAAACGGGCTCTTTCAGGTCGACGCCCTTTTCATTCTCGTCCATCGGGTACCGGAGCTGGTATACCCGGTTCAGCCGGGCCCCGTCGCCGGTCAGGTTCTCTGCGCTGCGGCCATTGGCAGCCACCTTCCACAGGTCATGGTTGTCGCGCAGAAGAACGAAGCGTGAATCGCTGGTCCAGCCCCAATAGGGAGTGGGCGGGAATTCCACGTTCACGTCGGCCGTTTTATTGACAAAGCTGGTGGGCAGGTTTTGGGTCAGGTTCGTTATTGCGTCCGTTTCCAGGTTGTAGGAGTGGTAATGACCCGCGTCGTAATAGACAAGATAATGGCCATCGGGCGACAGGTCCGTGGCACCCCTGGCAATCTGGTTCTCAAGGATCATCCTTTTTTCTCCTGTCCGCATGTCGATGACGTAAATGTCGCGGAAGTTCCGGCCGCTCAAGGCGGCATCCAACTCGTAGGGGCCCGTGTCGAACCCAATGGCGTATCGGCTCCGGGGGTTGAACATAAGCATACGCAGGCTGTCATCGCCCAGTTGCACGAACCGGCGGTCGTTGATATGGAATGCCGCGTGGTGGCTGAAGTTCTTGTCCTGCTGTTCCCGGTTTTGCTGCACGGATTGCAGGCGGTTGTCCTTCCAGTGCCACAAGACCAAATCGGGCCGCTCCTCTTCGTTTTTAGATGGGCCCTTGTCGTCGGTTTTGGTGGTGTCGGGTGGGGAATCCTTAGCTTTGTCGGATGGTGAATCAGAAATACCCGGG
>JAWLHS010000095.1:0-8779 GCA_041690235.1 Bacteroidales bacterium
AACCGGCCTCCCGTTCCTGAACCATAAGGGCTCAATCACGCGTTTGCGGGTATGGGGGTTGTCACCTTTCCATCCCAGCAAAGTATAGTGGTCTCCTCCCTCACATGGATCATGGATCAGTTCATAATAAAAGGCCCCAAACCATTTTTCGGCCGATAATTCTTCGAACACCGCACGATGAATGATCCTGGTGCTGTCCTGCAGCATGATTAGTCCGCCGTTCTCACCCTCCTTTTCTTTTCGTTGGATGATGCCAAAATACTCGAAGCGCTGTCCGGGATAGGGAACATACCAGGTAATGATCCGAAAACTCGAATCCGGGGCCATAAGCATGGAGACGGTTAGCAGGGAATCGAAGGGATAGTTGAATGAACCATCTTCTTCGAGCACGCCGCACAGGCTGGAAAAAAATTGCTGATTGCTTTCAAAACGGCTTTTTTCATCCGGCTTCTCCACGATCCGGATGGCCATCTTTCGGAGTGAATCCTCCGCCTCCCGAAAAAAGGCCGGATGACCCTGCAGGGCAGCGTCAGTGCTTACTTGCCCAGCGGCTGAGAAAGCGGACACAAATAACAGAATCAGCCCCGGTGTAAAAATGGCCATGAGGCCGTTCATCCTTCCCCTCATTGTCTTTGCTTTTCCCTTTTTGTTATAACTTTAAGGCTTGATATTTATTGCTCCATTGGGGGGAAATCCCCATAAACCAACTGCCCCGATGACCATCCCCTTAAAGGACCGTACGGCCGCTTTTATTCAAACGGGTCAACTGCTTCACCGCCTGGCGGATTGCCTGAATGGTTTCCAGGAACCCCCTTCCGGCAGTCCGGCCGCCCTGGGCTTTCTGCAGGCTGCCCGGGAAAGCACCTTACAGAATCCCTGGTTCACAAAGGAACATATTGCCCGCGCCGTAAAAGCCATTGCCGGCATGCTTGATGCCGGACGAATGGAAGAATGGCTGATGGAATATTCTTTGCGTGATGCCCATGAAACGCATTCCGGGAAAAACATCCTGCTGGTCATGGCGGGCAACATCCCACTGGTGGGTTTCCACGATTTTTTGTGCGTCTTGATCAGCGGGAACCGTGCCATGATCAAGTCCTCTTCGCTCGACAGGCACCTCCCGAAGGCTTTGGCAGAAATCGTAACAGAATTCGAGCCCGGGTTCAGGGACCGGATCACCTTTCCGGAGGGCCCGGTCCGGGGTTATGATGCGGTGATTGCCACAGGGAGCAACAACAGTGCAAGGTATTTCGATTATTACTTTGGGAAGGTACCACACATCATCAGGAAAAACAGAAATTCCATGGCGATCCTGTCCGGAGAAGAATCGCAAAATGAGATCACCCTATTGGGCGATGATGTTTTTTCCTATTTTGGCCTGGGTTGCCGGAACGTTTCCCTTCTTTGGCTGCCCAAAGCTTACGATATGAATACCTTGGGTAAAGGGTGGATGAGGTACAGGGGGGTCGTCGAAAACCAAAAATACGCCAACAATTATGACTTTCAGAAAGCCGTTTCCCTGGTAAACAAGGAGCCACACCACGACACGGGCTTTTGCCTTTTCAGGGAAAATCATTCATTGTCACCTCCCTTGTCGGTGATTCACTATCAGAAATACCGATGCGATGACGAAGCCTTTCGTTTTGCCGCTTCCCACAAAAACGAACTGCAATGCCTGGTGAGCCGCAGATCACCCAGGGAGCTGGCTTTTATTCATGTTCCCTTTGGCATGACCCAGCAACCCTCCCTTTGGGATTACGCCGATGGGGTGGACACCCTTCAGTTTTTAAGCCGGATTTCCTGAAAAGTGATTCTGCCCTCATGGTCCAGGCCCTGAATGATGATCCTGGTATGCGCACTGAGCTCATTGACGGGAAACCTCAGGCGGACCCTTCCCGCTTCGTCGGCCCGCAGGGAGGGGTTCCAGTAATGGGTATATGCTACCCCATTGTCCAGGTATTCCTCTGTGCTGATTTTGGAGGCATAGAACCCATCCGGTTCGTGGTAACCATACAGTGTATAGGTGTGACTGAACCGGCTTCCGGCAAGGCTGGTCCGGGTGTAGGCAATCAATACCCCGTTGCCCCCGCGGACCCCAAAAATGGCCGTTTTCGGTCCCTTCAATACTTCGATGCGTTCCACCTCCCTGGGACTGAGATGCAGAAAGTTGGACGGATGAACGATCACTCCATCAATCACGTAAAGGGGTTCGGTCGATGACCGGATACTGCTTGGGCCCCGAAGCATAAAACCACTGGGCGTCTCCGTCAAACCAACGACCCTTCCCCTGATCACACCAAGGAGCGAGGAATAGTCTTCCCGAATATCTTCCATATAGATCACCTGGTCGGGCTCCCCGTAAATGCTGGATTGCCTGTCCGGGACATCAGTCCGCCCGGTCCGCTCACTCAGGGTGATCCTGGGTTTTGAGACCCTGGACCAGTCCGCTCCCCTGGATAAAACCTCCCTTGATCTAGTCCGCAGACTCAGCGGATAATCGATATCCGGCAGGGGCCGGCTCACCAGTTCCACCTCGAGGCTGCGGCCCGAATGATCCCTTCCGGCTATGAATTCAGCCGTGAAGGTGCCGGTATAATCCAGTCCGGAAAACACAAAGTTCCCCCTCTCATCGGTTGTGGTGCTGAGCTGGTCCCGGGAATCCTGACCCACCGACATGGACACAAGGACCTCTCCCGTCTGTTGCCTTGAAGAGCTGGCATTCACTTTCCCGCGAACCGACAGTTTATCTGCAAGCCCGTACTGTACCTCCGGAATTTTTCCTTCAAACAATTTCTCCCAATCATATTTTTTCCAGGCCTGGGTAAGCATCAACAAATCCAAACGCTCGTTGTCAGGCCCGTTTTCTCCCGAAAAATAAGCCCGGGGTTCCTCGACGGGTGTTTCCAATTCGCTGGTTAACAACAGACTTGATCCAATATGGGCGAGCAGGTCAGGGAAGGGTTCCCCGGCACCAAGAACCACAAGAGAGTAAGATCCTCCTTCTGATGGGGCTTCCGGCCACTCAGCAAGCAACTCCATATGTCCCCCCAAACTGTTATTCCGTAATGGGGTGAACGTGGCCTCCAGATGCGGAGCAACCAGTCCGTTTGCATGAATGAAGCAACTCCGGGCAGCCACCGGACGTTCATTGGCATCAAAAAGCGTCAGCTGACAAATTCCATCCGGGAAGCCGGCCAGGGGAATACGTGTTTCAAATCGGCCATTCTCCAGCGGACCGCCCCCGATAAAATGGGCCTGCCCCCTCACATGGGCCACGAGATAAACTTCAGGAGGGATGCCCATGGCCTGATGATTCAGGTTTGACAGGATGCGAACATCCAGATGGGTTTCCTCAGGATCCACCCGCATGGCATAACCCTGTGTGGCCACCGGAACGGGGACCCGCATTTCGGATCCATCCGGAAACGTAACCAAAGCCTGGTATTCCATGTCCGGCAACGGAAGGATGGAGAACACACCCATCCCTTTGTGGCTGGTTTCAAACGCGAGGATTTCCTGTCCGCGGCCATTAATGATCCGTCCGCTGGCCTGGACCCCGGCACCAAGCTGATCGGCCGCCTTAAAAGCCACGCGTCCCTCTGATCCGGCAATCAACCGGCCTCCCTCCGGAAACACCGCAAACTGGTACTGCTCCCTGATTTCGGCCAGCTCACGGTTAAAGGACCTGTTTCTGCGAATGCTTCTTCGTTTGATGAAGTTTTCCTCCGATGGGTTGTGCACGAAGATCTCTTTTTCAAAAAACCCTTCCTCCCCGAAATTCCTCATCCAGTTGGTATAAGACCGTATGAGGTAATTGCCTTCCGGGAGAGAGTCCAAAAGGGGCACCGAAGCATGGGCCGTACCATTTTCCAGTTTCAGCAGGTGCGAAGCCACGGCTTCACCCGAGGTGTTATACATTTCAAGCATTAAGGTGTTGCTGAAATCTGAAAGCAGGTGGGTCGTCGCATCCACCAGGTAGGCTTTCAGCCATAGGGTTTCCCCGGCAATGTATTCCCCCTTGTCGGTATGGATAAAAACCTTTTGACGGGGAAAACCAGATTCGAGAAGTTCAAGGGCCCTGGCCGCCTTCCGGGCCGGATTCGTGTTCTGGGCTGACAAAAAAAGCTGGGGAAGTAAAAGAAAAATTACCCCTGCAGTCCAACGGCAAGTGATGCGCTTACCTTTCATAATTGCTAATTTACTAATAATCCGTTATTTTTGTTGCATCACCGGGCCTTCTATCCAAAAAAAATGATATTCCGGCCCGCGGACCTTGATCATAAATGGTCGGAAACCCGCTCAGCCGAACCCGAAACAGCAACAACCTATGCATTCGTACTGTTTATTATTATTCGTCATTTTTGCTGGCCTGGTTACTACGGGTCAGGACCGGGACCGGAACGACGAACCTTATGAGAGGGAACGCCTGCTCATGGTCAGAAACCAATTGCAGGCAAGGGATATCCAACACAGGGCGACCCTGAATGCCATGCGTACGGTACCACGTCATCTCTATGTTCCTCCCGCACAGCAGCGGTTTGCCTATCAGGATCGTCCCCTGCCCATTGGTTACGGGCAGACCATTTCCCAGCCTTATATTGTCGCCTATATGACCCAGATCATCCGGCCTGCGCCGGGGTTCCGAATTCTTGAAATCGGCACCGGTTCCGGATACCAGGCGGCGGTCCTGGCAGAGATTGCCGGAGAGGTCTATACGGTTGAAATCATCGAGGAATTGGGGCGATCGGCCAAAAGCCTGCTCGAACAGCAGTATGACAACGTCCATGTGAAAATCGGAGACGGCTATTATGGATGGGAGGAACACGGGCCCTTTGATGCCATCGTTGTTACGGCCGCGTCTGAACACATCCCTCCCCTCTTGCTTGAGCAGCTGAAGGAAGGAGGCAGGATGATTATCCCCGTTGGCTCGCCTTTCCAGGTCCAGATCCTGATGCTTGTCGAGAAAAAAGCTTCGGGAATCACCACCCGCAGTTTAATGCCGGTCCGCTTTGTCCCCTTCACCAGGGAACATTCCAAATAATTCAGCCTTTCGAAGCATGCAAAAAAGACTGATTACAGGCCTCGGCCTGCATTCCGGGGCAATCATCGCCTTTCAGCTTGCCCTCATGCAATTGATCTCCATCGTGCAATGGCACCATTTTGCCTATATGATCATCTCCGTTGCCATGCTGGGATTCGGTGCCAGTGGAACCCTGCTGGCGCTTGCAAGAACCAGATTGCTCGGGTGGTCGTCCTGGTTGGTACCTGTCCTGATGACGACAAGCGGTTTGATGATGATGGTGGCCTTCCACCTGGCCCGCATGGAGGCTTTTCGGTTTGACGTTTACCTTCTTTTTGTCAACTTTTCACAATTCCCCGCACTGGCAGCAAATTACATCATTTTCTTTCTGCCGTTCTTTACCGGCGCACTGGCCATCGGAATCCTGTTTATCAAATTTGCCAAATCCATCGGAAGGCTGTATTTTTCAAATATGCTTGGATCCGGTGTCGGCGGACTCCTTGTTCTGGTTCTGTCCGGGTTTCTTCATCCCCTTCATTCACCCCCGCTCATCGGGTTGGTTTCCGTAGCCGGGGGATTGTTGTGTATGGAACAGCGGTATTGGAGGGCCAATCTGGTATTCGCGATCCTGGCATTGGCAACCGCCGTATTCCTTTTCCTGACGCCGGCCCATTTGAAGATGTCCGAATACAAGGGCCTGGCACAAGCCCTGAATCTTCCCGAAGCAGAAATTATTCACCGCCAGCCGGATATCCACGGATACATCGAAGTATTGCAAAGTCCGGCACTGAGGTATGCACCAGCCGTCAGCCTGTCATACACGGGATCTGTTCCGGTAAAAAAACAGGTTTTCGTCAATGGGGATTATTTCGGAGCGATTCCAACATACAAGCCCGATACAGCCTTTCACATACTTGACCATACCACCATGGCCCTGCCCTATGTAATGGATGAAAGGGAGCGGGTGTTGGTTATCAGGCCGGGGACGGGCACAGCTGTGGCCCATGCGCTGACTGCCGGTGTCCGGCAGGTTAAAGCCGTACTTGAAAACGGGGGTATACTCGAACTGATGAAAACACGTTTTGCCGGGGAGTCGGGCCGGCTCTTTCTTGATCCCAGGGTGGAAATCCATTCGATGCAGCTGCGCAACTTTCTGGCCAGCAAGTCCGCAGACCGGTATGACCTGATTGTGCTTCCATTGCTGGATGCCTTTGGGGGGACGGCCGGACTGAATGCGTTGCGGGAGGATTACGCACTGACGCTCGAATCCTTCAGTCTGATGTGGCAAAAACTATCCCCCCACGGGGCCATCACGGTGTCTTCCTGGGTGGATTATCCATCAAGAACACCCCTGAAAATCCTGTCGACCCTGGTTCAAACGGCCCGGAACAACGGCATAGAAAGTCCCCATGATCATATTGCCGCCATCCGCTCCTGGGGCACCATCAGTTTCGTGGTGCAAAAAACACCCCTGAGTTTGGAAGAGATTGCACGCATTCGTTCGTTCGGTCACGAAAAGTTTTTCGATCCTGCCCTGCTTCCCGGCATTACACCGGAGGAAAGGGTTTATTACAACAGGCTGGAAGAGGACTCCTTTTTGGAATACCTGGACAGGGTCATGGACGGGGATCCCCGTTTCCTTGAAGATTACGGCTTCATGATTGATCCGGCCACAGACGACAAGCCGTATTTCTCACAATTCCTGCGTTTAAAGTTCCTTTCCAGGCTTAACGATATCTTTGGAAAGGCAAGCCTTCCCTTTCTGGAACTCGGCTTTTTGATCGTAGTGGTCACTTTTTTGCAAAGCCTTCTGTTGGCCATCCTGCTGATTATCCTGCCATTGTTCAGGCTCCGCAGAAGTCCCCAGGGAAAAACAGTGACGCTGCTTTATTTCGCCGCCCTTGGTCTGGGTTATATGTTCGCCGAGATTCTGCTCATACAACGTTTTGTTCTTTTCCTCGGCCACCCGGTCTATGCCCTCTCGGCAGTAATCAGTACCATGCTGATTGCCAGCGGAGCGGGCAGCCTTCTGTCGGACCGGTTGAAGGCCATTCCGGCATCTCCCCGTTTGCTTGCATTATTGGTTTCCGGACTGCTGCTGATACTTTCCCTGTTTTTAACGCCATTTCTTCAAAACTTCATTTCCGGCCCACTCCTGTTTAAAATCGCCGTCAGTCTCCTGCTTATAGGCATTCCCGCTTTTCTTATGGGCATGTTGTTCCCGCTTGGAATTCGCATCCTGCATGCAAGGGATCAGACACAGATCCCATGGGCCTGGGGAATCAATGGTTGCATCTCGGTGATCAGCACCTCCCTGGCCACCCTGATCGCAGTTGAATCCGGATTCCGGGTGGTGATGCTGGTGGCGGCCGCAAGCTACCTTCTCGTATTTATTTGTACCTTTTTCTTTTCCAATCAACCTGGATCCAAGCGCCCATGAAACAACAAATTTCAAGTCCACAGAACCCCCTGGTGAAAAGCATTGTCAAACTCCAGCAAAAAGCATCGGAACGAAAAAAGACCGGGCTCTTTGTGGTGGAAGGGCGCCGGGAGGTCAGCCTGGCACTTCGTTCAGGGGTCAGGGTAAAGCATATGCTGGTTTGTGAAGAGATCTATGAGCCCGACCCCCGGTATCCTGTTGATCTGCAAGGAGATGGAATCCGGCTGGTATGGGTGAGCCAGTCGGTGTATAATAAACTGGCTTACCGTGAAAACCAGGAAGGCCTGTTGCTTGTGGGACTGGCGGAAACATGCAATATCAGCGAATTCCGCCCGGGACCCAACCCCCTGATGCTGGTTCTTGAGGGCGTTGAAAAGCCCGGCAACCTGGGGGCTATTTTGCGAACTGCCGATGCCGCGGGCTTCGATGCCGTGGTGATCTGCGATCCGAAAACGGATATTTACAACCCCAATGTCATTCGCGCAAGCCTGGGTTGCGTGTTTACCAACCATATCATTTCCTGCGAGCCGGACGCATTGTTTTCCTGGCTCCGGCATCAGCCCCCCCGTCCCTCCGGAAAGGAGACAAAGCTGTTTGGGGCAGCGCTTCAGACGGAATTCGATTATTATGATGCAGACCTTTCAGGGCCTTCCATCATCGCATTTGGCGCAGAGGACAAAGGCCTGTCCGACACCATGAAGCAAGCAGCCGACCAATTGATTAAAATTCCCATGGCCGGAACCATTGACTCATTGAATGTATCCGTCTCGGTGGCCATACTGGCTTTTGAAGCGGTGCGACAACGTCGGCAGTAAATGCAGGCCCTGGTTCATCCTTCGGTTTAGAAGCCTGAAAAAATCAGGGGTCCTTTCGCCGTTTGATTTCCTTTTTGATCAAAAACAATTCACGGGAGGTCTGCCCCGCAACGGAGGTGTTTTCCTCCGCACGGCGAATCAGGTAGGGCACTACGGTATTTACGGGACCATAAGGCACATATTTGCATACATTGTATGCACTTGCAGCCAGGGGATAACTGATGTGGTCACTCATTCCCAGGAGCTGGGCAAAGGAAACCCGCTCATGTCCGGCAAGTATATCCAGGTTACTCATGACTTCCAGGGCCGCCTCGCAACTGTTCTCATTATGGGTTCCGACGCAAACAGCCAAATGATCCAGGTTCCCGAGGCAAAACGCAACGGCCTGGTCAAAAGCCTGGTCCGTGGACGGTTTATCGGGGTAAATGGGAGATGGGTAGCCCAGGTCTAAGGCCCTTTTTCGTTCCTTCTCCATATAGGCACCCCTGACGAGTTTAAATGCAG
>JAWLHS010000096.1:0-8739 GCA_041690235.1 Bacteroidales bacterium
GCTTATCTGTGCGGCGACAATCCCGAGGAATTGTATGCCCTTCTTGAGAAATTTGATTATGCCACCCTGTATTTTGCAAATGTGGAAGAATGGATGCTGCCCATCCTGACCCACCGCCACAAGATTGAATGGAAGCTTTCCACCCACCGGTATTATCTTTCGAAGGACAAAGTGGTGGATCCGCCTGATCTGGAATCCCGTCGCCTGGATGCATCCCTGGCCGGGTACGTGTATGAAAACTCTGCCTATAAGGACTTTACCTCGGAGTTTTACATCAGGGACCGCCTGGATATGGATGTGTCTGCGGGAATCTGGATTGACAACAAATTGGTGGGATGGGGACTCACCCATGACGACACCTCCCTGGGCTTTCTAAATGTTTTGCCTGAATTTCGCGGAAAAGGCTTGGGCGAGAGTATTTTAAGGGCCCTGATTTTGGAAAAGCGCAAAAAAGGCAGCCAGATTTTTGTGAACATCGAACCCCATAACCATCAATCCATCAACCTGATCAAAAAGCTGGGGTTTTCGTACGACCGTGAAGTGAGTTGGGTGAAGTTAACTTAACGATCCGGTTCCTACAATTTCCCGGCGTCGATCTGTCCGTCTTCCCCCCTGTCGGTGTTGTCCGATTCCCGGCGATCCATTTCCTCACGCAATTCATCCATTTCATAGCCTTCCCCTGTGGGAACCTCCATGCGGTGCGAAACCCTGGCGATCATATGGGCCCCGATGGGCGCAGTAAAGATCACGAAAAGCACCACCATCAAAGCCTCAATGCCAACCATCCATCCCGGGTACCATAGAAATACCGCGGCAAGCATGAGGATGGCACCAAGTGACGCCGCCTTGGTGATGGCATGCATACGCATGTACACATCGGGTAGTTTAACAACCCCGATGGCTGCCACAAGCATGAACAGGGCGCCCGACATCAGCAATATTGATACGATCCATTCCATCATTGATCCAGCCTCCTTTTTAAGAATTTGGCAAATGCGATATTGCCCATAAACACCAACAAAGCAATGGCAACCGCGACATTCAGGTAAACGGTTTGTCCCGTCTGCATGATATAGGTGATGATCAGTCCGATGACCACCGAAGCCACCAGGTCCATCACCACGATGCGGTCAGGCAGGGAAGGCCCGGTAAGCAGCCGGTACAAACCGGCAAAAAGGGAAATGCTCAGGCAGGCAAAACTGAAGTATATGGCAAAGTTTAGTATGGGAAATGACTCTATATTGTTCATGGTCAATGGCTTAGTCAAATATTAACCGGATGCGTTGCTCCAGTTCCGTTTTGATTTTTTGAATGAATTGTTCTTTATCGTAAAGATACATGGCGTGGACGTAAATCTTCTTCTTGTCGGCCGACATGTCCACCGTCAGGCTCCCGGGGGTCATGGATATCAGGTTGACCAGTGCGATAATGGCGGTATCGCTTTTGAGATCGACCGGTACCTCAACGATGCCGGGACGCATCAGGTCTTTCGGGGTCAATATATCGTATGCAACGAAGAGACTCGAAAGGACCAGCTCTTTCAGGTAATAGAAGATGAAAAAGATCAGCCTCACAATTCGCACGGGCATTCGAAAAAGTTGCATTGACTGGCTTGTGTTTGTTTTCTTTTCTTTTCTTTTCTTTTTCTGTCTGGGTTGGCCTGTTCAGTTTTCCTTTCCCTTATTGCTTTCCCCTTATTGCTTTCCAAGCACCGCCTCTATATATAGTGTCGGATTGGTTACCTGCAGGGCAGCATGGTTGCAGACTTCGATCACCGGACCCGCAAAGACGCCCAGGAGAATGACTGCGGCGGCCAGCAAACTGGTGGCAATGAGGGCGGACCTGCCAACGGGCCCCTGTTGTCGGCCTTCTTCCGGTTCTTTTTTCCAGTAGGCCTCATTCCAGATTTTGACCATGGAGAACAAGGTAAACAAGCCAACCAGTATGGCCACGGCCGTAATGGTGTATTCGCCCGCCTCAAAGCCCCCTTTGATCAGAAAAAATTTGCCAAAAAAGCCCGGCAGGGGGGGGATTCCCGCCAGCGACATGGCAGGGATAAAGAACAACAAAGCCAGAAACGGCATGGATTTGTACAGGCCCCCCAGGTACTTCAGGTCGTAGCTCCCCGACCGTTGATATACCAGTCCGCCGGCCAGAAAAGTGGCCGTCTTTGACAACATATTGTGAACGGTAAAATATATGGCCGCGGCCACCGCGTTGACGGTAAAAATGGCCAGGCCCATGACCATGTACCCGACCTGGCTGATGATGTGGAATGACAATATCTTTCGAATGTCAAACTGGGAGGCGGCCATCAGCACCCCCACCGACATGGTGAGTCCGGCAACAACCAGCAGGAAAACTTTCCAGAACATGACGTCCTGCACCACGAAGAGGCTGTAAAAGCGAAACATGGTGTAGATACCCACCTTGGTGAGGGTTCCCGCAAAAAGTGCGGTAATGGCCACCGGTGGGGTATGGTAGGAGGCAGGAAGCCAGAAGAAAAATGGAAAGAGGGCCGATTTAACACTGAAGGCGATAAAGAAAAGCATCAGGGCCCCGTTGATGTAAGGCATCTCCTCCCAGTTTCGCATCTTTTGCGCCAGGTCCGCCATGTTCAGTGTCCCGGCCTGTCCGTACATGATCCCGATGGCTGCAACGAAAAAAATGGAGGCCACAAAGCTGATGGTCACGTATTTGACACTCCCCCTGAGCTGTTCGGCCGATCCGCCCAGGGCGATCAAAACGAAGGAGGAAGTAAGCATCACCTCGTACCATACGTACATATTGAATATATCCCCGGTGATAAAGGCACCGTTCACCCCCATCAGCAGTCCGAATACCAGCGGGTAATAGCCCGCGGTCTGCCTCTCCCTGTCGATAAATCCGGGGGAGTAGACCATGACCACCAGGGCCACGAAGGCGGTGGTGGTCAGCATGATGCTTGCCAAAAGGTCGGCCACCAGGGTGATTCCGTAGGGGGCTGGCCAGGAGCCCATCTGCATGGTGGTGATGCCGCTTTGGCGGACCTCCAGCAAGAGGATCAGAGACACGGCGGTAAGTGTTATGGCGGCCAGCACGCTGAAGACTTGCTGAAACAGCAGCCACCGGCGGGTAAAGATCAATACCACCATAAACAACAGCGGAAGCAGAATGGGAGCAGCCAACAATATCATCTTCATTCGTTTTCAGAAAGTTCGTCTAAATCAACCGTTTTGGTGACACTGTAGAAACGGTAAACAAGTACCAGCGCAAAGGCCGTCACCCCCAGTCCGATGACTATGGCCGTCAGGATAAGCGCCTGTGGCAGCGGATCGGCCATCATCCCGGTCTCCCCGGCCAGGTTTCTGATAAAAGCCGGATACCCCCGTGTCAGTCCGCCAGCTACAAAAAGCAACATATTGGTGGCATGGCCCAGGAAAATCAGTCCGAGGACCAGCTTGAAAATATTTCTTCGAAGCAGCAGGTAAACAGCCGATCCGTATAATACACCAATTAATACAGCGAGCAGAATAAGCATGGGTTTATTCCTTTGTTATCATTTATTCTTCCATTATTGAGAACATCACCAGCGTAAGCATGCCGGCCACGGTGAAGTAAACACCCAGGTCGAACAAGAGCGGGGTTCCCAGTTTCAGTTCCACCAAGGTCCCGGGAAACAAAACCGTCCATTCTCCCGTCATAAAAAGATGTCCGGAGAAAAGCGCAGGAATACCGCTTGCCAGCGCAATGAGGAGTCCGACGGCCGTGAGTGTCACGGGACTGAAAAAAATGCTTTCCTGGGTTTTTTTGACCCCGAAGCCCATGGCATATAAAATGAAGGCGGTGCCAAGCATGAGGCCCCCGATAAATCCTCCCCCGGGTTCATTATGACCGCGGTACAGGACCACAAAGGAGAGCACGATCAGCAAGGGTCGCATATGGCGCGCAGCGATCTGCAAAATGACTGATTCCATGGCTATTGTTTGGTTAATTTGATCATGGAATAAATGCCCAGGGCGGCGATGGCAATGACGGTGATCTCCCCCAGGGTGTCAAAAGCCCGGAAGTCGACCAAAATGACGTTCACGATGTTTCGTCCGAAGGCTTCCGTGTAACTGCTTTCCTTAAAAAACCCGGAAATGGGTTCCTCCATCTGGGTGCTCCCTGCCTGCAGTACCAGTACCATCATGAATGTACCGACCAGGGTGGCCACCAGTCCGTCGCGCATACGTGCGCCCGTTTCGGAATACTTGACATATTTCGGCAGGTGGTAGAGAACGGCTGCGGCCAGGATGATCATCAGCACTTCCACCATGACCATGGTGATGGCCAGGTCGACCCCGCTGAACGCAATGAAGATGATGGTGATGCCAAATCCGATCACACCCATGGCGATCAGGGCGATGAGCCGGGAGTGCGACACCACGGCCGAGAAGGCGGCAGCAATGATCAGTGCCACCACGGCCACCAGGTTCAGCGGCAATGTGGAGAAGTCCAGCTCCAGGACCAGGGGATCGGTTCGCCATATGATGGCCCAGACAAGCAGGGAGGCCACAACAAACAATGTCATCAGGTAAAAACGGTGGTAGCCGTGCTGAATGTTACTTGTCTGTTCCTTGGTAAAATACAGAAAACGGTCGATACCTGTTGAGAACAGCCTGGAAAACTCCCTGGTGAAAAAGCGAAGATTGATTTTTTCGGCCAGGCCCATCAGGGCCTGCTTGTATTTATATGCCAGAGCCCCTGTCAGAACGGTCAGGGCGCTTAATCCGAGCACCAGGTTAAACCCGTGCCAGATCTTTAGTTTGACGGCGGCAATGCCCGGGCTGATTGAGATGACCGCACTGGATGTCAGGGGCGTTGCGATAGATGCCGGAAACAGGCCCAGCATCAGGCTGGCCAATACCAGCAGAAAAGGACCGATTATCAATGCCAGGGAGGGAGCAACGGGGGTTTTTGAGTAGGCGGGGGACTTGCCAGCAAAAACATCCAGCCAAAGCCTCAACGAAAGGAAAACCAGGATGACGTTAGTAAAGAAGCTTGCGGCGAAAAAAAGGTAGCGCCAGTTTGGGGCGTAGACTTTGGCTTCGTAAATCAGCTCCTTGCCGATGAAGCCAAGAAGGGGCGGGATGCCCGACATGGAAACAAGGGCCAGCCCCATCACAATGGCTGCCAGCGGCATAAACCGGTAGAGTCCGCCGAGCCTGTTGATGTCCCTGGTGCCGCTCATCTTTTCGATGTTCCCGGCCATCATAAACAGGGTGCCTTTATACAGGGCATGCACCACGAGGAAAATGACCATGGCGTTGATGGCATATTGCGTACCGATCCCGATCAGCAAAACCAGGGTCCCCAGGGCACTTACGGTGGTGTAAGCCAGGATGCGTTTCAGGTCGGTCTGGGTGATGCTTAGCCATGCGCCTGCCACCATGGTGGTTGCCCCGAAAACAGACAAAAGAATATACCAAAGTTCCGTACCCCCCATCACGGGATTAAGCCTGGCCAGCAAAAACACCCCGGCTTTGACCATGGTGGCCGAATGCAGAAACGCACTGACGGGCGAAGGGGCGGCCATCGCCCCGGGCAGCCAGAAGTGAAAGGGAAACTGGGCGGATTTGGTGAATGCGCCTGCCAGAATCAGCAGCAGGGCGGGAAGGTAGAGGTGGCTGGAACGCATGGCCTCCGGATTGGCCAGCAAGGCCTGTATCTCGTAAGTACCATATGGAATGCCCATCAGCACAAACCCACCCAAAAGGGCCAGTCCGCCGAATCCCGTAATCAGCAAAGCCTGCAAGGCTGCTGAGCGGGCTTCGGGTTTTTCGTGATGGTAGCCGATCAGCAGATAGGAGCTGATGCTGGTGAGTTCCCAGAAAACAAACATGGTGATCAGGTTGCCCGAAACCACCACCCCCAGCATGGAGGCCATAAAGAAGATCAGATAACCGGTAAACCGGCCTTTCATGGGATAGGGCCGCATGTAATACCCTGAATATACGAGGATAAATGTTCCGATACCCAAAACGATCAGACTGAACAGGATGCTGAGTCCGTCGATGTAAAACGAAAAGTCAATGCCATAAACCGGGATCCAGGCATAGCGCTCCGAGACCACCTGACCCAGGTTGATTTCGGGCAGCAGGCTGAGAAAGTATAAAAACCCTGAAAACGGGAAAAAGGCGTAGATCCATCCCCCGGCATTTCCCAGAAACTTTCGGGTAAAGGGGGCAAGCCCTGCCAAAACGAACAAAATCAAAACAAGCAGTCCTGTAGTCATTGGCGTCAGCATCTCAAAAAAAAACCGGTTTTAACCGGATCAGGTTAAAATTACTGAATTTACCGTTTTATAACACCCGTTTGGCAAACTTTGTTTATGAACATTGAAAAAATAACAACGGAAAATAGTTGTCAGATTGACATGCTTCCTCCGCGGGAAAATGACAAAATGTCGTCGGATGGGGAAGATTTCTCTGTATGACAACGAATGTTATGGTCTGGCACAGGTTTTGTTTTTTTTCAGGCAGGAATATTCAATTGTCTAACCCAAAAAAAAGGAGGATTGAGCTATGTTACCTATGCTAAAAAGAAACCGGCCCAATATGCCGAGCTTGATCGACGAGTTTTTCGGCAGGGACCTGATGGATGGTATTTTCGCTGAGCGGACCGGGGTCAGTACGCCGGCCGTCAATGTGATTGAGCACAGCGACCATTTCCAGATCGAGGTGGCTGCACCCGGGCTGGATAAAAAGGATTTCCGGATTGACCTTGACAACAACGTGCTCACGGTCTCATCAGAAAAGGAAATGAAAAATGAAGAGAAGGATGAACGATTCATGCGGCGTGAGTTCAGCTATGCCTCGTTCAGCCGTTCCTTCAGTCTGCCGGACGCCGTTGAATCCGACAAGATCAAGGCCAGTCATAAGGATGGTGTGTTGCGGATCAGCATTCCGAAAAAGGAAGAGGCCAAGCGCAAGCCGCCCAAGGAGATTTCCATCTCCTGATTAATTTTCCCGCATCACGTATTCATCGTATTCCAGCTCAAACCGCAGTTTGTGTTTTGATTCCTCAACGGCAAGGGCCTGGAATACTTTCCGGAGTTCCGGGACAGTGGTTCTTTCTGAGAGGGCGGTATACAATTTAAAAGCCGCCTTCTCTTTTTTCATGGCCAGCACCAGGGCTTCGGCGTATTCCATTTCGCCCGAAGCCTTGGTGCTGACCACATAGTCTGCAATTTTCAGGTCGCTGACTTTTTCCACCTCCATGTCAAAGATCTTATCATCCTTGATCTTCTGCAGGCGTGCCTTATGGGCTACCTCTTCCTGTGCAAACTGTAGAAATATTTCCTTTATTTGTTTGCTTTTCATTTTGCCGGCCAGCTGAGTATAAAATTCAACGGCTTCCTGTTCTGCCTTCATGGCGAAGTCCAGGATCTCATCGATCGATTCAAAGGTTTTCATCGGTCTGGGTTTTGTTAAATGCCTTCTCCCATTGTTCTTCAAAGCGTTTGACCAGGATGTCGCAACCGTGGTCAAATTTTCGTTTGCCGTGGTCTCCCTTTGTAACGACCAGGGGCCTTGGGTGATGCGTCCGGTCGTTTCTCAACAAAGACGCCACCTCCAGCATTATTCCCGCCGGGGTTTTGTCTTTTGTTTCCACGCCCAGGCGGGACAATAAGGCGATGAGCTGTTCCGGGGCGTCCATTTCGAGGGGGGAGGGATGACTGGCGGGAAATTGCTGGATAAACCGGGTGGAGTTGGTAAAGCTTCCGCCGGTCTCAAAATGATAAGAGGCAGGCAGGACCAGGTCGGCCTGCATGGCCGTTTCACTCATAAACAGATCCTGCACCACCAGGAATTCGACCTTTTGTAACAAACCCGCCATGGCTTGCTTATCTATTGCGCACCCGAGGGGGTCTTCCGAAAAGACAAACGCATTCTTCAGGCGGGCTTCTTCCAGCAGCTGCCATTGCTCAGTTTCCACCCTTGAAGGCAGGTTTTTCATGTCCCAGGTTTTTTCCAATTGTTCCCTTTGCGCCTGATCACCCATAGGCTGTCCGCCGGGAGCAATGGCGGCGCAGGCCCCCATATCGAAAAGTCCCTGGGCATTGTTTTTTTCCTTCAGGGAAACAAGTCCGGCGGCCGTCTTTCCCGACTTCCCGGTAATCATGGCCAGGTTGCGCAACTCATGGCAGGTGTCTGAGGAAACATGTTTTTCCGAGAAAAACAGCATGGCCTGGTGTTCCTCGTTATACCCCCTTGCGAAATCCCTGACCTGTTTTTCCGTGCATCCTGCAGCATGAACCAGCTCCTGAAAGTCAAGCCCAAGCATTTCTGATCGGTACCGGTCAAACCCGCTGCAATGGTCATGGATATAAACCTGGTTCTCCAGCTTGTTTGACAGAATATAATGCACGGCCGCTTTCAAAAAGTGATCGTAAGATGTCACCCTGGTGACTTCCGTGGCTTTTCGGGCCGTTTTGCTCTCAGGCTCGGTGGTGATGACCGTAAGGGGGATTTGGTTGCGGAAATGATGGTTAAAGGCGTAGAATCCAGCAACGGCGTTTTCCAGATGAACCTCACTGCCCAGAAAATACAGCCTACCGGACTGGGGGATCTGTTCGAGCGGTATGCTGTTCGCGCTGTTGGGGAAATATCCGCCTCCACGGTCTATGTAATGAAAGCTGGAGACATTGTTGGTTTTGGCCCCTGCCCTGGCTAGTTTCTGCACCAGGTATTGTTCTTCATTGGTAAGCCGTGCCCC
>JAWLHS010000097.1:0-8725 GCA_041690235.1 Bacteroidales bacterium
TTGTGCACCGGCGAAACGGTCTGGGCCTTTGGCCTGACAGAGGACAATGCCGGTTCTGACGCCATGGGTTCAGAAACAAGGGCTGAACTTCTTGACGGACAATGGGTAATCAACGGTTCCAAATCACATATCACCAACGCCACTTCCGAAATCGCCGGGGGCGTGACCCTTCAGGCGGTCACAGCGGTGGTTGATGGCCGCAAGCGACTTTCGACCATCCTGGTGGAAAAGGGCACACCTGGTTTCACCACCGAGCGGATGCTGGGAAAGCATATGTGGCGTGCCAGCGATACCGGTAAGCTGTTTTTTAACAATTGCAGGGTTCCTGCTTCCAACTTGCTGGGTGAACAGGGACAAGGGGGAAGGATCATGTTAAATACACTCGATGCGGGAAGGCTTTCGATCGCGGCCATTGGCCTGGGCCTTTCCAGGGGCGCTTTTGAGGCGGCCCTGGCACATGCCAAAAAGAGAGAGCAGTTTGGCCAGCCCATTTCCAAATTCCAGGCCGTCGCCTTTAAACTGGCCGATATGGATTTAAAGATCGAGCTTGCCCGAAACACCCTGTACAATGCCTGCTGGAGAAAGGACAACAACCTTCAGTTTGCCAGGGAGGCTGCCATGGCCAAGTTGTATTCCTCCGAAATCGCCAGGGAGGTTGCCGATGAGGCCGTTCAAATCCTGGGTGCCAGGGGGCTGTTTAAACCCAATGAAGTGGAACGTTTTTACCGCGACCAACGACTGCTCCAGATAGGCGAAGGCACCTCAGAGATTTTGCGCATGGTCATTTCACGCTATTTGGGCGCTTAACAAACACCTATGGAAGACCGGAAAAAAGACCATATCGACCTTGCTTTTGAATCACAAACGCTTTTGGCCGACATTGACACCCGTTTCTATTACGAGCCCATGCTCAGTGCCCACCCCGTAAACGGGATACCTGAAACAAGCTTTGCCGGAAAAACACTGCGTTTGCCACTTTGGGTCTCAAGCATGACTGGCGGGACCAAAATGGCCGGCCACATCAACAGGAACCTGGCCAGGGCCTGCAGGGAGTTTGGAATGGGCATGGGTCTGGGCTCCTGCCGGATTATTATGAAGGATGAAACCTTCCTTCCGGATTTCGATATGCGCGATTTGATCGGTGATGACCTCCCCTTGTTTGCAAACCTCGGGATCAACCAGCTTGAGCTGCTGGTGCGCGATAAGCAGTTGGATGAACTGGAGGTCCTGGTGAATAAATTGCGGGCCGACGGATTAATCATTCATGTGAATCCTTTTCAGGAGTGGTTCCAGCCCGAGGGAGACCGCCTGGAGAAAACAGCCGTTGAATCCCTGCAGGCCCTCATGGAGACGGCTTCCTATCCCGTTGTGGTGAAAGAAGTCGGACAAGGCATGGGGTACAACAGTCTGAAGGCGCTACTTTCCATGCCGCTGGCAGCCATAGAGTTTGGAGCCTTTGGAGGGACCAACTTTTCGAAGGTGGAGTTGCTGCGCGGAGACAATGCAGCCCAGGATTTATTCGAACCCTTGTCCAGGATCGGTCATGATGCCCTGCAGATGGTCAATATGGTCAATCACATTGCAGCCAATGAGCCGGATCGGGTTCAATGCCGCCAATTGATTATTTCAGGCGGCATTCGGACCTTTCTGGATGGATATTACCTGGTCAGTAAATCAAGTCTTCCTGCCATTTACGGTCAGGCCTCCGGTTTCCTGAAGTATGCCAGGGAGGACTACGGGCAATTGAAAGCGTTTCTTGAGCTTCAGGTCAAAGGCTTGCAGCTGGCCTATGCTTTCCTGAAAATCAGGTATTAGCCCTTTGCTTTTTGCTGAAGCCGAAATCCATTTTCTGATGCAAAAACCCCGGATCATAACAGGCTTTTCCAGAATGGCTCCCGAAGAAAAGCTCAGACAAGTAACGAGCCGGTTTAAGGATCCCGCTGCCGCGCTGAAAACCATCACGTCTTTCCTGCACCCGGACCAGTCCATCCAGAAAATTCTCTCGGAATTCAGTGAGAACACCCTTACGAATTTCGCCATGCCTTATGGGATGGCCCCGAATTTCTTAATCAACGGGGAGGTTTTCATGGTTCCGATGGTGATTGAAGAAAGTTCCGTGGTTGCTGCAGCCAGCGCTGCAGCAAGATTTTGGGCCGATAGAGGGGGGTTTTCTGCGCGGGTAAGGGGCAAAGAGAAAAACGGGCAACTGCACTTTCGGTTCACTGGTGATGCCGGCAGACTTGAAAAGGCCATGCCTGCCGTGGAGGCCTACCTGAGGGAGAAAACCCTTCCCATGGCCGCCAATATGGCCAGGAGGGGAGGAGGGATCACCTCCATGATGCTAAAAAATAGGCCTGAGATTGAGCCCAATTATTTTCAGCTGTTTGTGAATTTTGAAACGGCCGATGCCATGGGCGCAAACTTTGTGAACTCGGTATTGGAGGAATTCGGAGTCGGACTGAAGGATTTTTTCTACGAGACCCCTGGCTTTGCTCCCAGTGAGTATGAGCCATTAATGGCCATTTTGTCGAACCATACCCCGGGCTGCCTGGTGGAGGTTTCTGTTGAATGTCCCGTTGGGGAACTCGGGCTTGTCGGTGGACTCGAACCGGAGGAATTTGTGCGACGGTTTGAGTTGGCCGTCAGGGTCGCACAGGGCGATGTGCACCGGGCCACCACCCACAACAAAGGCATTATGAATGGGGTGGACGCCGTGGTCCTGGCCACCGGTAATGATTTTCGCGCCATTGAAGCCGGGGCCCATGCCTATGCCGCCCAGGATGGCCAATATCGCTCTTTGAGCCACAGCAGTTCAGAAAACGGGATCTTCCGTTTTTGGCTGGAAATGCCCATGTCCCTGGGAACCACCGGTGGTCTGACTAAATTGCATCCTTTGGCGGCCTTATCCCTCGAATTGCTTGGACATCCGGGAGCCGAGCGGCTGATGATGATTGCCGGGAGCGCAGGCCTGGCCAATAACTTTGCAGCCTTGCGGTCGCTGGTCACCACGGGCATACAGGCCGGGCATATGCGGATGCACCTGCCCAATGTCCTGATGCAGCTCAATGCCAGCGATGAAGAGATGAAAATGGCCGGGGCTTATTTTGCGGACAAGAAACCAAGCCACCAGGCAGTGGCCGGTTTTCTGAAAAAAATCCGCGACGGTTCATAAAGCGACTTGCCATGACCACCAGGTTCTTTCGTTCAAACGGCAAACTGATGATCAGCGGGGAATACCTGGTGTTGGCCGGCGCCGCTGCCCTGGCCATGCCTGTCAGGTACGGGCAGACACTATCGGTGAGCGAATCCCCTGCTCGCGGCCACACGGTCTTATGGCGATCCCTGGAAAACGGAGTGGAGTGGTTTCGTGCAGACTTCATGGGTGCCACGCTTTCCTGCTCAGGAGCCTCCGACCCGCACATTTGTTCTGTGCTCAGGAAAATATTGCTGGAAGCGAAAAAGATGAACCCTGCCTTCCTTCGGGATCCCGCTTGTTTTGAGGTTCGAACCGAACTGGATTTCGACCGGGAATGGGGCCTGGGGAGCAGCTCCACCCTGGTGTCGAATATTGCCTGGTGGGCCGGGGTGGATCCCTATCCCCTGCTGTTTAACACCCTGGGTGGTTCAGGATACGACATTGCCTGTGCCAGGAGTCATACCCCGCTGATGTATCATTATCAGGGGCGAGAGGCCCCTCCGGAAATAAATCCGGTGGATTTTCGGCCCCCTTTCTCCGAAAATTTGTATTTTGTCTATACGGGCCGCAAACAAAGCAGTGCAGGCAGCCTCAAAGGATTTTTTGCCGGAACGGTAAAAAAGGACGACGTGGAACGGATTTCCGCACTTTCCTTTGAAATGCTTCAATGCAACAGCCTGCAGCAATTTATGGCGCTCATGGAAGAACACGAGCAACTTACTGGGCGGGTCATCGGGCAAGCCCCCGTGCAGGAACGGGGCTTCCGCGATTTTATTGGAACTGTGAAATCTTTGGGTGCCTGGGGGGGGGACTTCCTGTTTGCGGCAACCGCCCTGGAGCAAAAGGATGTGGTTGCGTATTTTCGTCGGATGGGGACGGACCTGGTGATCCCCTTTAATGAAATGATCCCTAAATCAGTTTAGATAAGTGGATATGAACAAGGAATTCAGAAATGAGGCTTTGGAAGCGGTGGTTCACGGCAGTGGCCAGGTCTGCTGGGAAAGTCCGGCCAACATTGCATTGGTAAAATACTGGGGGAAGTTTCCGGGGCAGCTGCCCATGAATGCATCCATTGGTTTTGCACTGGAGAAAAGTGTGGTCCGCATCCGGATGGATTATTCCCTTTCGTCCGACACGGCCTTCCGGCTCAAGGATTTTTTATTGAACGGCCAGGTCAATTCGGGGTTTGAGGAGCGCATCGGTAAATACCTGGAAAGCCTTTTCCCGTTTTTCCCCTTTCTTCGCCGCATGGAGTTGTCTGTAAAAAGCGAAAGCACTTTTCCGCATTCTGCCGGAATTGCATCTTCGGCCGCGGCTTTCAGCGCCCTGGCTCTTTGCCTTTGCTCCATCGAAAGGGAGCTGCGTATGGTAGAAAAAGAGCCTGATTCAGAAAACAACCTCCGGGCGGAGATCCCCCAGATGGATCCGGTGTTTATTGCAAAGGCTTCCTTTATGGCCCGTCTTGGAAGTGGTAGTGCCTGCCGCTCCCTGGAGGGCGGTTTCGTGCTATGGGGGAAAGCCCCTGAACTGCCCGGTTCCAATGATGAATCAGCTGTGCGGGTGTCCGACGACCAGGTGAATCCGGTCTTCTACTCCCTGCGCGATGCGATCCTCATTGTGGATGACAGCACCAAAAAAGTGTCCAGCTCGGCCGGACATGCCCTGATGAACGGCCATGCCTATCGTGAAGGCCGGAAGGCCCAGGCCGCCGCCAATATGGGCGATCTGCTGGCAGCAATCAGGACAGGGGATGAAAAGAAGTTTTTCAGGGTGCTGGAGAACGAAGCACTGAGCCTGCACAGCCTGATGATGTCTTCCGACCCTGCTTACATCCTGCTGAAACCCTCAACCCTTCTTGCCCTTGAAAAAATCATTCAATTCAGGGAGCAAAGCGGTCTTTCCCTTGGTTTTACCATGGATGCCGGCCCGAATATTCACCTGATCTATTTCGAAAGGGACGCAGAACAGGTTAAAACCTTCATTATGAAAGAATTATCCGTTCTGTGCAAGGACAAGCGATGGATTGATGACAAGATGGGACCGGGGCCCTCACGAATTAACCCATTTTGACATGATGAAGCCTGGGGTTCGGTATTATGCGAAGGTGATGCTGTTTGGGGAGTACAGCCTCATGGTCGGGTCCCACGCCCTGACCATGCCCTACACCGGGTTTGAGGGTGGCCTGGGGTTTTTCACGGATGGGCCCGCCCAATTGCGGTCTGCAGCCGAAAACTCCAACAGGCAATTGCTGGCCTTTTTTCATTTTTTGTCGGATGTTGATCCGGAGATCCGTCCCGGTGGGCTTTCCCCCGGACAGCCATTCAGCAGCATCTTGCGGCTCAAGGACTTTTCCCGGGATTTGGAAAACGGATTGTACTTTGCATCCACCATCCCCTCCGGCTACGGATTGGGCAGTTCGGGCGCACTCGTCGCGGCCGTCTATGGCCGGTATGCAATGGCTCCGTATTCTTTTGAACATTCAGGAAATGAAGCCGGGCAACTCACCCGGCTGAAAGCACTGCTTGGGGGCATGGAATCTTTTTTTCACGGAACCAGTTCGGGGATTGACCCGCTCAGCTGTTACCTGCAACAAGCCCTTCTGCTGGAGTCCCGGGAAAGCATTCAAACCATTCGCTTAAAAGATTTTCCGCCGTCGTTTCCCGGGGGCTTTTTCTTGCTGGACACCCATGTCACAGGTAAAACCGGTCAGCTTGTCCGGGCTTTCCTTTCCAAATACCAAACCCGCTCAGCCGGGGAGTTTATGCGGGAGACTTACATACCGGCCAATGATGCCTGTATTATCCTGGTGGTGAAAAACCAACCGCTTGAACTGGAGAAGGCCTTCAGGCAACTATCGGTTTATCAACGGGAATATTTCACGGGCATGATTCCGGACAAAATGCTTTCTTTGTGGGACAAAGGCCTGGAGACAGGGATTTACTCCCTGAAGCTCTGCGGATCAGGCGGGGGAGGTTATTTGATTGGGTTTACCCCTGATTTCCCGACGGCCAGGGATGCCCTGTCCGGGGAGACCATCATCCAGCTTCCGCTGGGCGGATAAAGGCTTTTATCATGACAAACCAAAGCAGCAATGCATATGGAACAAGGTTTACTTGAATGGATCGGTTACATTGCCTCTGCGATCATTGCCCTGAGCATGACCATGAGTTCCATTGTGAAATTCAGGCTGATCAACCTGGCGGGGGCGGCTTTGTTTTCGGTTTACGGCCTGTTGATTGGTGCCTTGCCGGTTGCGTTTTTAAATGGATTCATCGTGGCCGTGGATTTGTATTACCTCTACGGCATCTTCTCAAAAAAGGAAGTCTTTGAAACACTGGAGGTAAGAAGCGACAACCGTTATATGCTCCGTTTTCTGAAGTTTTACCGCAAGGACATCCAGCGTTTCTTTCCGGCCTTTTCATACGAACCGGAGAAGAACACGGTCAGCTTTTTTGTACTTCGCGATATGGCGGTGGCCGGACTCTTTCTTGCGCACCGGACCAAAGACCATGTGCTGCAGGTCGACCTGGACTATGTGATTCCGGAATTCCGCGACTTTAAAAACGGAAAATTTGTCTATCACCGTCTTCGTCAGAAATTTTCCGGTGCCGGATACCATACAGTGGTTACCCACGGCCACTCACCCCGTCACCAGAGATACCTGAGAAAGCTGGGTTTCGTCGAACAAACCGACGGAACCTTTCAGTTCCGGACGGAAACATGACCTGCTTATCACTCATACCAATAACACAACTGGATATGAAACGACTTTTGCTTTTTGTGGGCGTTTTTTTGTTTTTCCTGCCGTCCTTTGCACAGTTTTCCCTGGAAGGCGATCTGCGGCCGAGGGCCGAATTCAGGCATGGCTACCGGAGAATGCCCTATGAGACGGAGGCTCCTGCCGGACATGTTTCTCAGCGCACACGACTGATCTTGGGCTTTAGCCAGGACCGGGTCATTACCCGGATTAGTATACAGGACGTTCGCATTTGGGGGGATCAGCCGCCCCTGAACGATGTGCCTTCCATTGACCTGCACGAAGCCTGGATCCAGCTGGCCCTGACCGAAAATCTCTTTGTCAGGGCCGGAAGGCAGGAAATTCATTACGACAACCAACGCCTGTTTGCCATTAACGACTGGAACAATGTGGCCAATAAGCATGACGCCGTGGTGGTCAGGCATCAGGCCGCTTCCGGAGAACTTCACATTGGGGCGGCCTTTAACCAAAGTGGGGCGCCATTGTTCGGCACCCGGTATCAAACGGATTACTACAAAACCCTGAATTATGTCCGGTATCAGACGGGCCTGGCCGACGGCATTGATATTTCCTTCATGGGGGTGGCCGACGGGTACGAATCAAATCACAATCCGGATGTTTTGTATATGCGCGGAACCTGGTCGGCCTTCCTGTCGTTTGAACCCGGTCCTGTTTCAATCCATTTCAACCCCGCCTGGCAGCACGGCAGGAATTCTTATGGCAATCCCATCCGGGCCTGCTATTTTTTGCTGGAGGCAGGTGCGAAGCCGGTTGACGGGCTGCAGACAAACATCGGACTTGAATGGCTGTCGGGCAATGACTTTGAGAACCTGGATGAAACATTCCGTGCCTTCGATCCGCTTTATGGGGCCGGGCACGCCAACCATGGCTATATGGACTATTTTACCAACACCCTGGTACATACACGTGGAGCGGGACTTGTGAACCCTTACCTGAAAAGCACCATCAAACTTTCGGAAAAAACCAGCCTGGATGCCGACCTTCACCTGTTTTTCCTGCAAAACAACTACCCGCGCTTTACTGATGAGCTGTCGATTCCCCTGGAAAGCCTGGACAAATACCTGGGAACGGAAGTGGATTTTACCCTGAGTCACCGGTTTGACGAAATAACCCGCTTGATGCTGGGATATTCGGTGATGTTTGGCACGGAATCCATGGAGACCATCAAGGGCGGCAGCAAAGATGAATTTGCGCATTGGGCTTTCGTCATGCTCCGGGTCAGGCCCCGGTTTTTGTAACCTGGCGCTTGTTTGCAGCGGCCATTTGTTTTTGCCCGTGCGATGCGGAACCCATGTGGGTTTTCTCCCGGGAAACCTGTTTTCGAACCTTTTTAACCGATGAGGCAGACAATGAAAATCTTGATCCGGAATGCAGAGGTGATCACGCCCCAAACGCACATGATCAGCGATCTTTACCTGGAAAACGGGAAGATCGCCCGGACAGGCAGGGGGCTTGCCGCTGAAGTCAGGGCCGACAGGGTCATCGATGCCTATGGCTTGATGGCTTTCCCGGGCGGGGTGGATCCCCATGTGCATATGCATTTGCCAACTGCTGCCGGCTTTTCGTCGGATGATTTCAGGTCCGGCAGCCGGGCCGCCCTGTTTGGGGGTACCACCACCCTGATTGATTTTGTGACCCCGCAACGCGGGCAGTCCCTGCCGTTTGCCCTTGGTCTGCGGAAGAAAGAGGCCGAAAATGCCCTGGCCGACCACGGCTTTCATGTAAGTCCGGTCGAGTGGCGCGACAGCCTG
>JAWLHS010000098.1:0-8699 GCA_041690235.1 Bacteroidales bacterium
CCCAATGACCGGTTTTCTCTTTGAACAGATCATCTTTGGCCCGATCCGCAGCCGGCGCCTGGGCATCAGCCTGGGCGTAAACCTGTTGCCCCTGAACCGCAAACACTGCACATTCAACTGTCTGTATTGCGAGTGTGGGTGGACTGGTCCGACGACCGAACAATGCCTGGACTATCCGACGAGAAAAGAAATAAAAAGACAGCTGGAAGAGAAGCTCAGGGCCATGGCCGCAAAAAAGGACATGCTCACCACCATCACCTTTGCCGGGAACGGGGAGCCCACTCTGCATCCTGATTTTCCCGGCATCATCGATGACACCATCGCCCTGAGGGATGCCCTTTACCCCAATGCAAACATTTCAGTGTTAAGCAATGCCAGCAGGGCCGGGCTGGATAAAGTGGCCCGGGCCCTCAAAAAAATCGAGCTGAATATCCTGAAACTTGACGCCGGTACAGAAGAAACCTTCCAGCGCATCAATAATCCACGCATCAACATTACATTGCAACAGATACTCGACAACCTGGAGGGGTTCGGCGGACAATTGATTGTGCAGACCTTGTTTGTAAAGGGACACATCAATGGAGAGCCTTTCGACAACACCACCGATCATGAAGTGGAAAAATGGCTGGAACACATCGCCCGCCTGCGCCCCCAGTCGGTGATGATCTACCCCATAGCCCGGGCCACCCCCACAGAAGACGTCCTGAAAATCAGCCCCGACAAACTCTGGGAGATCGCGCAGAAAGTAGAGGCACTGGGAATTCCCACAGAAGTGTATCATTAAGGCCCGGCCCTTTCCGTCCTGAACAATTTCCGCCCCCTGACGTTATCTCTTTCAAAACCAATATCCTATGTGGAAAGAAGAGAACAACCAGCTGGTAAGACGTTATGAGTTCGGAAATTTTATCGAGGCCTTTTCATTCATGACCAAGGTGGCGATGCTGGCCGAAAAACAGAACCACCATCCGGAATGGACCAATGTTTTTAACCGGCTCGAAATACGGCTTTCGTCCCATGATGCCGGCGATGTCATCACCGATAAGGATCGTCGCCTGGCTGACGCCATCGATAAACTGTAATTCGTCAGACGGGCCCGGGCAGCCCCCTTACCCGGTGAACGGAAGTTGGAGGCTTATACCGTTTGCTCCACATTCCAGGTAAACGCCCGTATTCCCTGTAATTCAGCCCTTTCGTTAATCTTACTTACCTCAGTGAGCAGGGAGTCCACGCGATTGTCATCCACAACGGCCATGATGGCGGAATTCATGGCAGGCCAGGTATGGGTCCCCATATGGGGTTCCCCGGTTTTGCCACCCCTTCCCTTCACATCCTCCCACATCGAAAAGCCCCTGATACCCAGATGATCCAATGTCTCCAGGAGGATATCCCCCAGGGCCTGGTTGTATACAATAAAAACTGACTTCATAACTTTCTTTTTTTTCGTCGGATGGGTCCTCCGCATGTCACCCTGTTTGCAGAGCGGAAGTGCGCCAGGATTACTCCGACAATGATTGACGTCTTTGTTTCTTGATTCTGCGACTGCCGAACAGGGCGTAAACCACCGGGACAAACACAAGGGTAATCAGGGTCGAGAAGGCAAGTCCGCCGATCACCGCCACCCCCATAGGCGCCCAGACTTCCGCTCCTTCGGCCCGGCCCATGGCAAGGGGAATCATCGCCAGCAAGGTGGTCAGGGTTGTCATCAGTACCGGCCTCAACCGGGAACGCCCCGCGGCTTTGACAGCGTTCACCACGCTCAGTCCGCGCGCATGCATCAAATTGGTAAAGTCGACCAGTACAATGGCATTTTTCACCACAATACCTACAAGGATAATGCCCCCGATCATCGAGATCACGGTAAGGTCCATTCCCGAGACAAACAGGGCGATCATCACTCCGGTAAAGGCAAATGGCACGGCCAGCATAATGATAAAAGGCATGCGGAAGGATTCAAACTGGGCAGCCATCACGACATACACCAGGAATATACTCAGCAGGAGCAGAAGAAACAAATCGGCGAAGGCCTCCTGCTGCTCCTGTATCTGTCCGCCAAACGCCACTTCCACGCCGGCCGGGATCTCAATCTCCTCCAGTGCGGCCTGGATATCAGCCGTGGCATCTCCTAGCGAACGTTCGTGCAGGTCACTGGTAACACGCAAATAGCGTATGCGGTTCTTGCGTTCGATGTTCGGCGGACTAAAATGTTCTTCTATCGAAGAGAACTCCTTTAGCCTGACCAGTTGGCCAAACTGATTCCTTACCGTAATATTTTCCAGGTCCGCGATCGAAGACCGGAAGGCCTCCTTATGCCTGACCACAATGTTGTATTCATCGCCTTCTTCCCGGAAACGCGTGGCGATCATTCCCTCCACCCGGTTACGCAAAGCCTGTGAGGCTGAGGCGGTGGTCACCCCGTGCATGGCCATCTTTTCCTGATCCGGTACGACACGCAGCTCGGGTCTTTCTTCGCCCCTGCTGATCGTCACATCACGCAAGCCCTGAATCTGTTCCATTCGGGTCAGAAGCTCCAGGGCCACCCGGTTGGTCTGGTCTATGTCATTGCCATACACCTCTACCTCAACGGGGCTTCCGCCAAAGCCACCACCTCCGGCGGAAACGGTATATCTTACCACTTCAGGAAAGCGGGAAATATCCTGCCGGATCAAATCGGTAATTTCCCAAATGTCCCGCTCACGCTGATCCGGCCTGACCAGGCGAAAAACAAAGTTGATGATATGGCCGCCCGACTGGCCGGTACCAAAGAAGTTGGCGCTGGCACCTGCACTGGTACTGACCATATCCACTTCGGGATATTGCTCTTCCACCACATCCTGTATGCGTTCAGCCAGGGCAATGGTCTCTTCAAGGCGGAGGCCGGTGGGAAGTTCAATATTTGCCTGGATGCGGCTTTCATCCGAATCGGGAAAAAACCCTGTCCCGATAAACGGCAAAAGAAAAAAACTTGCAACAAACAGGGCCACCGATATGATCACCACTTTCCACTTGTTCTTCAGGCTGATTCCCAGCAACCACTCATATCCGCCATCCAGCCCGCCCAGGGTTTTGTCAATAAAGGCACTGGTTTTCGGACCCAGTCCCTTGCGCTTCCCTGTCGACATCCTCATAAACTGGGAAGTAAGCATGGGGGTCAGGGAAAGTGCGGCAATGGTGGAAACCGTCACCGTAATGGAAACAATCCATCCAAGCTGCCTGAAGAAAATACCCATCAAGCCGCTGATCATGGTCATCGGGAGGAATACGGCCACCACGGTCAGGGTAGAGGCCACAACCGCCAGTCCAACCTCATTGGTTCCATATACGGCAGCCTCCTTGGGCGTGCTGCCCTGTTCGATCTTGCGCGAAATGTTTTCCAGCACCACAATGGCATCATCCACCACCATCCCCATGGCAATGGTCAGCGACGACAGGGAGATAAAGTTGATGGTATTCCCCGTGAAGTAAAGATAAATGAATGCCGTAATCAGCGAAACGGGGATGGTGAGAATAATAATGAAGGTCGCCCTCCAGCGGCCGATAAAGAACAGCACCACCAGGGTAACGAACAGGGCGGCATAATACAATACGTTGGTCAGGTTGTTGATTGAACTGACAATAAACTCGGAGGTATCGAAAATGACCTCGATGGTCACATCGGGCGGCAGGCTGCGTTCCAGTTCGGGCAACAATTTGTTGATCTCATTGGCAATTTCAACTGAATTGGCACCTGACTGTTTCTGCACCATGAGACGCAGACCACGTTCGCGATTGATCCTTTCTTCTATGGTGGCTTCACGCAGCGTGTCCTTTACCTCGGCCACATCCGACACATATACCGGGTTGCCGTTGAAGTTGCCAATCACGATAGACCGGATGCGGTCGCTTTCGGTAAACTCTCCGGTAAAGCGCAGGGGATAGTCGATGCGGCCCATCTTCACATTACCGGCCGGCAGGTTGATATTCTCGGCGGCCAGCACACCCCCCAATTGTTCAACGGTGATGTTCAAGGCATCCAACTGCCTGGGATCCACGTTCACCTGGATCTCCCGCACGGGTTCTCCGAAAACCCCTACGGCGCCAACACCGTCGATGCGGTTCAAGGGGTTGATCACCAAATCGTCGATGATTTTCCCCAGGGCAGGGTAGCTTTCCCGGGCCGTGGCCGAGAGCATCATCACCGGAATCATGCTCGAGCTGAACTTGAACACAGTAGGCTGGTCAATATCTTCGGGCAATAAATCAATGATACGCCCCAGGATATCGCGAATCTCGTTGGAGGCTTCATCCAGGTTGGTTTCATACTCAAACTCCATGGTGATGGACGAAATATTGTCCTGAGACACTGAGGTAATATCCTTCAGGTTGGTTACGGTACTCAGGTTGTCTTCGAGCGGACGCGTCACATTGGTTTCGATGTCTGCGGCGTTGGCTCCGGGATATACCGTAAAGACACTGATAAAAGGGGGATCGATCTCTGGGTAAAGGTCGATCGACATGTTTCTGAGGCTAAACAAGCCCAGAACCAGCACCCCGATAAAAACCACGGCGGTGGTGATCGGCCTTTTAACGGATGTTTTGTACAAACTCATTGGGTGGCGGTTTTGTATGGATTAGTTTATTACTTCAACTTCGGCCTGGTGCAATAAGTTATGCTGACCGGTGGTAACGAGGGTTTCCCCGGCCCGGAGTCCGTCGAGTATCTCAACCCTCTCATCGAAATTTCTTCCGGGCAATACGGTTTTGCGAATGGCTTTCCCCTCTTCCACCACAAACACAAACCGCTCGTTCGAGCCTGCCTGTTTCAGAACGGCCAATGCCGGCACAAGCAGTCCTTCATGCCGGCCCAGGTTCAGCGACACGCGGGTAAACATCCCCGGTTTCAGGCTCATGTCTTCATTGCTGACCAACACCTCCACCTTAAAAGTCCCCGACATTCTGTCGATCGTCGGATGGATCTTGTAGACCTTGCCGGCAAATGTCCGCCCGGGAAACACATCGGAGACCACATCAACTTCCTGGCCCGGCTCCACATTCAAATAATCGCTTTCGGAAACCCCGATGATAATCTTAACAGGCCGGACTTGCATCACCGTGACAATGGCCGGTTTTCCGGCGGGTCCGGGGGTCATTGAAAAAATCTCACCATCGCTGTTATACCGGCCGGTTATCACGCCTGGAATGGTGGCCCTGATCTCAGTGGTTCTTTCAAGGTTTTCGATATTGCTCACGGCAATGTCGTATTGGGCCTTCATTTGGTCATAATTCTGCTGGGTAACGGCTCCCATTTGCAACAAGGTATCCAGACGCTGCAAGTCTGCCCTGAGTGTTTCCCGTTGCACCCTGGCCTGAAACAACTGGCTGCGGTCCATCTGCACAAGAAGCTGCCCCTTGCTCACACGGTCTCCGACATCGACCAGTATGCTTTCAATACGCATGGGCATGGAAGCCCCGATATGGGCCTCTTCAAAAGGCTGCACAACACCGGTTAGCTCCAATTCGTTGTCGATGCCAGTCAATTCGGTCTCCATGACCCTCACCTGGATTGCCCCTTCGGGGTCCTGCTCCACCGTCGTACTTCCGCACGAGGCGAAAAAGAGCAGCAAGGCCGGCAATGTCATGGTGGTTATCTTGTAATTAAGGATGGATTTCATGGTCTGATTGTTTTTTTGGTTGCGTTATTAATGGTTTTGTCCGATAAACTTTTCATACTCAGCTTTGGCCTTCAACACGTCATATCTGGCCTGCAGCAAGTTAAACCTCGCCTGGGTGAGGGCCAGTTCGCTGTCGTTCACATCGAGCAGGGTGCCTTGCCCGGTGTCATACCTGGCTTTTGATATTTCATGGGCCCGTTCGGCCATCACCACCGTCCGACGCGCGGTGTTCGAAGTTTCCACCGCGACGATCAACGACCGGAGGATATTGTCAAGCTGAACCCCCAGGTTCTCCTCCAGAAAGTCCCTTTGTACCTGCATCTGCTTCCCGACAATGTCGAGTTGTTTGGCCTGGTTCCGAATGGTCAGTCCGTTGAAAATGGGAACGGTGAGCCGTAGACCTGCAGCAAAGGTCTTGATCCAGTTGTAATCGCTGAACTCAAAGTGGTTGGCTTCGGTTTGCACATTATAATTGCCCGACATGGCCAGGGAAGGAAGACCTGAAGCACGGATGGTTTTGGCTTGCTGACGAATCAGCTTCATCTGCAGCTCCATTTGAACCAGATCGGTATTGCGAACGAGGCTCCTTTCGGCGTCCGGAATGCTGAACCCGGCCATCATTTCAGTGGCAAGATCCGTCAACCTGCCTTCAATGGCAATGGCATCGCTGCTTTGCAGTCCGATGAGGGCCTTTAAATAATTGACGGCCATTTCAAAACCATTTTCGGCTTGCAGCACAGCCGGCCTGAGATTCTCGGTCTGCACCTGGGCGCGGATCATATCAAACTCAGCCACCATCCCCTGTCCGTGCAATTTGCGTGTCCGCTCCAGGTTCTCCGAAGCATTCTGCATACTCATTCGCATCACCTCCCTGGATTCCTTGGCCAGGAGTGCATCGAAAAACGCCGAACGTACAAAATATTCAAGCTCAATCCGGCTGGCCCGGTATTCCTCTCCCGCCAGCTCGCGCTCAGCACGGGCGGCATTCAGGGCGGCATTCAGCTGTGGGTTATAAACCGGCATTCCGGCCACCAGGGTTCCCATATAGCTATTGTCCGAACCAATTTCCAGGACATCGCCAAAAGGGCTCCCCGGCGGAAGAAAAATGACGGGCTTTTGAATGTTGCGGGTGTATCCCCCACTGGCCGAAAGGCTGGGGAGGTATCTGCCACGGGCTATGTCAATCCCCGCATCCATTCGCTCCATCTCAAGCCCGGCCACTGCCAGGCCGGGATTCTTCTCCCTGGCAATCTCCATGGCGGCCTGCAAGTCAAGCCTGAGGGTATCCCCATCAGTCTGTGCAGAAGCCTGTATGGCGCTGGTATACAGCAGAACCATAAAAAAAGCAAACTTCGATACAGCGGTCCGGCCAAATAACAATCGTTGGTACTTCATACTATCGGGTTTTAGGAATTCATTATCGTCGGATGGGTTTGGATTTCGGTCCGAAAAGGACGTCGATCTCCTTCAGCCCCTTTTCAGTGGCGATCCCCCGTAAAAATGTGGAAATGATGTGCTGGAAAGCATCCACCCGGGCAAACCGGTCGGGGGGGAGCAAGCCGGGGTCGTTAATCATTTCCAGTTGGGCATCCAGCAGAATGGAAGAAAGTTCCGGGTCGATATCACGGAGGAAATAACCCGCATGAATGCCGCTTTCAATCATTTGCCGGTTGTACTCCAGGCCTTCTTTTTGAAGCGGAATGACCGTGCTTTTAAATACGGCCGGATGAAACCTTCTCAAGTCGTCACTCAAACCGGGATGCAGCTCCTGGATCATGGTCACCGCCCTTCGCGTGATGCGATGCATCGCCACCAAAAGGTTCGGGGATGTTTCGAATATCTCATCCCTGGCCTGCAGGTTGCGACGATGAAAATCGTTAATACAGCGCGCAAGCAGTTCATCCTTATTGGAGAAATGCTCGTACAGGGTTCGCTTTGAAATGCCCAGGGCCTCTGCCACCTCATTCATGGTCACCGAGCGAATGCCCTTCTTAAAAAACAGTGCAGCAGCGCCCTCCACAATATGGTCTTTTGTGTCCATGCCTATTTTTGGGTTAAAAAGTTACGCTTTAGTATCAACTTTTGTGCCGTTTTTCACTTTTTTTATGGAAAACAACAATTTTTTATTCCCTTTTCCTCGGGCGTTGTTTATGTTCACCCTGTAATCATTATTTAACAAGGTTTTATTAATTTATAATCCATCAATAATACAAAATAATTGCATGAGCTGAAAGCCAATAAAACCAAAAAAACCTAATGGGTTTTGTAAATAACCAATGAACGGGTCCGCCCCCCCCAAAAAAACAGCGTCCGTTTTCGCACACAGGCCGTACGCAAACGGACATTTGCATGGAGGGATGAAACCCGTTTTTTGCATATCACGTTGATTTTCAATATATACGGCCTGATGGCATGGTTATTTCATTGGCATTTGGAACTGATTTTTTTCCAACCCTCCACCCCATGTTCTCCCATTATTTCAAGACGGGCCTGCGAAACCTGGTGCGGCAAAAGGCCTATTCCCTGATCAATATCCTGGGATTGGCCACCGGCATTGCAAGCTTTATCCTGATTTTGCTTTTTTTGCAGAATGAGTTAAGTTATGAGCGCCATATTCCCAGGTCGTCCGACACCTACCGCCTGGTAGAGATCCAGGTGCCTGCCGGTATCGATGTTCAGCACGTGGCCATCACCAGCGGACCCTGGGCGCCCTCTTTAAAGGAGAGCCTGCCGGAGCTGGAAGAAGCCCTGCGCATGATGCCTGTCGGCGGACGGGTTTTCAGGGCCGGGGACAAGGTGATCCGGGAAAGTGATTGCTTTTATGCGGATCCTTCGGTGTTTTTCATGTTCAATGTAAAACTGGCATCCGGTAACCCGGGCACGGCATTATCGGAGCCCAACTCGGCCGTTCTTTCGGCCTCCATGGCCGAACGGCTTTTCGACACCAACGCGGCACTCGGTAAGACCTTTCGGTTTGGGGATACGCCCTACCAGGTCACAGGGGTCATGGAAGATTACGAACACAACTCCCATCTGGCCTTCCAGGTGCTG
>JAWLHS010000099.1:0-8694 GCA_041690235.1 Bacteroidales bacterium
CAAAAATAATAAAAAAATCCAATATGGGAGATCATCAAACAAACAAATCACCAAATCAACAAATAAACAAATAAACAGCCATCCCCTTCTTAAAGGGGAATGTTTCCATTCTTTTTGGGCGGTGAATTCTCCCGTTTGTTCTCCGTCATTTCAAGGGCCTGGATGAGTTTCAAACGGGTCTGTCGCGGATAGATTACCTCATCGATATAACCCAATCCGGCTGCCTTATAGGGGTTACAAAACGCTTCCCTGTAATCAGTCACCGCCAGGGCCTTTTCCTTATCGTTCAGCTTGTCGCGATACAGGATGCTCACGGCCCCTTCGGGCCCCATAACGGCAATTTCGGCATTCGGATAGCTATAGTTGATGTCTCCCCCCAGGTGTTTGCTGGACATAACACAATAGGCCCCCCCGTAAGCTTTTCGGGTGATGAGTGTGATCTTCGGAACGGTGGCTTCCGCATAGGCGTAGATCAATTTCGCCCCATGTTTGATGATTCCTCCGAACTCCTGGTCGGTTCCGGGAAGAAAACCGGGGACGTCGACCAGCGTGACCAGCGGAATGTTGAAGGCGTTGCAAAACCTGACAAAACGAGCCGCTTTCAGTGAAGCGTTGATGTCAAGAACCCCTGCCAGCATGGCAGGCTGATTGGCGACGAATCCGACAGACTTTCCATTGAGTCTGCCAAAGCCGATGATCAGGTTTTGTGCATAATGGGGTTGCACCTCGAAAAAATTGTGGTCATCCACCACGCTGTTGATGAGCTCCTGCATGTCGTACGGCTTGTTGGGGTCCAGTGGAACCAGCGACTGCAGTTTTTCGTCCTCACGATGCGCCGAGTCGGTACAGGGCTTTACCGGCGGATCCTCCATATTGTTGGATGGCAGGAAACTGAGCAGTTCCCTGATCATCATCATGGCCTGTTGGTCGTCATCGGCCCGGAAGTGGGCCACCCCGCTTTTTGAATTATGGGCCATGGCCCCGCCAAGCTCCTCTTTGGTGACCTCTTCATGGGTGACGGTTTTGATCACATCTGGTCCCGTTACGAACATATAACTGGCTTTCCTGGTCATGAAGATAAAGTCGGTGAGGGCCGGTGAGTATACCGCTCCCCCCGCACAGGGTCCCAGTATGGCTGAGATCTGGGGGACCACCCCGCTGGCCTGTACGTTGCGGTAGAAAATGTCGGCATAACCAGCCAGACTCTGCACCCCCTCCTGAATGCGCGCGCCGCCGCTATCGTTGAGTCCGATCAGCGGGGCCCCCATTTTCATGGCCAGGTCCTGTACTTTGACGATCTTGTCTGCATTGGCCCGGCTTAATGAGCCCCCGAACACGGAGAAATCCTGTGCAAAAACATAGGCCAGCCGGCCGTCAATTTTTCCATAACCCGTGACCATTCCGTCGCCCAGGAAAACTTGCTTTTCCATTCCAAAATCGGTCGAGCGGTGAACCACGAATTTATCCAATTCAACAAATGTTTCCGGATCCATCAGGTCCCTGATGCGCTCCCTGGCGGTTTTTCTTCCGGATTCACGAATCCGGGCCTTGCGCTCGGCCCCTCCGCCGGCTTCGGCGTTGCGGTGTTTTTCTTCCAGCTCTTTGTATTTGTCAGATAATGGCATATGTATAAGATTTTCTGTTATTCCTGTTCCCGGATGTATTCCATTACCAGCATGGTCTGCCTGGCTTCAACGGTTTGTCCGGCCTCTACCCTGACGTCGACGACTTTTCCGTCCCTTCCCGCCTTGAATTCACTTTCCATTTTCATGGCCGATAAAACAATCAGGGTCTGGCCGGCGCTTACAGTTTCCCCTTTTTCCACCATGACCTTGACCACCTTGCCCGGTATGGGGGCAAGGATGGTGTCATCCCCTTCCTCCTGCTGACCCCTTTTCCGGTTGGCCAGGTATTTGGCTTCCGCATCGATGATGTCCACATCGTAGGCTTTGGTTTTGGTGTTGACATGGAACCGCTTGGGAGTCTGCCCCTGGATCAGCTCCACATTAAAGGATTGATGCTGGTATAGTATGGATAATTTTCCCTCCCCCACCTTCTCAATATCCAGGTTGTATTCCTTTCCGTCGACCGAGATGAGGACTTTCTCCCCCTGGCGGCTGAGCAGTTCCACGACGGCAGTCCGTTGGTTCAACTTTACTTCGTAAGGCATTGGCTTAGAGTTTAAGGACACTTCTTATCCTGCGGTAATCCTTCCAGTTGTTTTTCAGGGTGGTCATTTTTTTGGGACTGGCCTGCTCTGTTTTCTCCAGGTACTCAAGAAAGGCAGCAACAATCACCATGTCCTCGCAACGACGATCGCATGGTTCGACTTGCATGAGGAAGTCCCTGTTTTGCTCGATAAAATGCGTGGTATAATCGCCCTTTACAAATGCCCGGGCCATCAGGATGCGTTCCAGGAAATTCAAATTGTTCCTGACCCCGGTGATTTTAAACTCCTGAAGGGCGCGCCGGGTGCGGTCAATCGCCTCCGAACGGTCCCTTCCCCAAACGATGAGTTTGGCGATCAGGGGGTCGTAATGGATGGGGATATCAAATCCCTCATAAATATAGCCGTCGACCCTTACGCCCACCCCGTAAGGTATGGAAATATGGGTTACTTTTCCGGGGGCCGGCATGAAGTTGTTTTCCGGATCTTCGGCATATATCCGGCATTCGATGGCGTGCCCGTCCTGTCGCAGATCCTCCTGGTTGTGCCGGAGTGGCCGGCCGTTGGCAATATGTATTTGTTCCTTTACCAGGTCGACCCCCACCACGCGCTCTGTAATGGGGTGCTCCACCTGCAAGCGGGTGTTCATTTCCAGAAAATAATAGTTCAGATCCTGGTCAACAATGAATTCAATGGTGCCTGCCCCTTCGTATTGTACCGCGCGGGCGGCGGCTACCGCATGTTCTCCCATCTCTATGCGTTTTTCGGCACTCAGGATGGGGGAGGGGGTTTCTTCAATGATCTTCTGGTGGCGGCGCTGCACGGAGCATTCCCGTTCGAACAAATGGATGACGTTCCCATGCTGGTCTGCCAGTATCTGGTATTCAATATGATGGGGTGACTCAATGTACTTTTCTATGAATACCGAACCATCGCCAAAGGCCGAACCGGCTTCGGAGCGGGCGGATCGCAGGGCGCTTTTTATTTCGGCTTCCTTCTTTACAAGGCGCATCCCTTTCCCGCCACCGCCTGCCGAAGCCTTGATCATCACCGGAAGACCGATCTCCCTGACGACCCTCAGGGCTTCTTCTTCCGATTCAATTTTGCCGGGTGTGCCAGGTACCACCGGAACCCCGGCCCCGATCATGGTCTTGCGGGCCGTGATCTTATCCCCCATCTTTGAGATGGCATAGGGAGAGGGTCCGATAAAACAGATGCCTTCATCGCGGCATCTTTGGGAAAACGCTGCATTCTCGGACAAAAACCCGTAACCGGGGTGTATGGCGTCGGCTCCGCTCTCCCTGGCGGCATCAATGATGTTGTCCATGTTCAGGTAGGACGCCGTGGAAGGAGAGGGCCCGATGTGATAGGCTTCATCGGCATACATCACATGCATGGCCTTGCGGTCTGCATCCGAGTATACGGCCACCGTAAGGATGCCCATTTCGCGGCAGGACCGGATAATGCGGACTGCAATCTCGCCGCGATTGGCCACCAGAACTTTTTGTATCATACGCAAGGTTTCTGTTTGGTCTTTATTCTTTATTAAATTTAGGGAAGTTTTTTTGAAGAATGGCTCAAGCCTGCATTGTTTTTTATTGAGCAATCACCTTCCTTATGCGGAAAAACAGGGAAGGTGGCCATTTTGTCATTACTTTTACAATGGCAAGGGTTTTGATAATGGATTAAGCTTAATATATAGATATATAAAGATAATAAAAATTTCACGGCCTTACCAACAACAAAAATGATGAAAGAGATTACACAGGATCAATTTGAAAACGAAATCAGGCAACACAAAAACCTTGTGCTGGATTTCTATTCGACCGAGTGCCCGCCATGTGAGGCCCTGGCTCCAAAATTCGATACCCTGTCCGGCCTCTATGGAAGCGACGTCAGGTTCGTCAAAATGTTTCGCCAGGGAAACCGGGAACTTGCTGGGCGCCTGGGTGTCAAATCCTCGCCGACCCTCTTGTTTTTCCAAAATGGCAAGCAAACGGGTGAGGTACTGACGGGTGGCATCCGCCGTTCGGACATCATGCGGAACCTCGATGACCTCTTGCCCGCAGAAAAGGTGGGAGCGATACATAAAAAAATCAAACCCATTGCCACGGAAACAGAAGTGTTGATTCTCGGCGCCGGCCCGGGTGGCCTGGCCGCCGCGATTTACCTGGCCCAGGCAAAGGTGAACACCATTTTGGTGGATCCCATGTTGCCCGGCGGACAAGTATCCACGACCCACCAGGTAAGCAATTATCCCGGTTTTGTGGAGCCCCAGCCGGGATATATGCTGGCCCATTACATGGCGGAACAGACAAAATCAGCAGGGGCCACAATGAAGGTGGCTGTTGAAATCACCCATGTCGATCTCCGGAAAAAGGAGGTGATCATTGATGGATATGAAACCATCCGGGCCAAAAAAATACTGATATCGACCGGCGCTTCTCCACGTTACCTGAATGTCGAAGGGGAGCGCGAGTTGCACGGGAAAGGAATTTCCTATTGTGCAACCTGCGATGCCAAATATTTTCATGACAAAGAGGTAGTCATTATCGGTGGGGGCAATACAGCCGTGGAAGAATCCGAATTCATTTCAAAATTTGCATCCAAAATCACCATGGTCCAGCAGCTTCCACACCTTACGGCAAACAAAACCGCCCAGGAAAAGGCATTTGCCGATCCGAAAATCAGGGTCCTCTTCGAGCATGAGCCCCGCGGCTTTTACCGGGAAGGCGATAAAATGCGGGTCAGGCTGGAGGACCTCAAAACCGGGAAGCACCTGGACCTTGTTTCAGACGGGGTCTTCGTCTTTGTCGGCATGAAGCCCAACCTGGACCTTATCAGGGATCCACTAGAAAAGGACCCCTGGGGATACATAAAAACCGATGATGAAATGCGGACCAGCATAGAGGGGGTGTACGCCGCGGGAGACGTGATCAGTAAAAAAGTGCGGCAGATTACAACGGCCGTGGCAGACGGAACCATCGCTTCCATTGCCCTGACCCGGGAGTTGAGCTAAGAGGCTTCGAATCCCGGAACAAATCCTCTATGGGTCCGAGGTTTCCGGGAGCAAATCCTCTATGGGTCCGGGGTTCCAGGGAGCCAACCCCCTATGGGCCGGTCGGCACTTATTCGTTGTGGTAGGACTCATTGCGCCAGATCGTCATGGCCCTGTACAGCTGCTCGGTGAAAAACAGGCGAATCATCTGGTGGGAAAATGTCATGGGAGATAGGGCCAGTTTCCAATGCGCCGCCGCATAAACCCTGTCGGAGAACCCCCAGGCGCCCCCGATCACAAAAAACAGGTTCTTCACTGAGCGGTTCATCTGTTGTTGAATGAAGCCGGAAAAGCCGGCCGAGCCAAGCGCATGGCCCTTTTCATCCAGCAGAACGGTATAATCGCTGGTGGCCAGGTGTTTTAGAATGACCTCCCCTTCCTTTTCCCTGACGGCCTCCGGGGGAAGTCCGGCCCATTTTTTATTGGCCGGAAGTTCCACCATTTTAAAAGGAAGGTAATGGTTGATGCGTTTATGGTATATGCTGATTCCCTCCCTGAGGTAAGCCTCCGTTGTTTTTCCCGTGCAAAGCAAGGTGATGTTCATGGTTTTTTTCGTCGAAGGGTCAGTTGCTCAGGCCGGCCCGGTTTTGTTTTCAAAAATAATTGAATAAATTTGGCTTTTGGGGTTATTTGGTTTGATTTTTGATTTATACCCCCGTTAACAGCATTTATTATGATTCATCTTTTTTCGGTTGTTTTGTTTGCCCTCTTGCCGCTGGGCTTTATGCAGACGGCCGATGACATGGCAATCGAAGTTACCAAAGCCCTGGAGCAAGGCGATTCCAAAAGCCTGGCCAGGCATTTCGGGCCCAATGCAGACCTCTATCTGCCGGGTACCGAAGGGACTTTCAGCCGGTCGCAGTCAGAGGTCATCCTCAGGGATTTTTTTTCAAAGAATCCCCCCGCTTCCTTTTCGGTGAGCCGGCAGGGGCCTTCGCGTGACGGTTCCATTTACGTGATCGGGACCTTGAAAATGAAGGATGGGTCGTCTTACCGGACGTATTATCTGATTAAAAAAGTTTCCCAGTCTTTTTTCCTGCATCAGCTGCAGCTGGAGCTCCTGTAAGACCTTCCCCGTTTTTTTCTGCCTACCGAACCCTGACAGGAATTTATTTTCTTGTTTTTCGCGCGATTTGCCGTATTTTTAAGGTTTCTAGCTTGGGTAAAAGCCTTTTCGGATGACGGTTGAAATTGGAATTGTCCTCGTTGTTCTTGCGGGTGCGGTTGTTCTGTTCGCCACGGAACGCTTCCCCGTTGACGTAGTGGCCATTATTGCCATGACCATCCTGGTCGTCACCGGGGTGATCTCGGCCGATCAGGGCGTTTCCGGATTCAGCAATTCGGCCACCATCACGGTGGCTGCCATGTTCATCCTGAGTACCGCCCTGTTCAAGTCAGGGGCCGTGGTCAGCATTGGCAATTATATGGCCAGGCTCTTTCAATACAATTTCTGGATCGGCATACTGGGGACAATGGTCGTGGTTGGCACCATTTCCGCCTTTATCAACAACACCCCGGTCGTGGCCATTTTTATACCCATCCTTGTGGGTGCCGCTGCAAAGTCCAAACTCAGCGTTGCCAAAATGCTCATGCCGCTTTCTTTTGCCTCCATGTTTGGCGGGGTGTGCACCCTGATCGGCACTTCGACCAATATCCTGGTCAGCGGGGTGGCAAGCGACCATGGCCTGGCGCCTTTTTCCATGTTTGAGATGGCGCCGATGGGATTGATTTTTTTCGGGGCCGGCCTGGTATTTATGATGGTGCTGGGAATTCACCTGATCCCTGACCGCCAGGTGGATGAGGAACTCGTTCAGAAGTTTGGCATGGGGGAGTACCTCACAGAGATCGTTTTATTGGGCAAGGCCCCTTCGGTTGGGAAATCCATTAAGGATTCCCCCCTTGTCAGGCAGCTCGAGATCGATATTCTGGAGGTCAATAAAAGGGGACAGGTGTTCATTATGCCGGGGGAGGACCTGGTGCTTGAAGAGGGGGATATTCTGAAAGTCAGGTGCAATGTGGAAAAGGTGAAGGCATTAAAGGAACGCCACGGCATCGCCCTGAAAAGTGACCTGAAATTCCAGCGTACCGACAAACGAACCGATGAAGGGGAGTCAAAAAACAAATTGACCATGGTCGAAGCCGTCATTGCCACCAACAGTATTTTTGAGGGCAAGACCGTGAAGCAGATCCAGTTCAGGCAACGGTTCGGCGCCACAGTGCTGGCCATCAGGCACCGGGGGGAGGTGATGCGGGACAAGGTGGCCAATACCGTCCTTCGTTCCGGGGATACCCTGCTGATAGAAGTGGAGCGGGAAAAGCTTCCCTTTCTGCGTCAGCTTGAGCTAAGGGGACGCAATACTTTTTTGATCGTTTCGGAACTGGGCCTGCCGGAGTACCGGAAGGACAAAATGCTGACCGTGGTGCTTACCATGGTGGCCATTGTCGCCGTGGCCTCCCTGAACATCCTGCCAATCATGGTCGCTGCCCTGATCGGTTGCATGTTCCTGGTTGTTACCGGCTGTATCAGCATGGAAGAGGCTTATGTGGCCATTGACTGGAAGGTGATCTTCCTGCTTGCCGGCGCCTTTAGTCTGGGGATTGCCATGGACGAGAGCGGAGCGGCCCTGATGATCAGTGAGCAGCTCATCGGTCTTGTAGGCGATTTTGGTCCCACGGCCGTCTTGTCCGTGATGTATCTGATTACGGTGCTGCTTACGAGCACCATGAGCAACAATGCCAGTGCCGTGCTCCTGGCCCCGATTGCCATTGCCGCCTCCATTGCCATGGAAGTGGATGCCAGGCCATTTCTCATGGCCATCGCCTTTGGCGCTTCTTCCAGTTTCCTGACACCGGTCGGATACCAGACCAACACCATGATTTACGGGGTGGGGAAGTTCAGGTTTGCGGATTTTCTGCGCGTGGGCACTCCCCTGACCTTGCTTTTCTGGATGCTGGCGACCTTCCTGATCCCTGTGTTCTTCCCGTTCTAAGCGGGCAGGGGCCCCCAGCGGGGAAGCCCGGGCCGCTGTATCGCTCATTATCCGGGGGCAATCCTAGGTGGTCTTTTCAGCAAAAACAGCGTAATAAGTCGGGACAAAGAAGCGCAAAACGGGCCTGATGCCATTGATCTTACCGGCCGGCATTTTCCATTGTTCCGCCCCGATGATCTTCCAGCCGGCTTTTTCCAGCAGCATGTCGAACTGCCGCGGCTCGAATTCGTGAAAGTGCCTGTCCCGCTCATCAACAGGGTGCCAATAGGCTTTGCTGAACCATACTTTTAATGGGACGGTGGCGATGAGTTTCTGGCCTTTTTTGAAGGAGCGCAGCAGGTTAAAGGGGGCCACCATATGCTCCAGGATCTCAAAAGCCGTAACCAGATCCGCCGGTTTTTCCGCCAGGTGCCCGAACTCCAGGTCAAGGTCCTCGCCCGCCGTGTTCTCCACCTTGTAGCCCGCTGCCCGCATCCGAT
>JAWLHS010000100.1:0-8459 GCA_041690235.1 Bacteroidales bacterium
TGAGCCTGCCTGGTTTGCCAACGACAGCATCTCCCGGGACGTGCTTTCCATGCCCCTCGACGATGCCATGGGAGCCATCCTGTCCGGACGCCAGGTGATCTCCACCCCCTTTCACGATCACCTCATTTTGTTGCCCCGGGAAGAATCCGTCACCTACCTTGAGCAGAGCGCTGATGATAGGCGATTGATCGGGAATCCTTTCGAGTTTGGAAAATACGGACGCGCATCCGTTTCGGGGAAGGTGGTTGACGGGCAAACCGGGGAGGAGCTCGTCGGGGTCCTGGTTTATGTCGAGGACCTTGCAACAGGAACCACCACCGATGTGGACGGGGACTATTCGCTGGACCTGCCGGTGGGCGAGCACGAATTAAAGGTGACTTACGTGGGTTATGAGCCTTACCAGGTTGACATCAATCTGGTTTCTCCGGGGGAACTGCCCATTTTGCTTATGAGCGAAAGCAGGATGCTGGACGTGGTGACCATAACGGCCCGAAGGCGGGATTCCAATGTTTCCCAGACACAGATGAGCCTGATTCGCATGGATGCACAAGCCTTGTCGCAGCTCCCGACGACCATGGGCGAAAGAGACATCATACAAAGCCTCACCCTCCTTCCCGGCATACAGTCCGTCGGTGAGTTCGGAACAGGCTTTCATGTCCGGGGCGGCAGTGCGGACCAGAACCTGATCCTGCTCGAAGGGGTGCCACTGTTTAACTCTTCCCATTTGTTTGGACTGACTTCCCTGGTGAATCCGGACATGGTGAACGAGGTAAGCCTGACCAAAGCGGGCATTCCGGCCAAATTCGGTGAGCGCTCCGCCTCGGTGATGGATATCCGTCTGGGGGGAAGAAACAGTGATGAATTTTCAGTAAACGGCGGACTGGGTCTGTTGAGCAGTCGCCTGAGCATACAAACCCCTTTGCCCGTTGAGGGCGGCTATGCCCTCTTTGGCGGCCGCTCGTCCTATTCGAACGAATTCCTGCACAGAATGCCGGACGAGGACCTGATGAACAGTTCGGCCCGGTTCTACGACTTCACCGGCCTGGTGGTCACGCCCGTACGAAAGAATCACAACATCACCCTTTTTGGCTATCTGAGCCGTGACGGCTTTGCCTTCAGTGACAATATGGATTATGATTACGGCAGCCGGCTCGGGTCTTTCAGGTGGAACGCGGTTTTTTTGCAGAAGTTTCTGTCCACCCTGCTGATCGGGCACAGCGATTATACCTACCAGGTGACGGGAACCAGCAAATTGAATCCGAACAATGCATTTGACCTGGATTCAAAGATCCGGTACAACAACATCAGGTGGAACATCAATTATTACCATACCCCCGAAAACACGATTGAGGCCGGTGTCAACGCCATGCGATATGTCCTTGATCCCGGCTCAATGTCTCCTTCGGGCAGTGAATCCACCGTGGCGAACTTCAGCCTGGACCAGGAGAAGGCGGTGGAGCTGGCCGCTTACATCAGCGGAAATTTCCGAATCAGTCCCTCATTTGCCGCAGAGCTGGGCCTGCGGTTTTCACAGTACTATAAACTGGGACCCGGGGTGTCGAATGTGTATGAAGACAACCAGCCGCGGTCCATTTTTAATGTGGTTGACTCGGTCAGCTATGGCATGAACGAGGTCATGGCATCCTACAACGGACTGGAACCAAGACTCAGCTTGCGCTACCAGGTCAATCCCCTTATGTCCCTCAAACTCAGCTACAGCAGAATCAACCAATACATCAACGTGGTGTCCAATACATCAGTGCCCACCCCTTCCGATGTATGGTACCTGGCCGATGAATTTCAGTCACCCATGAAAAGCGATCAGCTCGCCTTTGGCTTGTTCAGAAACCTGTTTGAAAACACCCTGGAAACATCCCTCGAGGTTTATGCCAAGCAATTGCAACACAATCTTGAACCACGGAACAATGCCACCATACTTCTGAATCCATCCCTGGAAACCGATTTGCTGGACGCAAAAGGACAAAGCTATGGGGCAGAGCTTTACCTGAAAAAGCTTTCCGGGTCCCTGACCGGCTGGATCAGCTACACCTACTCCCGCTCTTTCAGGCAAACCCACAGCCGTTTTCTTGAGGACCAGATCAATGCCAACTCCGCCTTCCCGGCCAATTTTGACCAGCCCCATAACCTCGTGGTGAATGCCAACTACAACCTGACAAGAAGGTGGCGGCTCGGCGGGACATTTACCTATAACAGCGGTCGGCCGGTTACCTACCCGGAAAGCGTATATGTCCACGACGGCAATTTGATTACCTACTTCTCTGAGCGCAACAAATACCGTTTACCAAACTACCATCGCCTGGACTTGTCGCTGAGTTTTGACGGAAGCCTGCGCAAGGACCGGAGGTGGAAGAGCCATTGGACCATCTCCCTGGTGAATGTCTACGGGCGCAAGAACGTTTATTCAAGCTTTTATGAAAAAACCGAACCATCCCCCTCGAACGACTATCAGCGGTACACCCACTATAAGCTATACATCATCGGCAGGCCATTGCCCACGATCACCTATAACTTCTCATTTTAAATCGGGCTTTATGAAATTTCCCGTCCGGATTCTTTTTTTTATTGCAGCAATCATCCTGATCAGCGGTTGCAAGGAGGTGTTTTATCCTGAAATTGAGCCTTCCGCGCCCATAGTGGTCGTTGAAGGCCTGATTACGGACCAGCCGGGCCCCTATGAGATTCGTCTGACCTATACGTCCGATTACTATAGCGGTACCTTTGCCCAACCCATTGAAAATGCCGGGGTTTGGGTGCTGGAAGAGGGAGGGGAGAGCCACCGGTTTACCGAAGTGCGTCCGGGCTATTACAGATCGCCGGCCCAGTTGCAGGGGGTCGCCGGGAAAACCTATATCCTTGAGTTTGAAACGACGGATGGAATGACTTACCGCTCCAAACCACAGACCCTGCTGCCTCCTTTTGAGCCGGGCGACATGCTGGGAAAGGAATCCATCCGGACAACAACCCGTGAGTCGACCAGCGGAGAGTTGATCATCACTGAAAGGGCAGGGGTGGATGCCTCCCTGCAGTTGACCGATTATGCCGACAATCCGGCAAACATCCGGTTCAAGTCTGAAGTCAAACTGCTCTATGTTTCGGAAGTAATCGTCGGAGGCGTTCCGGAAAAGGAGTATTGCTGGAAGGAGATGAGGCGGTTTGAGGGCATTGACAACATCAACCTGCCCACCGCCAGCAACCAGCCGGGGGATGTAAGCAACAATGTGGTGGCATTCCTTCCGCATGATAAGGAGGAATATTTTCTCGACTACTTTGATTTTCTGCAAACCCTGGCCATCAAAGTAAGGGTCTTCAGCCTGAACAACGATGCCTATAACTATTACCTTGAGCTGCATAAGCAACTGACCTCCGACGGCAGCATATTTGCCCCGATTCCGTCCCAAATGTCTAGTAATATTTACTGTGTAACCGATGCAAACCGGGCGGCCGCCGGCTTGTTTGAAACCAGCTCGGTAGGCAGCCGGGCTTATATCCTCAGGCAGCCGCCCCATGTGGATTCCATTCTTTTTGAGCCTACCGGCGGATACGACGAGATTCCGGGCACTGCCGGCTGCTCCCTGGCCGAAACACCCCCATTTTGGATTTATTAATGCTTATGATGCGTACTATTTGTTGTTTCATTGGTTTTCTTGGTTTTATTCTGATTGCCATCCCCGCAGCGGGCTCAGAGGGGTCGACAGGAATGGAGATACATAACCTTCCTTCGGAGGACCTGTATGTCCATACAGACAAGGATGTTTATTTTGCCGGGGACCGCCTTTTTTTCAAGGTGTACCTGCTTTCCGGCAGCTCCCGGGAAAATGAATTGCAGAGCCGGGTCATGTACCTGTCCCTGGCCGGAGCGGACGGCGCCATCGTGAATAAGCTGGAATTGTATTTCCGGGATGAGACGGCCGTTGGCAGTGTGTTGATCGCTGATACCCTCAAAACGGGCATGTACCAGTTATCGGCCTGGACCAATACGATGTTGATTGCCGAAACCCCGGTTTTTGCACGGCAAATCGTTGTGTTGAACCGGTTTGATGCGGAAATCCGGTCCTTTATGATGGAACACACCGCCTTTCCTTTGGAGGAATCGGCAGGGGGAGAAGAAGACACTTTGGAGGTTGTGCCCGGTCGGCTTTTTTTGCCATCGGGTTCAACGAAACCACCGGTGGCCCCGGAGGGCTTTGGTTCGGTCGGCGGACAAGGCCTTATCCTACGAACAGATAAAGACATCTACGGCAACAGGGAGCTGGTCAGCTTGCAATTTGAACAATCGGATGCCCTTTCCGAGGTGGCCTCGGCCTCCATATCGGTCAGCCGGGAAGAATCCCTGCTATTGAATGCCCCCAATGCCAGGTCCCTGGTTGCGGAGCCGGACCGCCTGCCGGCCGATTACTACAGGGTTCCCAAAAGACCCTATGCAAACCGCCAACCCCACATGCTGATCCTGCCAGAAAACCATGGCCCCGTGGTCAGCGGACGCGTTGTCGACAGTCGCACGGGCGACCCGGTTTCTGAAACGGCGGTATTCCTCTCTGCCGTTGACACCCTGACCAACCTGAAATACAGCCATACCAAGGCCGACGGGTCGTTTTTCTTCCTGTTGGATGATTACCACCAGGGCAAGACCCTGTATATTTCTGTTTATGGGGACGGCAGGACCCTGGATACCCATCGGCTGGTGCTGCGGGAGAAGTTTCAACCCGCCCCGTTTACACCCTTGAAAATCATCACCCACCCGCACATCCATGCATACCTGGAAGAGGCTTTGCTGGTCAAACGGGTTCAACGGGCGTACCGTACAGAGGCCCTTGGACTGACTGCCATTGAGCGGGGCACTGCGGTTTCCCCGCCTCCCGTTTTATACCACACCCCCACACACACCATTCGAATGGCCAACTATTTGCCCCTGGATAACCTCCTTGAAATCGCCAACGAGATCGTTCCCAACCTCCGGATTCGCGAGCAGGGCGGTAGATTTATTGCCAGGATGATCAATTCCCGGTCGGCCGTATTTTTTGCCGATGCACCGATTTTTTTCATGAATGGTGTTTGGGTGCCGGATATTGACGAATTGGCCGCATTGTCCTCCGATGACATTAGCCGCATAGAGGTGCTGAGCCGTCCCTGGCTGTTCGGGAACCTGGCCTTCTTTGGCATCGCAAGCATTTTCAACCAGGGAGATCTGCATGACATCCCGGTGCATTCCGGGGCCAGGCGCATCCAGGGAAACCCAATTCCTGAAGTGTTTGCCTTCGACCCGCTTTTGCATGCCGGTGCGGAGCCTTCCCCTGCAAACACCCCCGACTTCAGGGAGACCTTGTTTTGGGATCCCGAAATGGCGCTGGAGAACGGTCGCCTGTCCGATTTGACTTTTTCAACCGGCGATCTGCCAGGCAGGTATTCCATTAAAGTCGAGGGACTGACGAAAAGTGGCATGCCTTTTTCACAAACGAACACAATAACCGTCGAATGATGAGCAGAACACATATCGGATCCGCAGTTCTAACCGCCGTCCTGGTGATGTTTTTTTTCGTCGGATGGGCACAGCCGGTTGACCGGAACCAGATCATCAGGGAGTTGGGAGAACCCAGGTTATACGGAGAGGTTTACAATACCGAGATTCCCACCCATGGCAGCCCGTTTCTTTTCCCGGAGTGGGCAGAAGGCAGTATATTGCTCTCCAGCGGGGAAGTGGCCAGGGACAAGATGCTCAGGTACAACGGGTTAATGGATGAGCTTTTCTGGTTCAATCCCGACAATAACTCCAGCGTTATTCTTGACAAATGGGCCGTCAGCGGATTTTCCATCCCGGACCCGCTGACGGGAGATTCACTGAATTTTCGCAGGCTGACTCTTCAATTGCCTTATTCCACGGGTCAATCCGAAGCATTTGCCGAGGTTTTGTACGAAGGAGACTTTGCGCTGTTTGTACACCGGCGCATTGAGGAGGACGGCAAGCATGTGGTGTTTCGCAACAACCGCCGCGTGGAACTCCCTTCTCTGAAGCACAAACCGATTTACCTGATCAAGCTGCCTGGCCACGGACTGGTGCAGATCACCAGGATGAGGAAATCTTTTTTTTACGACCTGTTGCCCGGTATGCGCGATGCCATGCGCCAGGCCCTTTCCAACCACCCTTCCCGTCTTGGAAATGAGAGAGCATTGATCGATGCAGTCCGCGCCATTGATGCCGTAGATCGTCTGTAGACTCACCCACCGCCTTAAGGACCAATGGTTTTCGTCAGGCTCCTTGCCCTTTCCCGGTTCACCGGGTGTCCCGGGAACCATCCACCGCCTATGAAACCTATGCCTGAACCCGTCGGTACCAGCCGGGATTCGACTGATTTCTCTGGTGTATGGCGATTCCAATTATTTTTATAAATTTGTATCAATACCAGCCAGGTTAAGACCAGTTCTTAACCCGAATTCACCCAATTATTCATTTAAACCAAAACAAAATGAAGAGGTTTTTAATTTTTTGCGGTCTTTTGCTCTTTATGGGGGGGTCCCTGTTCGGGCAAACGGTCCGCGTTACTGGTACAGTAACGGACCAGAGCGATCTGACGCTACCCGGGGTGACCATCATGGTGAAGGGAACAACCCAGGGGGTGATCACCGACGCCAATGGTCGGTACGAGATCAATGCCGCACCTGATGCGGTGCTGGTTTTTTCTTTCATAGGGATGAAAACCCTTGAAATGCCAATCCAGGGCCGAAACGTGATCAACGTTTCCCTGGAACCCGAGATTGCCACCCTGCAGGAGATTGTGGTCGTGGGTTACGGAACACGGCTCAAGTACGAGCTGACCGGTTCCATTTCCTCGGTTCGGTCCGAAGATATTGAATCCCACACCATGCCCAGTTTTGAGACGGCCCTCCAGGGACGTACGGCAGGGGTGCACGTTCAGGCCGGATCCGGTAAACTCGGCCAGGCGGTACGTACGCGGGTAAGGGGATCCTCCTCCATTACTGCAAGCAACCAGCCGTTGTATGTGATTGACGGTATTCCCATCGTATCACAAAACCTGGGTACGGCGGGCAATGAGCCCACCAACCCTTTGGCCGACATCAACCCGGCCGATATTGAATCCATTCAGGTGCTGAAAGATGCCTCGGCTGCTGCCATTTATGGTTCCCGTGCGTCCAACGGGGTCATCCTGGTGACCACCAAGCGCGGAAGGGAAGGCGCGACCCGTTTCAACGTGTCCACCCAGGTGGGCTGGAGCGAGCCGTCCAATAAAGTGGGCTTTTTGAACCGGGAACAATACCTTGACCTGTTCAAGAAGGCCTATACAAACACCAACGGTGCACCCGATGCCCCCATGTTCGGCGGATTTTTCCAGGGATGGGAAGATGCCCTTGACTGGGGCCTCGAACACTGGCGGGATCCCGACAACCCGGACGATGTAACCAAAGGCCCGGACACCAATTGGGAAGACCAGGCGCTGCGCAATGGCGCCAGCCAGCAGTTCGATATTTCGGCTTCCGGTGGTAGCGAAAACACCCAGTTTTTTGCCGCATTGTCGGCCATGGATCAGGTGGGCATTGTGAGTGGCAATTCTTTTGACCGGGTCAGCGGACGCCTGAACATTGACCAGAAAGCAACCGACAGGTTGTCGTTCGGAATGAACATGAACCTTACCCGTTCCAGGAACTTCCGGGTAGCCAACGACAATGCCTTTGCAACCCCCCTTCAGATGGTTGCTTTGCCTTCCCTTCAGCCCACCCACGATCCGGTAACCGGTGAACTGAACCGGCGTACCGTTTATGAAAACGGCCTGGTCGTTCGCGAATACAACAATTTCGATACAGAGATCTTCCGGAACTTCGGGAATATTTTTGCCAACCTGGAAATTTTACCCGGACTGTCTTTCCGTTCGGAGGTGGGGATTGACATCCTGAGCCAGAGCGAACAGGAATACCAGGGACGCCTGACCAATGATGGGGGTCCTGATGGCTATGCCTTTGACCGCAGCGTTTCTTCCAAGGTGTTCAATATGGAGAATTATTTTACCTATAACGCCCTTTTTGCCGACAACTATGACCTGAACCTGGTGGTCGGGTCAAGCGTTCAGCAAGCCGATTTCGATTTCGCAAGCGCTTCTGGCCGCGGATTTCCGAATGATGAGTTTAAAAGGGTGGCCAGCGCCTCGCGCGACATCAACGCCTCATCAAGCGGAACGGGATACCGGTATGCTTCGTTCTTCTCCAGGGCCAACCTGAAGTTCTTTGACAGGTACCTGTTGACGATCAGCGGACGTATGGACGGTTCTTCCAGGTTCGGCTCCGACAACCGTTGGGGTTTCTTCCCGGCAGCTTCTGTTGGCTGGGTGTTGACCAACGAAGAGTTTATGAGCGGGATTCCGGTGATCAGCTTCCTGAAACCCAGGTTTAGCTGGGGCCTCACAGGAAACTCGGAGATCGACAACTTTGCT
>JAWLHS010000101.1:0-8437 GCA_041690235.1 Bacteroidales bacterium
ATCGGCCAGCAATCCGCCCCCCGAAATAAAGAAGAGTCCGCCGACCCCCGCAAAAGCAGCCTGGTATCCCATAAAGCGACTGCGCACATCTCCCTCGAAAAAATCTCCGATCAGGGTCACCACGGAAGTCATCAGTGCCCCCACAGCCACACCCAGCATGGCCCGACCGGCCAGTATCAGGTAAATATTGGACAACCAGGCCCCCGTGGTACCGGCCAGGGCATAAAGCCCCAATGAAAAGAGCAAAACCTTTTTCCTCCCGGACCGGTCTACAAAATAGCCTGCCACAGGCGCCAAAAGGGCAATCACAAGAGCCGGAAGGGTAAGGATCAGTTTGCTGAGCAGTTCGGCATTGGGCAGGTGAGAAAAATTGCGGCTTATTTCGGGCAAAGCCGGGGCAATAATGGCTCCGGCCATCACCGTCAGTGTGCTGCTGACCAGTAAAGTAATGTTTCGTAACTTAGAGGAATCCGCCATAAACTATTTGTCCGGATTGCTTCTTAGAAAAGGCTTGAAAAAATCCCTGTATTGAATAAGGAGAAAAACGTTCAGAACAGCAACGATCAGGCCCGGTAAAATCCCGGCAGGAAAGAAAAACAAGTGAAAAGCAAGGATGTTCAGGCTGATCGGTGCCATAACCAGCAGGGCCAGGGGAACAAACCGGTTGAGGAGCAAAAGCAGTCCGGCCAGCATTTGAAACATCACCGCGTACATAATCATATATCCCATATAGTCGTAAACGCGGCGGGCCTCCTCCGGCATCTGAGGCAATCCCATAAAATCGTAAAAAGCATTCAATCCAAATACGATCAGTATCAGTCCGAGTAAAATCCGAGCAATTTTTCGAATATTGTGCATAGGCGTCGCTTTTTGATCAGGTTTTAAATGTAATCATTTCTGCAATACAATGGCCCAGAGAGTGGAAAACGCCCCGAAGATTCCGGGCATTCTTTCCCAGGGGTTTAGGAAATTATTCTTTATTTAAACAAGCGTTTTCTAAAAAATTCTTAAAATGCTTATTCGATTGAACTTTTCGCAAGGCTTATTGTCTATGTAGTAGATCATTCAATAAGAAAAAATTCACGAAGGCTTTTTGAAGAAATATTTCCAAGAAAAGCCATTGTCATGTCGCAATTTTTATTTAAATTTGGTCTAAATAAGAATAACACTAAATCAAGCATTATGAACCATTACAAAAAACATATAGACGCAATGAAAACCATATTATTTTCCCTCTTTCTGCTGGGGGCAATGAGCGTAAATGCTTCAGGCCACTGGACAGAGCCTTCCGTACTGACTTTTGAAACATCCAACGGAGAGATCCTGGAGATGCCGGTTTACTACGAACCCGCCATCGAGGAAGCCATTCCGGGACAAATGGAAGCCAAGGAAGCGTTTCAGTCATCCATGGATCCGGACTACTTGTCTCAGATCCTTCTTTGCATGAGCAAACCGGAAATTGAAGAACCTTTCCCCTTCGAAATCAATTAATTCAGTGGTTGGTTTGGTTACCGGATAACGATCACGGGCACTTCCCGGGCATTGTTATCCGGTTTTTTTATATATTTAGGCAGAGAACCGGAAATGAAGAACAAATCAATTAATTACCCCCATGTCTTCCACTCAACAACCCCCACGCCCGCTGCGGACCATTGTATCAAAGGTTGAGCGCTATATCATTCAGACCCTGATTGCCTTAATGTCCCTGCTTTTGATTCTGGCAACGATTGAGTTGGGGTATACGGTATACAAGGCCATTGTCGAAAATGGCAGCGAGACTTTGCTGGTGGACCTGGACAACATCATGAATGTATTCGGGGTGTTCTTGCTTGTTTTGATCGGCATTGAGCTGCTCGACACCATCAAGGTGTATTTTAAAGAACATGTGATCCACGTTGAGGTGGTGCTCCTGGTGGCCATTATCGCCGTTGCAAGAAAGGTGATCGTTCTGGATTTCGAGGAGTACACAGGTCTTGAGGTCATCGGAATCGCAGCCATCACCCTGGCCCTGGCGATTGGATATTTCCTGATCAAGAAAACGGGGGGCTGTGGTTTCTGGCCCCTGGAGAGTGAGGAAGTAAAGGATGTGACCATTGAAGAAAAACTGGCCGGGGAGGAAGAGGGTTTGATCGAAAGAAAAAAAACGATCAGGACCCATACCCAGGAAACGCCCCTTGAAAGGGATCAAACCGGCAAACATCCAGACAATCAGAACAAACTCTCCCCTTCCGGTTCAAAAGCAGACACCCAATCCGGCAAAAAAAAGACCGGCCCCAATGATGCTTAATGGTGATCTTTTTCTTACTTTCGCATCCGAAAACCAGGGTGTAATGCCAGGGTGTAAAAGGGGAAAAGCATCAAAACATGAGCCAGGCTTCAGAAACCACCAAGTATATTTTTGTTACAGGGGGGGTTACGTCCTCTTTGGGAAAAGGCATTATTTCGGCCTCGCTGGCCAAGCTGCTGCAGGCAAGAGGTTACTCCGTAACCATTCAAAAGCTGGATCCTTACATCAACATTGACCCGGGTACCCTGAACCCTTACGAGCATGGGGAATGTTACGTCACACGCGATGGGGCAGAGACCGACCTGGATCTGGGCCATTATGAGCGTTTTCTGAACAAACCCACCAGTCAGGCCAATAACGTGACCACCGGAAAGATTTACCAGTCGGTCATCGAAAAAGAGAGGCGGGGCGATTACCTGGGAGAAACCGTTCAGGTCATCCCCCACATCACGGATGAGATCAAATACCGGATCCAGCTGCTGGGGGAAACCAACCAGTATGATTTCGTGATTACGGAAATTGGGGGAACGGTTGGAGACATCGAGTCACTGCCCTACATCGAATCCATCCGACAATTGAAATGGGAAATGGGGCCCCGTTGCCTGGTCATCCACCTCACCCTGATCCCTTACCTGGCGGCCGCAAAAGAATTAAAAACGAAACCCACCCAGCATTCTGTAAAAACGATGCTGGAGTACGGGGTTCAGCCTGATATTCTGGTTTGTCGGACCGAAAAGCATTTGAATGATGCCATCCGCAACAAAATCGCCTTGTTCTGCAACGTGGACGCCTCATCCGTAATTGAATCCATCGACACCAACAGTATTTACAAGGTCCCCATCCTGATGAAGGAAGAGAAGCTGGACCTGGTGGCGCTGAAAAAAACCAAAATGCCGGCCAACTGCAAACCCGATCTCGAAAAATGGGAAGCCTTCCTTTCCAGGCTGGAGAACCCGAGAAAAACAGTGAACATAGGGCTCATCGGGAAATACGTTGAGCTGGTGGATGCCTATAAGTCCATTATTGAGTCGGTGATCCACGCTGGTGCCACCAATGATTGCAAGGTGAATCTCAGGTTAATCCATTCTGAGGAAATCAACCGCAGGAATGTAAAACAACAGATTGAGGGCCTTTCCGGGATTATTGTCGCACCGGGGTTTGGCGACCGGGGCATTGACGGTAAAATTGCAGCCATTGGGTATGCCAGGCGGAACAACATTCCGTTCTTCGGCATTTGCCTGGGAATGCAATGTGCCGTCGTGGAATTTGCCCGAAATGTCCTTCATCTGAAAAAAGCACATTCCACGGAAATGGACCCCGATACCCCGGACCCGGTCATTGACTTTATGGAGGAACAGAAAAAAATAAGCATCAAGGGAGGGACCATGAGGCTGGGGTCGTACCCTTGCCTGGTGACTCCGGGGAGCAAGGTGCACTCCATCTACAAGAAGAAGCACATTGATGAAAGGCACCGTCACCGTTACGAGTTCAACAACACCTACCTGCAGTTGTTTGCGGATCACCACATGGTCCCCTCAGGGATCAATCCCGAAACCGAGCTGGTTGAGATATTCGAATTAACCACCCACCCCTGGTTCATCGGGGTGCAGTTTCATCCCGAGTACAGCAGCACGGTTGCAAATCCCCACCCCCTCTTCGTAGACTTTGTAAGGGCTTCCATCGCCTTCGCTGAAAAAAACTGACTATCTTTGCATTCCAGAAAACAAATCATCGATGAATAGAGATAACATATTGGGATTGGTATTGATTGCCGCCATTTTGTTTGGTTATAGCCTCTGGGTGGCCCCCACCCAAGAAGAGCGGCTGGAAGCCCAAAGACAACAGGACAGCATCGCAGCCGTTCAGCGCAGCCAGGAGGAGGCCGCCCAATCGCAGGCACTTCAGCAGGAAGCGATGACCCGGGAGGTCCCGACCGATACCTCTCAACCCGACAGCATCGCCCTGCAAAATCCGGCAGAACGCATGGGCTTGTTCTCCAATGCGGCCCTGGGCGAACAAAGTTTTTACGTCCTTGAGAACGAAGTGCTCAGGCTGACCATAAACACCCGGGGCGGTCATGTCCACTCGGCCGAACTGAAGGAATACAAAACCTATGATAAAGAGCCCCTCCTCCTGTTCGACGGAGGGGAAGAGAATGAGTTCACCCTTCACCTTTTTTCAGGCAACAGGCAGATTTCGACTGACCAGTTGTATTTTCAGCCGGTATACCCGGATCGTCGTTTTTCCGGGCAACAGGAAATCTCCGTTGGCGGGAATGACTCCACGACCTTCTCCATGAGGGCCTATTCAGACCTGCACACGGCTGAAAACCCCAGCTACATTGAATACTTTTATGCCTTAACCGGCGACGATTATATGATCGATTTCCATATAAACTTCGTCGGGACCCAGCAAGCCATTGCCGCCAATACGACCTTTGTCAATCTGGACTGGCAGCTCAAATTGCCGCGGGTGGAGAAAAACCGGACCAACGAACAAAACAACACCACGGTTTTTTACAGGTACGCCACCGAGGAGACTTCCAAACTGAGGGAAACCCGTGACGGATCAGAACGCCTCCCCACTACCCTGGAGTGGATCTCGTTCAAGCAACAGTTCTTTTCCTCCACCCTGATTTCGGAGAGTGGCATCGCCAATGCCGACGTAAGCAGTCTCACGGCCGATGAAAACGATGAAGACCACCTGAAAATCCTTTCAGCAAGCATGAATCTGGCCTTCGATGCCAGGCTGGACAACACTTATCCCATGCGCTTCTATTTCGGGCCAAACCACTACCAGACCCTACGCTCCTACGAAATGGACCTGGAACGCCAGATCCCGCTGGGATGGGGGTTTTTCCTGATGTCGTGGATCAACCGCTATGCTGTGATCCCGGTATTCAACTTCCTTAGCGGGTTCAACCTGAATTATGGGATCATTATATTGATCCTCACCATCTTGCTGAAGATCGTTCTGATCCCGATCGCCTATAAGACCTATATCTCCCAGGCCAAGATGCGGGTGCTCAAGCCCGAAATTGAAGAAATGGGCAAGAAATTTCCCAAAAAAGAAGATGCCATGAAAAAGCAACAGGCTACCATGGCATTGTATAAAAAAGCCGGGGTCAATCCCATGGCGGGATGTGTACCAATGCTGCTTCAATTGCCAATCCTTCTGGCCCTTTTCCGGTTTTTTCCCGCTTCCATCGAATTGAGGCAGGAGGCCTTCCTGTGGGCGGATGACTTATCCAGCTACGACTCCATTCTGGACCTTCCGTTTACCATTCCTTTTTACGGGGACCATGTCAGCCTTTTCACCATTCTGATGACGGTTTCAACCATTTTCTACACAAAACTGAACAGCCAGATGATGGGCTCCAGCAGCCAGATGCCTGGGATGAAGACCATGATGTATTTCATGCCCGTGATGCTGATGGGTATTTTCAACAATTTTGCTTCTGGGCTCAGCTATTATTATTTCCTGGCCAATGTGCTCACCTTCGGGCAAATGTTCCTGTTCAGAAGCTTTGTTGATGAAAAGGCCCTCCATCAAAAGATTGAAGAGAACAAGAAAAAGCCGGTTAAAAAATCCAAGTGGCAGGCCAGGATGGAGTCGCTGGCAAAACAACAGGAGGCACAAAAACGCAAAAAGAAATGAACGACCAGGGCTTTTCCAATATTTCGCCGGTGGACGGAAGGTATGCCCCTGTTACGGCTCCCCTGGGCCCTTTTTTTTCTGAAAAGGCACTGATCAGGTACCGCATTCTGATCGAAGTGGAATATTTTATCGCCCTTTGCCGGATCCCCCTCAAAGAGCTTGCATCATTTCCGGAAAGCAAATTCTCAGACCTCAGAAATATTTACGAAGACTTTTCGGATGATCATGCGGTCAGGGTGAAGGAAATTGAGAAAACCACCAACCATGACATCAAGGCTGTCGAGTATTTTCTAAAGGAGCGCTTTGAAAGCCTCGGCCTTGAAAATTTCAAGGAATTTATTCATTTCGGACTCACATCCCAGGACGTCAACAATACAGCAATACCTCTGTCGATCAGGCAGGGACTGGAGCAGGTCGTCTACCCGGCCCTGGAGAAATTGATGGATTTGTTAAAAACCCTGGCCCGGCAATGGATATCCATTCCCATGCTCGCCCATACCCATGGTCAGCCAGCCTCCCCGACAACCGTCGGGAAAGAAATCCTGGTGTTTTATGAACGCCTCAGGATTCAATACAATGAACTGAAAACCAGGACTTATCCGGCCAAATTCGGTGGAGCAACAGGCAATTTCAATGCCCATCATGTGGCGTATCCGGGAATCGACTGGAATGGTTTTGCCGATGGTTTTGCCGGGAACCTGGGTCTCAGCCGGTCCAGACATACCACCCAGATTGATCACTACGACCAGCTGGCGGCATTGTTCGACAACCTGAAAAGGGTTTGCACCATTCTGATTGATATGGACAGGGATTTCTGGACCTATATTTCCTTTGAATATTTCAAGCAACGGATCATTCCGGGAGAAACCGGATCCTCCACCATGCCCCACAAGGTAAACCCCATAGATTTTGAAAATGCAGAAGGCAATGCAGGGATCGCCATTGCCCTTTTCGAACACCTGTCTGCCAAACTACCCATTTCCCGCCTGCAGCGTGATTTGAGTGATTCAACAGTGCTTCGAAACACCGGTGTGCCACTGGCCCATATGCTGATTGCCATTCATGCCACAAAAAAAGGGCTGGGCAAAATCACCCTGAATAAACCGGCCATCGACAACGACCTGGAAAACAACATGGCCGTGGTGGCTGAAGCCATACAAACCATACTGAGGAAACTCAAGCTTGCAGAACCATACGAGAAACTGAAGGAAATCACCAGGAACAATGCACGGATTAACCGGAACGACCTGGTGGCGTTTATCGACCAATTGGATATTCCAGATGAAGAAAAAGCCGGACTGAAAAAGATCACCCCCTTTAATTATACCGGGATTATTCCCGAGATCCCCGAATAAATGCCCGGGCAAAAACAGGCACATGAAGAATTTCCGGAAAATCCTCCGATACATCTTGCCTTACTGGCACAGGGTGGCCCTGAATGTCGGCTTCAACCTGTTGTCGGCCCTGTTCTCCCTGTTCTCTCTGACGATGATCATCCCTTTTCTTGGCATACTGTTCAGCACCCAGCCCATGGTGACTGAACTACTGCCATTTCGCCTGACCCCCGAAGCCATTCAAAACAATTTCAATTATTATGTCAGCATGCTGATTACCGATTATGGCGAGGTTTATGCCCTGGTATTCATCAGCATGGTTGTGATCGTTACGTCCCTGTTCAAGAACGGATTCAAGTACCTGGCCCTTTACCATCTGACACCTGTAAGAAACGGGGTGGCCAGGGACCTGCGAAATGCCATTTATAAAAAATCCATTGACCTGCCCCTATCCTATTATTCCAGCGAACGAAAAGGAGATACCATTTCCCGAATGACCAATGATGTGCATCAGATTGAAATCAGCATCATCAGCTCCCTGGAAATGATGTTCAGGGAACCGATCACCATTGTCATTTATGTTGGCAGCCTGTTTGTCATGAGCCCGCATCTGACCTTGGTCGTACTCATCCTGCTACCCATCAGCGGCCTGATTATCGGACGAATAGGCAAGTCTTTGAAAAGCAAAGCCATGAAAGGACAAACCAGGTTGGGGCTGATCCTATCGGTCATGGAGGAAACCCTGGGCGGACTGCGTGTGATCAAGGCATTCAATGCCGAGGAGAAAATGAACCAGCGGTTCATGAGCCTGAACGGGCTGTATACGCGCATCATGAACAATTTGTACCGCAGGCAGTACCTGGCATCTCCTGTCAGTGAATTTCTGGGCACGCTCGTGGTTGTGGTCATTATGTGGTACGGAGGATCCCTGGTGCTTTCAGGAAGCGTGGGGCTGTCCTCCCAGGGCTTTATCGGCTACCTGGCCATCTTTTCACAGATCATCAATCCGGCCAAAACCTTTTCACAGGCCTATTACAACATTCAAAAGGGCATGGCCTCTTCCGATCGGATCGATGATGTGTTATCGGCCGACAACCAGATTACGGACAGTCCGGCTGCCCTTACAAAGAAAGACTTCCGCTCCGACATCAGTTTCAGG
>JAWLHS010000102.1:0-8389 GCA_041690235.1 Bacteroidales bacterium
CTTCTCCAAGAGCTGGTCATCTTCTCTTATCGCTTTCGATAGTCGGATGATCTGTGCGTGGTCCTGGTTCACATTGGCGATGATCATCCATTTTTTCCCTGACCGCCCGGGCAGCAAAATGGGTGCGGAAACAAAGTAAGCCCCTTTTTCACCCTTGATATCGCATTCCGCCACGATGTCCGGTACGTCCCATAGTTCCGGGTCTCCAAAACTGTTGCGTTCGCCCCGGATGCCCTGTTCATTGCGGAGTTCCTGTTCCACCCGAATGTTGCGTTCGCCCCGGATGTCCGGTTCGTCCCGGAGTTCCGGTTCCCCCGAAGCCCTCTGCACCTGCCTGAATCGGTTTAGCTGGAGGGATGAAAGCAGGTGAATGGGATGTTCGAGTCCGGCAGACCAGGCGATATTGGCCTTCAGTGCCTCACTGGGCTCCGCCTTGTCCACAATGATCGCGCTGAGCGCATAGATGCCGATGCCCGAAGTTGGCTCCAGTTCGCTTCTTTTATAAGCATCCACCAGATTGCTGGTCGTTTTTTGCAGGTCGCTGGGCACCCCATAGGGCATGATGTTCTGAATGCCATCCAGCAGGTTTATGCGCACCTCCTTATCTGAATTGTTGACCAGTTCCGCCCTCCTGACGAAGCCAAACGTCCGGCTCGGGCTCCACTGGTAACGGAATGCCAGATCCAGGTCGTGGTTGACCTCCTCAAAAAGGATCTTGTTGCCGTATACGCTTTTGTACAGGTTCCGGCTGATGGCATATTTCCCGGTCTGTCTTTCGGAAAATGGCTCCCAAATCATCACCCCGGCAGCGGCATGCACCCGGACAATGGTCTTGCTGCCGGTCATGTCGGCAGATTCTGTGATCTTGTCATCGGTATAATAGGGAAACAAGGCATACTCCGGGTTTTTTCGCCCGGCCGAAAGACCCCCGTTGCTCGAAATAAACATCCAGTGGTTGGCGTCACTTACGATGCTCATAAAGAAGGGCCGCATCTTGTCGTGGTTGCTGATCCTGAAGTAACGTTCATTGTCGTACGTCACCGTGTTCAGCGCCACTTTCCTGCTTGTATTGTTGTTTGCAATGTCTGAATATGGGTTCTTCATAATGTTGCATTTTGTTTTCCAGACCAGCCAATTGCCCCACACCGAAACCATGAACCACTGCCCGGGCCTGTCCGCTCACTTCACGCCGGAACCATGCACCGCGGTCCGGGCCTGTCCGCTCACTTCACGCCGGCACTTTCAGCCGTGGCCCTGTTGCTTATGGCCTCCAGGCGGGCCTCCTCAACATCAATGCCATTAAAGTACGTCCTGATTTTGGCCGGGGTGACACCTTCTTCACAGGGGTTCAGTTTGTGCACTTCTTTCAGCGCATAATAGGCCGCCCTGGGGAACAACGGATAAAAGCCCCTTTCGTCGGTCGGGCCCTTCGCACAGATGCCGAACCACTCTTCATTCATATTGTTTTCACCCGGGATATGGTCGAATTTGTACCCGCCATTCTCCCAGGAAGCCTCGGTATTGTGCACATCAAGGTCCACCGTCTGGCCATACTTCCACCAGCCGTCGCTGAACTGAAAGGTAAAACCCCCGATGGAATTGCCCGCCATGCCGAGGCCGGCGGCATTCTCATAAATCTCCCTCCAGTTGGCCACATTGTACGTGGCCTGCTCCACCTGGGCTTCCTCCATCGTGATGGCATGGAAGGCGTCCGACCCAAACTCTGTCAGCAAGATGGGTTTCCCGTATTCCTTTTTCGCCCGGTCGAACATATCCGATAAGGACTTCCCCCGGTAAACGTTCACCCCGAAGATATCCACATCGGGACACTCCTTCGCAATAATATCAAGAAAAAGCAGGTCGCCGTTGCACAGCGCAACCGGACGGTCCGGATCAATGGCCTTCATGGCCAGGGAAGCCTCGTTGAACAACTTGTACATATGCCGTGCCCGGGTGGTGGACGGCCTGTCGGCCATGGGGGTGTCTTCGGTTTCGGCACCGCCCCAAAACAGTCCGAAGTTGTTCTCATTGCCCAGCAAATACATCAACAGACCCGGGGTGTCTTTGAATTCCTCAGCCAGGGTCGTTACTTCATCAAGTAGCAGCTCCGCAACCCGGGGGTCGGAATATTCGGTGTTTGCAACCCATTCCCCTTCCAGGGTAAGCCCATAGCGGCCGAATGAATGGTTGAGCATGGTATAGATGCCGTAGTTTTCGTAGATGTACTGTATCCACCGGGGCTGGATGCCGGTATAGACCCGGATAGCGTTTACGCCCATGTCTTGCAGCAAGGACATTTCGTAATCCAATGCTTCTTTGATAAACCCATCGGGCTCATCCCACAAGACATACATATAATTCGTACCTATGGGAAAGTAATCCCAATTCATGCCGTTAACCACTATAGGCTCATCATTCACCAACAGCCTCCAGCCATCCGGTTCTTCTGTCAGGTTTACGACATCAGTCCGGTTATGCGGGGCACAGGAAATCGCCAGAAAGACCAGCAGGAAAGAAAAGTATTTCATCGCCCAATATTTCAGGGCTTAAAAATAACGGAAATCCTTTTATAAATAAACTTTCTTGCCACTTTAAAAGAAGTCCCGGTGCGTAGCAACCAGGAACTTCAGAAGTGCTGGTAGGAAATGCTTAATTGTTTTCTTCGTCGGACGGGCCCTCCCCCTCATAATGCCGTATCATGGCCTCCATGTCCGGGATTTCCAGCACCAGGGCGGTATAGTCCGTGGTATAGACCCAATCCTTAAAAAAATCGCGCAGTCGCTTCTCCGGGAACAGGCGCTCCCAGTAGTCGGTGAAATCACGGGTGGATGCACCCCTTGCGTGGTACTGCTGGTAAAAACCCCCAACGGCCTGGTGAAACTTTTCTTCGCCCAGCCAGTGGTATAGCAAAGAAAACATCAGCGTGGGCTGGCGATAGGAGTAGGAGGTTAATCCCGCATTTCCATATTCGATCATGGGCGTATTGAGCAGTTCGGGATTGCGCTCCAGGCTTCGCCTGAAACTTGCCAGGCCATTGCGGAATGCCCGGTCAGCAAGCCCGCTTTTTTCCGGGTTCAGGGTCTCGTCCGCCAAAACCTCGCAAAACGTAGCCAGGCCTTCTTCCCAGCGCGGACTGGTTCCCCGGGCCTCGAAAATCTTTACGTTCCACAGGTGGGAGAGTTCATGATACAAAAACTGGTAATCGGAAATATTGGAGAACCCTTCCCCGGGCATTAAAATGCAAGTCTCATCCGCCTGTCCGCCACTGCCCTTTTCTGTTTCAATAATGGCAATGCGGTTTGAACCGGCCAGCTCACCCCACCAGGAGGTATAGAGATTCCGGGCGCGCAAACCGTTTTCGGCGATTTGTTCCGCGGCCGCCTGGTCGGTCAGGTAAAAAATATCGAAAGGATGGGCTTCCAGCTTGCCATAGGGACCAATCGCGATGTCAACGCGGTAGGTCGGCTGTTTGTCCTTATACCGGTAAGTGGCTTGTCCGCCGCCATCCTTGTTCACAGAGAGGAGCACCCCGCCATTGGCCACCATCAGTGTATCGGGGACCGTCACTTCAATGTCGTAAGAAAACATATTTGCCATGGCATTCATCTGCAGGAAAACGACATCGGGGAAGCCGATCGTCGGATAAGCAAGGGCATCCATGCGGATCATCGTAAATGCAGGCGATATCCTGTCGGTCAGGTACCGCATGCCGGTTTCCTGGTAACCCAGCAGATACCCGCCATAACGGACGGTGATTGTTTTCGTCTCATGCGGGCCCACCCTCTCATTGACAAGAATATGGTTCGCCTGCCATCTGGGAAAACCCTCAAACGAGGCAACCTGCTGGCTGAACCCGAGCGGCTCACCCTCCTGGTTGGTGACTGACTGTACCGGCATCAGGCGGTACAACATCAGCGGGATCTGGTCCCTGGGTTCGTCAGACTGGTTCGTAATCCTCAATGTACAGACGCCTTCAAGGGTCTCCCCGGGAAAGTCAAACGACAGCCGCAGACTCATATGCTCCGTAACCAGCGGAAAAAGTTCTTCCGCCCGGGCAGTCCAGGGCAGCAGGATCAATACAATCAAAAGTCGGATGCTCATTTTTTAGGTGTTACAGGGTTTTATATGAGACGGACCCTCCAACGAAAAGTTACAAAGAGGCAACAAATCGATTAAATCCTCCGACATGCTTTTTATGTAGGGATTTCTTTTACATTTGTTCGCAAAAATCATATTCATCAACCAACGCCTCACCCCCATGAAAAGAGCACTTCCTGTTTTTGTTTTGTTGTTTGTCATTTTCAGCCAGTCTTATGCGCAAATTTCCCTCGACAGGTCGCCCGAAGCGCCCCAGGTGACCATGTCGGAGATCGTGCAGTTCGATGATCCCCCCTTTGCTTATGTGCTCGATGTTCTCGGCAACTATTTCCAGGCCATCCCGGACAATACTTTTTTAACGGCCGCCAATTTATTTATGTATTCCAATAGTCTTTCCTTGTACGCCGGTGATATGGGGCCCGACGGTCGTTATTTTGCGGCAGATAATAGTTCCCGCGTCCTTTACGAAGTGGATTTTTCAGGCAACACCCTGCAGCCTGTCGCTCCCATCACCGGCATCATCTCCGGACAGACCATCACCGGCATGACTTATCACCGGCCTTCAGGGACGATGTATTTCAGCACCTCCAATGGTAGCGTATCCGCCCTCTATACGATCAACCTGGCGACCGGCGTCCTCACCCCCATCGGGCAGATCACCAATTGCCCCATCGCCATCGATCTGGCCATCAATGAGGACGGGGAATTGTTCACTGTGGAGATTGCAAACGATAATTTAGTAAAAATCAACCCTACCACAGGAGTGGGAACGATCGTCGGCCCCCTGGGGTTAAACGCCAATTTTGCACAAAGCATGGATTTTGACGACAACACCGGGGCGTTGTACTGGGCTGCTTATAGTTTAGGCGGTCAGATCCGGATAATCGACACGGACACCGGCGGATCTGTTCTCGTTGCCTCCGGAACGACTGAATATTGCGGGCTGTCGATATTCAGCGACCTCGAGCCCCCGGCCATCCCGCTTGGCTATTTTGCCTTGCTGGTCTTTGCATTGCTTGCCGGTGGTTATCTCTTGTTGCGTTCCCGCAGGGTTGGAGCCGTGGCATAGGGCCCTGCATCCGTTCCTCTGCAACCCCAGCTGGATATCCTCCCGTATCCGGCGGATCCTTTTCAGCATGGTTTGGTGCAGACCGTTTGGGTTGGTATGGCCAAAAACCTCTATTTTTAACCGCCAGAAAGTTTTCGAATGAATCGCTTGTCGTTTTTTCTGGCCATCATCAGCGGCTTGCTGATGGGGCTATCCGCAACGGAGCCCAACGCCTGGCTGGTTTGGGTTGGACTGGTCCCCCTTCTGGTGGCTATCCACGGGAAAACCCCCGGGCAAATTGTTGCCCCGGGACTGGCGGCCGGTTATACGTTTGGCATTGTACAGCTTCTGTGGATGCCCCCGGTTCTTGCCCGGTATGCCGGGGCCAGTTTGTTTGCAGGCATCGCAGGTATCCTGCTCATGGCACTGTATATTGCCATTTGGTTCGCTCTTCCTTTCTACCTGTTTGCCCTGATAAGACACAATAAGTCCGGAAAATGGTTGATAAACGCCCTGACGTTTTCCGCCCTGTTCTTTCTCCTGGAATGGTTGCGCATGCAAATTTTGCCAGGGATGGTCTGGGACAAGTTTTATCTGGCCTGTGCCGTATCGCCAAATAAATACATGATTCAGCTGGCCCCGCTAACCGGGGCTTTGGGTATTGGACTGCTTATCGCCATGGTAAATTACCTGGTCGCCGCGGCCATTGTCAGAAAAAGGGGCCTTTTATTGGGGATCGCCCTGGCCTTGTTTGTGTTCAACTTTTTGTATGGGGCGCTGAGGCTTGGACAGGGTGGTTCCGAAAGGGATGGGCTGTCGCATACCGTCGGACTGGTCTGCGAGAATGTGCATGCCGAAACGAGGTGGACGTCCAGCGGAGACCGGATCATTTCCACCATGCTCCGGCTGGTGGACGAATCCCGCAGGCACGATCCAACACTGCTGGTCTGGTCTGAAACGGCCCTGCCCTGGACATTCCAGGAAAACGATGACATCCTTCTTGCCCTGGCCGGAATCTTCAGCCAGGGCAATGCCTCAATGCAAAGTATCATTGGTTACCAGACGCAGGCAGAAGGAGACCATGTATACAACTCAGCCTATTTGATTAATGCCGACGGCTCTGCAGCCGGTCGCTATGACAAAAACACCCTGCTCAGCTTCTTTGAGGAGCCCCTGATTCGCACGCGAACCAGCACAGCCGTTCCCATGGTGACCATTGGCGGTTTCGACCATGTCCTGCGGGGCCATGAAACCACCTACCTTCCAACCCATATTGGAAATGCCCGGGTTATGATCTGCAACGAGTCCCTGCTCCCGGACTACGCCCGGAAGAAGGGAGAGCCGCCCGCCTTCCTGGTCAACATCAGCAATGATGCCTGGCTGGAAAATACCCAAAACATCGCTCAGCATTTCTATATTGCACGCCTGCGCGCCGTGGAATACAACAAAGACATGGTCATCAACAGCAACAGGGGGATGTCCGGCATCGTGTCCCGCCTTGGCGTAGTGCAAACCATCAGCCAGTCAAATCACCCGGAACTTGTTGTGGGGACCATCCGGCCCAACCGGAAAACCAGTTTTTTTGCCCGGTTTCCGCTTTTTTTCCCTGTATTGGCCCTTTTGTGCGTGATCTTCCAAATTTTCTTTACATTTGGAATTGCGAAAGCAAGAACAACACCAACCCACCCGCTAACCAAGTGACCCATTGTATGAAAAAGACCCTGATCGCCTTCCTGCTGATGACATTTGCATTGACCGAGGTGTCTGCAAAAATGAACCAGACCGGTTATCGCTGGCGCAACGACGACGGCAATGAAACCGCCGCCACCTGGAAAGCCCCTGAGGGTCAATATATTAACCTAAACGGAATAGAGACCATCCGGCTAAGAATACAGGCAAACAACCTCTTTAGTGAAAACGATTCTTTTAATGAGGATATAAGCCTTTATTATTCCTCAGGCACATTTGGATCCCCCTGGCAGAAAATCACCACGAACCCTGGCAATGCCTTTGTACTGTTCAATTCCCCTCATTTGTCCGACCTGACTCCAACAAGCCGGCAATTAAACGCGCAGGCGGAAACATTCCAGCCCGGGGTGTTTTTCGAGTCCACATCCGACCACGGCGTAACGATGCCCTATGGGTTCTATAGCGAATACGAATGGGCCATCCGGCCTTCGGAAAGTGCCGGTCCGGACATCTACTACTTTGCATTGGGGCATGGCGAGGAGGATGCACCGATAATCACAGTGGCACAGGAAGAGGACGCCGCCAGGCTGAACTTTGATCCCAACCCCGCTTCTGTTCCCCTCAAAAAATGGTCCGTATACGCGTCCCTGCTTATGCTTACAGGGTTTATATTGATTCGTTATAGAAAACTACTTTAATTCCTCCAGGGACTGCCATAAATAACGGGACCGGATCCCGATCCGGCTCAGCTTGCACGATGCCCCGGGAACCGGCTATCCGATTGTTGAGCGCATCGGACTGGATTACGGGGAGCTAAATATGGAAGCCGCCGGCCGCCCGTCAGAAGAAAAGCCTGAAGGTCGTCCCTTCGTGTGGCTTGCTTTCGATCTCCACCCGTGCGCCGTGCATGTCCAGAAAATCCTTGGCGATCAGCAGCCCGATACCGGCATGTTCTTCGATGTCTGTTCCGGTATCGGTGCTTCCCGGTTTTGAAAACACGCCTTCCAGCATCACAGGGTCCATGCCGGTCCCGAAATCGCGCACTTCAATCACCGGCTCCCCCTCTTGCAGCCGGGCGCCCAACAGTATCCTGCCTCCGGGTCGGGAGTGCTTGATGGCGTTGGAAAGAAGGTTTCTGAGAATGGCCTTTAACATGTTCTCGTCGGCCAACAGTTCCACCCGCTCAGCGGCAAACTCCGTTTCCACCCGAAGCTGTTTCCGCAGGATTCCCTGCCGGAAAAAGTCCACGACATCCCGCATCAACGAAACGGCGTTCAGTACCTTTTTGTCGGGCTCCAGCTCCAGCATGTCGGTTTTGGACCATAAAAGCAGATCGACCAGGGTCATATAGGTCGACCCGGCATTCTGGCTGAGAGAGGCGAGGAGGGATTTGACCCTGTCTTTGTTCAGAACCTCGAATTCATCCACCAGCATTTGAAGGGTTTGATCCACGGCCCCTAACCCACTGCGAATGTCGTGCGAAATAATGGAAAGAAAGCGGGTCTTTTGTTTATTGAGCTGTATCAGTTTCCTGTTGGCATCCTTCAATTGCTG
>JAWLHS010000103.1:0-8374 GCA_041690235.1 Bacteroidales bacterium
AACCACCCTGGCACATATCATCGCCAACGAAATGGGTGTGGGCATCAAAGTCAGTTCGGGTCCGGTCCTCGACAAACCGGGAGATCTTGCCGGACTCCTCACCAACCTGGAAGCGCATGATGTGTTGTTTATCGATGAGATACACCGGCTGAGCCCCGTGGTGGAAGAATACCTGTATTCGGCCATGGAGGACTATAAGATCGACATCATGATTGAAAGCGGGCCAAACGCCCGCAGCGTGCAGCTAAGCCTCAACCCATTTACCCTGATCGGGGCCACCACGCGATCCGGGCTGCTTACATCCCCGCTCAGGGCACGTTTCGGCATCAACGCCCGCCTGAATTATTACGATGCCAAACTGCTGAACCACATCATTAAACGCTCGGCCGGCATCCTCAAAGTGGACATCAGCGAAGAAGCAGCCCGGGAAATCTCCGGCCGCAGCCGCGGCACACCCCGTATCGCCAACGCTTTGCTCAGAAGGGTCCGGGATTTCGCCCAGATGAAGGGCAACGGCAACATTGACCTGGACATTGCCCTGTATGGCCTTGATGCCCTGAATGTAGACAAATACGGACTGGACGAAATGGACAACAAGATCCTGCTGACCATTATTGACAAGTTCAAAGGCGGGCCCGTCGGACTGGCCAATGTGGCCACATCGGTCGGAGAAGATGCCGGCACCATCGAGGAGGTGTATGAACCCTACCTGATCCAGGAGGGCTATATCATGCGGACCCCCAGGGGAAGGGAAGCCACCGAAACCGCATACCGCCACCTGGGCAGAATGAAGAAACCGGGCCATAACACCCTGTTCGATCAATAAGTATCCATTATCCTGCCTGCGACCCGGCAGGCAACCCCGGTTTGAAATGACCTCCACAGACTCCTCCATAAAGGCGAAACTTGAGCAGAAAGCCCTGGACCTGGGATTTGACGCCTTTGGTGTGGCGGCCGCCACAAGGCTGGACGAACGGGAGGAGTCATTCACCCGCTGGATCGAAAAAGGCAGGCATGGTTCCATGGCCTACATGGAGCGGAACATCGACAAACGCCTCGATCCGCGGCTCATGTTTGAAGGAACCCGCTCGGTGATCATGGTGGCACAAAATTATTTCCCCAAAAGCCGGGCCCATCCGACGAAACAAAAAGATGCGCCACCAGGCCACGGGCAGGATTTGAAAATTGCCAAATATGCATGGGGGGAAGACTACCATTTTGTGATGAGAGAGAAGCTCGCAGAGATGATAAAGGCGCTCGAAGAGCTGGTTCCCGGAACCCGGAGCAGGGCCTTTACCGATTCGGCCCCCGTCCTTGAGCGGGCATGGGCCGAAAAGACGGGCATCGGGCGCATCGGGAAGAATTCCTCATTGATCATTCCCCGCAAGGGGAGTTTCTTTTTTCTGGGCGGCATCCTCACCACTCTGGCGATGGAGGCGGACGAACCATTCGGAAGGGACCTGTGCGGCAGTTGCACCCGATGCATGGAAGCCTGTCCGACGAACGCCATCACCGCCCCCGGGCTGGTCGATGCGCGCCGGTGCATTTCTTACCTCACCATTGAGTTGAAAGGTCCCATACCCGGAGAATTCCGTAAAAAATGCCAGGGCTGGGTCTTTGGTTGTGACATCTGTCAGGATGTTTGTCCCCACAACCGTTGGTCCGTCCCCCACCGGGAGCCACGCCTCAACCCCCTGGAACCCCTGGCCCTATGGAGTGGGGAGCAATGGCGAAGCATGCAAAAAAATGGGTTCAAACAAAACCTGGTGAAAGCGGGATCGCCCCTGTCGAGGGTGAAATTTGAAAAACTGCTCGACAATATGGGGGCCGGGCCCACAGAAAGCTAAGGCAGGCGCATGCTGTTGATCAGCATCTCCGGAACGCGTTTTTTCCGCTCCTGGATGAAATCGTCGAAGTCCTTTTCGCTAAACTGATTCCTGTCCATGACCAGCAATTTGATGGCAAACGGAAAAGCGACCAACGACAGCATGTCCACAAAAAGCTGGGAGGGATCCGTGCGGCGTATCCTCCCTTGTTTCCCTTCCTCCAGAATCTGCCGGGAAAATTTTTCTGTACTGTACAGGCTGCTCACCGCCTTCATTTCGGTGATGCGTTCGCGGCTCCGGTGCAAAATGGCCATCACAAACGAAACCAGCAAAGGATTCTCCGAAAGCATGTCAATATACACCCCTACATAACGCCGGATCTTCTCCTCCAGCTCCAGATCGCTGTCCAGAATCTCAATCAGGTTTTTGGAGTTGGACTTCACCAGCTTGGAAAAAATGGCGTCAAAAAGGTTTTCCTTGCTTCGAAAATAGTAGTTCATCAAAGCCAGGTTGATGTTCGCCTTGGTGGCGATTTCACGGACGCTGGTCCGATCCACCCCTTTTTCGAGGAATAATTGGGTGGCCGCTTCAAAAATTTTCTGTTCGGTGCTGTTATTCTTTGTCATAAACCATCGGGGGTTTGGTATAATAAATCCGGGCAATCAACCCACGAAAATAGTTATTTTTTCTGTTTAAAACAATGTTTAAATTTTATAGGATCAGTTTTTTTCCCACCGCGCGGCCTGGGCGGGCAGCAAGCATGTTTCGGTCGCCTTCGGGCCGGGGGAACGAATTTATTCCGGACACTTTTTTTATCTTTACACACCGCTGCGCCCAGGCCATGCATCACTCATATCCGACCCCTCATGCCAAACATTTTTATCCGTCACAAGACCCTGCTGCTTTCATTGCTAAGCGGACTATTGCTCTCTCTGAGCTGGCCGGCCAGGGGCTTTCCTTTCCTGGCCTTCGTGGCATTCATCCCTTTGTTGCTGGTGGAAGACCACCTCTTCCAAAACCGGGATCGCCACAGGGGTTTTGCGATGTTTCTCCACGCCTGGATCGCCTTTTTTGTCTTCAATGTCTGCACCACCTGGTGGATCATGTACGCCACGCTGCCGGGCATGGTGGTGGCCATGGTGCTGAACTCATTGTTTATGGCAATCCCCGTCGGATTAGCCCATATCGCACGAAGGGTTTTGCCGGGACGGCCCGGGCCTGTCTCCCTGCTGTTTTTCTGGCTTACATTTGAATACCTGCACGCGCGATGGGACCTGAGCTGGAGCTGGCTCGACCTGGGCAATGTCTTTGCCCGCTTCCCCGCCTGGGTGCAGTGGTATGAATACACCGGTACGGCCGGGGGAACGGCCTGGATTCTTGTATTGAACCTGATCCTGTTTTTTCTGCTCAAACAGTTCATGCCCCCGGCTGGTCCGCCGAAAAAGCGGGTCATTCTTGGCGGTTTTGCGGCCGTTGCTTTCGTGTTGCCCGCCCTGGTTTCATTCTCATTGTGGAACGGGTATGAAGAAACCCATGACCCGGTCGAAGTGGTGGTGATTCAACCCGCCATTGACCCGTACGACCAAGCCGGATCTTTAGAGGAAGCCCGGCGCAGGATCGCCCTGATGACCGATCTGGCCGACCAGGCCGTGACCCCGGAAACCCGCTTCGTAGTAGCCCCCGAGGGAGCCAGTCCATATGGCATCTGGATGCACAGGGACGAAGACCATGCCATGGTCAGTGCCCTGCGCAGCCACATCGAAAACAACGAGGGGCTTACCTGGGTATTCGGCAGCATGGTATACCGGCTGTACGGGCCGCATGAAGAGGCGCCACCCTCTGCCAGGCAGGATCCCGGAAACAATCAGAAGTACGATGTGTATAATTCCGCGCTGATGGTGGAAGCGGGGAAAACGGTAGCTTACTATCACAAATCCAAGCTGGTGCCGGGCATCGAGAAAATGCCTTTTTACAGGGTCCTCGGACCCCTCGGAAGGCTGGTGGAGGGTTTTGGCGGAACCGCCAGCAGCCTGGGGACACAGGAAAGCCGGGGGGTGTTCCAAACGGGCGACGGAACCATTGTGGCCCCGGTCATCTGTTATGAGTCTATCTACGGAGACTATATGCGCGGTTATAACATTCAGGGAGCCGGGCTCATCTTTATTATCACGAATGATGGATGGTGGCGCAACACCCCCGGACACAGACAGCACAATCAATACGCCCGCCTGCGCGCCATCGAGTCCCGGAAAAGCATTGCACGAGCTGCCAGTACGGGAATTTCATCCTTTATCAACCAACGTGGAGACATCCTGAAGCAATCGGCCTGGTGGGAACCAACTTCCATGAACCAAACCCTGAACAAAAACCACCGGCTTACCTTCTTCACCCTGCATGGCAACATCCTGGGCAAGCTGAGCCTGTTTTTGTCCTTTCTGCTTGTGCTTTATATGGGTTCGCAATGGATCATCCGCCGCAGGAGTCAATGACGGGAACCCATCCGCCCGGCACCCGGACCCCCCGGCCTGCTAATCGGTATTCATCCGGAAGTCTGGCGACAGGTAAACCGGGTATGTTTGAAAAAAGCGGGAGGTGTTTTCGGCCGCCTCTTCAACGGGTCGGAATTCAAATCAGGTGAAACGGCGGATCTTGTCGTTGTTGAAATACCTTTTGTTGTTGGCGTTGCGGGCTGTCTCCCGGGTTATCAGCGGCTTTTGCCCGGTGAAGAAGCTTCTCACCTTCTCCAGCCGCCAGGCCATTTCACTTAGGAAACGTCCGGCTCTGTACCGGGGCGGGCTGGCCCCGGAATGCTTGGCAAAATACCCGAACAGGGTCTTATACGGAAGGTTTTCGCTGCTGAGGATAAACCGCTGGCCCTCTACCTCGCTTTCCATGAGGCGCACCATGGCCTCGGCTACATCCCTTACATCCACAAAGCCCGTTACCCCCCCGGTATAAAACTTCAACCCGTTTTTTACCGAAAGGTACAGCTGTGCGCTGGAGCGCCCCGGGTCACCGGGTCCGACCACCACGCTTGGATTCACAATCACGGTGCTCAGGCCTTCCTCCGCGGCCCTCCACACCTCCCTTTCTGCACCGTATTTGCTGATGGCGTACCAGGAATTTCCGGAAGAGGTCTTCCAGATCAGGGACTCATCGATGGTGTTTCCACGGTCGGGCTTGCCAATGGCGGCCACACTGCTGCAATGGCAAAACTTCTTGATGCCTTTTTCAAGGGCCATGTTCACCAGGTTTGCGGTGCCATCCACGTTCACCTTCATCATCACCGGTCTGTCGGCCGGCAGGAATGACACCATGGCGGCGCAGTGATACACATAATCGATGCCATGCAGCGCCTCCTTCAGACTGAAGATGTCACTCAAATCGGCCTCCGTCCACTCTATGGCCGAAAAAAGACCGTCACCCTTTATGGGGTCATACCACAGGAAGAGTTTCTTCACCAATTCTGTATTGCTGCCGGCCCGCCGCAAGGCGCGAACCTGTTTTCCGCTCCTGGCCAGCTCGTACAACAAATGGGCACCGACCAGGCCGGTACCTCCTGTAACCAATGTATTTTTATCAGAAACCAAAGACATGAATAACCCTTTCATTCAGCGCAGCCCTGGAAGGCTGAACAGGGGCACCAGGCCCCCATTTAACCTCAAAAGTAGAGAAAATCCGGCGTAAAAAAATTAAATAATCCCTGAATTGACTAATTTTGAGGGTATTTTAACCCGTTTTTTCTGATGAATAAGAATTTTGTTGAAGCGTTGCGCTGGCGAGGCATGATCCACGACATCATGCCCGGCACCGAAGAACATATGTTAAGGGAAATGACCACCGCCTATGTGGGCATTGACCCCACGGCCGACTCCCTGCACATCGGTCACCTGGTAACCGTTATGATGCTAAAACACCTTCAGATGGCAGGCCACAAACCCATTGCCCTGGTGGGCGGGGCCACAGGCATGATCGGGGATCCCAGCGGGAAAAGCGAAGAACGCAACCTGCTTTCTGAAGAGGAGCTGCGCCACAACCAGGAGGCCATCAGGGTCCAGCTTCTTCGTTTTTTGGATTTTGAAAGCGGCGACAACCGGGCCGAGATCGTCAATAACTACGACTGGATGAGCGGTTTCAGTTTCCTGGGTTTCCTCAGGGAGGTGGGCAAGCACATTACCATTAACTATATGACGGCCAAGGACTCCGTGAAGAAACGGCTGGACAGCGGACTGTCATTCACCGAGTTTTCTTACCAATTGGTCCAGGCATACGATTTCCTTTATTTATTCAACAACAAGAACTGCCGCCTGCAAATGGGCGGATCCGACCAATGGGGAAACATCACCACCGGCACCGAGCTGATCAGGCGCAAAACGGGGGGAGAAGCCTTCGCACTGACCTGTCCGCTGATCACCAAAGCCGACGGGGGCAAGTTCGGAAAGACCGAAACCGGCAACGTCTGGCTTGACCCGCGCTATACTTCCCCCTATCAGTTTTACCAGTTTTGGCTGAACTGTTCCGATGTGGACTCGGAGCGCTATATCCGGATTTTCACTTTGTTCGGAAGGGAAGAGATCGAGGCCATGACCAGGGAGCACCACCAGGCCCCGCACCTGAGAATCCTGCAGAAGTCCCTTGCCAAAGACATCACAGTAAGGGTACACGGAGAACAGGAATATGAAGCGGCCGTGGAGGCCTCCGAAATTCTTTTTGGCAAAGGCACGACAGAAACCCTGAAAAAGCTCCCTGGACAAATGCTCCTCGACGTCTTCGAAGGGGTCCCCATGACGGAGGTCAGCCGGGCGGAATTGGAGACGGGCATTCAGGTCATTGATTTCCTGAGTGAAAAGTCCGGCATCCTGAAATCCAAAGGAGAAGCACGCAGGGCACTCAAAGAAAACAGCATCAGCATCAATAAAAACCGGGCACAGGAGGACTTGACGATTGACAACAGCCACCTGTTAAACAACACCTATATCCTCGTTCAGCGGGGCAAGAAAAACTACTTTCTGGTGAAGGCCGTATAGATGATTGCGGCCAGCCACTCATAAAACCGTAAAACACCATGCGCAAAACCATCGCATTGGTTGCCCACGACAACCGCAAAAAGGAACTGATGGAATGGGCCTACTGGAACAGGGAGGCCCTGGCCGACCTGGATATAGTATGCACCGGTACCACGGGAAAATTCATTGAGGAAACCCTGGTTGGGGGCCAGCAGGCGGATACAGACGATGTCCGGGACAGGGATTCCGGCGGCCGGGGCGGCAACAAGCCACTTTCTTTCAATATCAGGCTTCTGAAATCGGGCCCCATCGGAGGAGATCAGCAGCTGGGCGCGATGATCGTAGACGGCAAGATTGACCTGATGGTGTTTTTCTGGGACCCCATGCAACCCCAGGCACACGATGTGGATGTAAAGGCCCTGCTTCGCATTACCGTTCTTTACAACATACCCACGGCCTGCAACCGCTCCACGGCCGACTTTCTGATTTCGTCCAGTTTATTTCATCAGGAATACAGGCCCAAGCAAATGGATGTAGAGGATTACCTCAGGCGCAACATCGGGATGTAAGCCCTCAGGGAAAATTCCCGCAGCAGCACCTATGGGGCGGCAGGCGAGGGGGCCCATCCGACAATAAAAACCAAAAAACACCAAACCATGCACAGACCAATCCCTTCTTTCAGGCTTTTCCTTCTGTTGGTTTTCGTAGGATGGATCAGCAATTCCTGCACGGTAACCCCCGGGGATCAGCCGCAGCCCAGCCATGTAAACCCGCCCGAATGGAGCAAGAACGCCAATATCTACGAGGTGAACGTCCGGCAATTCACCCCGGAAGGTACCTTCAATGCGTTCGCACAACACCTGGACCGTTTGCACGATATGGGGGTTGACATCCTCTGGTTTATGCCCATCACCCCAATCGGCGAGCTCAACCGCAAGGGCACACTCGGCAGTTATTACTCTGTCAGGGACTATACAGGGGTCAACCCGGAGTTCGGCAGCCTGGACGACTTTAAAAACCTGGTGGAAAAGGCCCACGACCTGGGCATGCACGTAATCCTCGACTGGGTCGCAAACCATACGGCATGGGACCATCCGTGGACCGAAACCCACCCGGAGTTTTACACCAGGGACCAGGAGGGCCATTTTGTCCCCCCCGTTGAGGACTGGAGCGATGTAATCGACCTGAACTACGAAAACCGGGACCTCTGGGATATGATGATCGGGGAGATGCGCTTCTGGGTCGAAGAAGTGAATGTTGACGGGTTTCGTTGCGATGTGGCCGATATGGTACCCGTGGCGTTCTGGAACCAGGCCAGGGCGGAGCTCGAAGCCATCAAACCCGTCTTCATGCTGGCCGAGGCCGAAAAGCCCGAATTGCATGTCCATGCCTTCGAAGCCGCCTATGGCTGGCACTTTCATCACGTGATGAACCGCATTGCCGGCGGGGAAGAAACCGTGGCCGCCATCGACAAGTACTTCTTTGAAGACCAAGCAGGAAACTTTCCTGAAGGAAGCTACAAAATGTACTTCATTACCAACC
>JAWLHS010000104.1:0-8372 GCA_041690235.1 Bacteroidales bacterium
ATCTTGGGGATATCGTTCATAATCCCTGATCCTGCACCTTTGATGGCCACTTTTCGAACCGGGCAACCGAAGTTGATATCTATGAAATCCGGCCGGGCTTCCGCGGCAGCTACTGCGGCACCCACCATGGCATCTGTGTTGGCACCGAAAAGCTGTATGCTTACCGGCCTTTCTTCCGGATAGATGTCCAGTTTGTGCAAGCTTTTGACGGCATCACGTATGAGCCCGTCGGCCGAAATAAATTCGGTATACACCCAATCGGCACCCATCTCCCTGCACAAGCGTCTGAAAGGAGGATCGGTAATATCCTCCATGGGTGCCAGCACCAGCGGCCTTGACGGGAACACTACCTTCCCTATGGTCCTTGTATCATCCAAACTTTTTATACTTTTGTGGGCATCTCCTGCAAAATTAAAAGAAAACCGCTATATGGAAACCCGCTCCCTGTTTTCAGGCATGCATCCGTTGACAAAATTGATTTTGCTCGTCGGATTGATCATCCTGTCACTGTTCCTTGTGCTTGTCCTTGGAACCCTGGCCGCATTCCCCTTCTGGGGGGATCAGATCCTGGCCTTTGCCAGCGGGGAGGGACTGGCCCCTGTTCCGGACAATCTGAATGTTCTGAGGTATTTCCAGGTGATCAGCCACCTGGGTTTGTTTGTGGTCCCCTCACTGGTTTTTGCCCTGGTAATCAGTCACAGGCCCGGACAATACCTTACCCTCAACCGCCGTCCCCGTTTCAGGTCCATGCTGATGGCGGTGCTGATCATGCTTGCCGCACTGCCCCTGGTCAGCCTGCTGATGCACTGGAACCAGGAAATTGATTTTCCGCAATTGCTTCGTCCGCTCGAAGACTGGATGCGGCAAGCCGAAGCGGCTGCGGAGGAAATGACAGAGTTTTTTGTGCTCACGGGGAGCTGGCATGACCTATTGTTTAACTTGTTCATGATTGCCATTCTGCCGGCCATAGGGGAGGAACTGCTTTTCAGGGGAATCATCCAGAAGTTATTCACGCAGTGGACCCGGAATCACCACACCGCCATTGTGATTGCCGCCTTGCTCTTCAGTGCCATGCATATGCAGTTCCTGAGCTTTCTTCCCCGCTTCGCCCTTGGATTGATTCTGGGTTATTTGTTTGTCTGGAGCGGTAAGATATGGGTTCCGATTCTCGCCCATTTTTTCAACAATGCCGCTGCACTGGTGGTGTATTTCCTTTTTCACAGGGGGCTGATCTCCTACGATTTGGACGACATCAGCCTGGATCTGGCCGGCACCCTCCTGACCCTGGTCAGCGCCCTTGTACTGGCCGGCCTGTTTTACCTGTTTAAAAAAACCGAAGAGAAGCATTCCTGACAGGCGATGGCGTCTGGTGCTGTCAGGCCTTTGCTTTGGACTTGGCAAGGTCTTTTAGGAGGATGTTATGGCTGGAGGCCTCCATGCTTTCACTGAAAGCTTTCAGGGAGCCTTTCAGGATGTCGAGTTCCCTGGATGGCTTGACAACCAGGATATCGACTCCTTTTTTGTCCAATCGCTCCAGAACCATCCGCACATTGATCTGGTTGGGGTCCATGGCAGGTTGATACCCAATGTCCCTGGCAAAATCCGTCTTTGTTTCGTTGATCAGCCGGACTTCCGTCAGGTCGTTCAGGATGGACCGAACCAGTTTATTGGGGATTTTTAGTTCATTGGCTACCTGTTCCGAATTCATGGGCTTCACCCCTTTGACGAAGTTCAGGATCAATAAGTGCAATACGTAAAGGGCAAGGAGTTTTTTATTAAACGGACTGATGTGCTGGGAATCAGATTCAAATTCGTAGTTCTCCACATTTTGGTTCGCGAAGGATAATTCCGCGCCAAACAGAACAATCAGCCAGGCTATTCGTAAAAAGAACATCAATAAAGGCAAGGCGGCAAAACTCCCGTATATCGTGTTATACCGTGAAACCCCGATCTGGAAATACAAATACCCCCACTGGGCAAGCTGAAACATGGTGCCGGCAATGATGGCGGCAATGAGTGCAGATCTGAAGCTGACCTTGGTGTTCGGCATCACCAGATACAGGATCAGGAACATGATCCAGACAAGCAGGTAGGGCACCAGGTTTGCAAAAAACCTGAATATCGGCCCCAGGTATCCCAGCCAGGCAACTTCCTGGGTGAGATTGGCAATCTGTGTGTTCATGAATACCGTTGATGCGCCCGCCAGGATCAGAAAAATCGGTGCAATAAACATCATGGCAAAATAATCACTGACCTTCCTTGACAAGGACCTGGATTTCTTGATCTGCCAGATGTCGTTGAAAGATTCCTCAATATAGCTGAGGATCCACATGATGGTGTAAAGAAGGATGATCAGGCCCACCCCGGCAACCATCCCGCCACTTGCTGTCTGAAGCATGGACTGGGAAAAACTCAATACCCAGTCCAGCACTTCATCCCGTCCGGCAAATGTCTGACGCAGCTGCTGCTCAAGGAATTGTTCAAGTCCAAATCCCTTGGCAATACCAAAAGCAAGGCCCACGATCGGAACGATGCCCAGTATGGTGTAATAGGTAAGGGCAGAAGCGCGCAAATGGATCTTGTCTTCGTAAAAACCCTTCACCGCAAGCACCAGTATGCGCAGTTGCTTGATGAGGAATGTTTGCCGTGGCGTCAACTCGCTCAGGGGAAGATACCAGATATCATGTTCCACAAAGCGGATGGCCTTTTTGATCTTCTTCCAGTACTTGCTCTCCTTTTTTGCGTTCATCTGAACCTCCCTGATTAAAAGCCTTTTGACCTGCTTTTCAAAGATAGCAATTAATTCGGGTTTTATGGCCTGGCACCCAGTTCCCCGGTACCGACAATTCAGCAGACCGGGTATTTATTCCACCACAAACAATCCGTCCTGCAATCCGCTGTTGATCTTTACCTCTACCAGCTTCATCTCGATTTGCTGAGGCCCGGCTTCCTGCACCACTTGGAAGGGGAAGAGGATCCCGTCAACGGATTGGTAATCAGAGTAAGTGACCGAGGCCTCATCGGAACGGGTCTGGAGCTTCAGTCCGCTGTCCATGCTGTAATAGTCATAGGCTTTACTGCCTTCGGGGTTTACGACTTCCACGCGGTACACATCTTCCCCGTTGAGGGTTTCTGCCCCGAGCAGGGAAATGGACACGCCAAGGGTTTCATAGTGCAGTTCCGGAAACAGGGTGGCCTGTATGCGGGCCTGCGTAAACACAGGTCCTTCGGTAAACGCCTGTTTCCCCATCGGGGAGGAAACCGACATGGTCTTGCCATCGAAAACCTGTTTCGATAATGTCATGCCGCCCATCTGGGTTTCAACCATCAGCCATTCAGGTTTTTTCTGGTAGGATTTCACCGTGGCCTGCTGCCCCATAACGCTCAGGGAAATTTCCTGGGTAAGGTCATTGACCGCCAGTAGTTTGTCTCTGCCCCCGATGGCCGCAATGTATTTTTGAACAACCTCTTTCGCGGTGATATCCCCTCCGATTTCAATCTTGCTTTCGGTCACCGGGCGGCCAAAGGCATCAAAAAGCTCCACCTCTCCGGTGGCGCTGAAACGGGTCAGGGTTTCTGCCACTTCATCCTTATTGCCGGCAACGACGATGATGGCGTTGTCGGGTTTCAGGTACTTGGCGGCCATGTCCTGCACATCCTGCGCGGTCACTGCATGGAGTTTTTCCAGGTAGGTGGCATAATAATCTTCGGGCAGGTCGTAGCGTGCAATGTTCAGTGCAAAATTTGCCATGGTGCGCGGACTTTCCAGGGAACGGGCAAAGCTGCCGGTCATGAAGTTTTTGGTCAGCTCCAGGGTTTCCCGGGTTACGGGTTCCTGTATGAGGCTTTCCATTTCCTTCATGATCTCAACCACGGTACTGTCGGTGACGCTGTTGCGTACTTCCGTGCTGGCTGTAAACCGGCCCACCAGCCGGTCGGTCGACAGGTTTGAACGGGCACCATAGGTGTAACCTTTGTCTTCGCGCAGATTTTGCATCAGCCTGCCCGAGAAAACACCCCCGCCCAAAATGAAATTCATGACGCTGGCTTTGATGGCATCGGGATGTCCGGGGGTGAGGATCACCGGATAGGTGACGTTCACCACCGACTGCACGGCGCCGGTCCGTTCGGCAAAGGCTACCCGCCGTCCGGGGGGTGGGGTGGGGGTCGGAAAGGTTTGGGTGGGCACCTCAGCCGGCTCCCAGGATGCAAAGTACTGATCCATGACCCGTCGGGCTTCCTGCGCCGTAATGTCGCCTACGATCACCATATAGGCTACGTTGGGCCTGAAATAGGTTTCATAATAGGTCCTGATCTGATCCACACTGATGTTTCCAAGGCTTTCCTCGGTGGTGATTTCCCCATAAGGATGGTCCGGGCCGTAGGTCACGGACGTTGATACGTTACTTGCCATGGCATTGGCGCTGCTTCGAACGGTTGCCAGTCCGCTGATATTCTGCGTCACAAGCCGCTCCAGTTCCTGCTCCGGGAAGGAGGGATTCAGCAGGATGTCTGACATCAAATCGAGCAGTGTTTCCTTATGACGCGTCAGGGAACTCGCGAACATGCCCGTAGAGAAAGTGGACAAGCTGGCCCCGATAAAATCGATGCTTTCATCAATCTCTTGCTTGCTCCGGTTGAGTGTCCCTTCACGCAGGAGGGATCCCCCCAGGCTTACGTATCCTTTGGCGTCGCCCTCCATCACCGGGTCGATATCCAGGCTAAGCTGAAACGAAACAACCGGAACTTTGTGGTTTTCAACCACGATGACCTTCAACCCGTTGTCAAGGGTGAAAGACTCAAATTCGCCCAATTGGATGACCGGGGCCGGACCGGGCTGTGGTCTCTGGCTGCGGTCGAGCTGCGCCTGGGCGCCCAGAACCAATAAGAGGTTGATGGCAATAAAAAGAAAGAAGTTCTTCATTTGGAATGTGTTTTTTATGATTGGTCAATTTGCTTGGATCATTACCAAAGGCTGAACCCTGCAGCCAGGCTGTCTCCCCGGATCTGTCCGGCGGCCGTCTCTGTCAGGGATCGGGCTGTATGGTGATTAGTTTGCGTGTGGCAAATAATAAAGAACCACCCGGTTGTTCTCCCGCAAATATTCCCGGGCCACCCTTCGGATGTCCTCACGTGTCACAGCGTGGTATCGTTCCAGTTCGGTATTGATGCGTCCGGCATCCTTAAACAGGGTGTAATAGTTGGCCAGGTTGGTTGCCCTGCTGGCAATGGTGGTGTTGCTGTTTACCAGGCGGCTTTCAAACTGGTTCTTCAGTTTCTGCAGTTCCTGTTCTGAGATCAGCTCATTCCGGACTTTCTCGAGCTCGGCATTGATGCCGTTTTCAAGTACTTTGGGATCGATTCCCATATTGGGAAGGGCCAGGACAATATTCAGGCCCGGGTCTTCCAGTCCCAGGGGAACGGACTGAACCTGCATTGCGGTCTGTTCTTCAGTCACCAGCTTGCGGTAAAGCCGGCTGCTCTGTCCCTGGGAGAGCAATGCCCCCAGCATTTCAAGTGCGTAAAAGTCCGCCGTGCCCTGGGCCGGGATATGATAGGCCTGGATCACCATGGGCAACTGGATGTTGTCGTAAACCGTGTCGCGCACTTCGTGCTGCCGGACCGGCTCAACAATTTGTGGCCGGTAAACCGGACGGGTCCCACTGGGGATGTCTCCAAAATATTTGTCCACCAGTGTCCTGGTTTCGTTCATATCAATGTCGCCGGTTACAACGAGCACGGCATTGTCGGGAACGTAAAACATGTCGTGAAAGGCCATAATGTCTTCATCCGTTGCAGCCCTGATGTGTGCGTCCTTTCCCAAAACGTCCGACTGGTAAGGGTGCCTGGTGAAGGCCCGGCTTACCGTTTCAATAATGAGCCTGCCATAGGGTTGGTTGTCACGGCTTTGCTTCATTTCTTCCGTCACCACGCTTTTTTGGGTCGCAATGCCGGTGGAGTCGATTTTGGGATGCAACAACCGTTCTGACTCCAGCCACAAACCCAACTCAAGCTGGTTGGACGGCAGGAAGACGTAATAATTGGTTACATCGAAGCTGGTAAAGGCATTCAAGGATCCCCCGGCACGTTCAACAATTTCGCTGAATTCGCCACGGTCAATGTGTTTGCTTCCTTCGAACATCAGGTGTTCAAAGAAATGGGCAAAACCGGTTCGCTCCGGGTTTTCGTTCTTGGCGCCCACGTGGTACATGATATTCACTACCACATTGGGCGTGGTGTTGTCCTGGTGCAGGATAACGTGCAGGCCGTTGTCCAGCGTGAATTCGGTAAATTCGATCTGCGGACTCTGTGATTGGGCCGACCAGGTGATGGACAGGACCAGCAGTGTCAACAATGTTCTCAAAGGATAATTTAACATATTTTACGAAGTTTTAGGATAAAGGGACTTGGTTTTAGGATAAGAACGCAAAGATAGAATAATGGATTCAATAGTCATAATCAAGGTCCAATTCTTTTTTCAGTCGGCCGACCTCGGGGTTTTTTTCCAGGAGTTTTTCAAACTTTTCCCTGGGCAGGTAAGCTTTTTGTTGTTGCTGGTTTTCCATGAGGCCCGTCTCGATCTGTATGGAATAATTGTTCAGCTCCTTGCGCAAATGGTTCAGCAGTTCGGATTTTCTCTCCTGGATCAGGTCATTCTGGACCATGTTGTCAATGGCAACACGGACCACCCCTTCTTTGTTGATTTTGGGTTCATATTTTGTCATGGCCAGGAACAAGCCCTGGCTTTCCTCCTTCATCTGTTCAGCCAGGGCATTCCAGGCGTTTAAAAAGTGCTGGAGTGAAAAATGCTCATTGGGCATATCGTCCCCGTCTTCCTGCAGGTGATCCTCCAGGTCATCCTCGTCGGTCTCCGGCTGCGTTATTTTCAGGCTGATGCCCGACGGAAGTTTGGTGGGGGCCGGGGTTTCTTCTTTTTTTTCGTCGGACAATGACGTGGTTTCCGGCTGGGGTTCTGCGGGGCTTGTGACAGGGTCCTTGGTTACAGCATGTGGTTCTGTTCTCCTGAGGACTGACCCGGTGGTTTCGGTAGGGGTGGAGGGCTGGCTGCGGTCGGGGGGAGCGGCAGGGAGTGGAGTGGTTCCCTGGCCTTTGGCGACTGGCTTGCTGGGTTCGCCCGGCTTTTCCGGTTCCGGCAGGGAGGGATTGCTCAGGCTGGGTTCAGGCCGGGCTTTTTTTTTTAAGAGTCCGGCGATTTGCAGCAAGGCCAGCTCCAGCATCAGGCGCTTGTTGCTGCTGCTTTTGTATTGGACATCAGCCCGGGCGTTGATCTCCAGTGCCTCAAGCAGAAAGTTTTCCGGACACTGCTTTGATTGGGCGATATAAGCATCACGGATGCTGTCGCTCACCTCGATGAGTTTTACCGTTGCCGGATCCCGGCCTACAAGCAGGTTGCGCAAATGCCCGCCAAACCCGGTGATGAAATCAGATCCTTCGAATCCCTTGAGAATGACTTCATTGATTAAAAGCAGCACTTCAGAAGTCTTCCCCTGCAACAACAGCTCGGTCATCTTGAAGTAATAGTCGTAGTCGAGCACATTGAGGTTTTCGATCACTTGCTTGTAGGTGATGCTGTTTCCGCTCAGGCTCACCAGCTGATCAAAGATTGACAAGGCGTCGCGCATGGCCCCGTCGGCCTTTTGGCCGATGATGTGCAGGGCGTTTGGTTCGGCAGTGATTCCTTCCTTATCCGCCACAAACTGCAGTTGCCTGGTGATGTCCTCCACCCTGATGCGTGCAAAATCGAAAATCTGGCAGCGCGACAAAATGGTGGGTATGATCTTGTGCCTTTCGGTGGTGGCCAGGATGAATTTGGCGTAAGCCGGCGGTTCTTCCAGGGTTTTCAGGAAGGCATTGAAGGCGGCCTGCGACAGCATATGCACCTCGTCGATAATGTATACCTTGTATTTCCCAACCTGGGGGGGGATGCGGACCTGGTCGACCAGGCTGCGGATGCCTTCGACCGAATTGTTTGAGGCTGCATCGAGCTCATGCACGTTGAAAGAGTGGGACTGGTTGAACGACTTGCATGATTCGCACTCGTTGCAGGCCTCGATGTTCTCTGAGATGTTTTCGCAATTGATTGTTTTGGCCAGGATGCGGGCACAGGTGGTCTTGCCCACCCCGCGGGGACCCGTAAACAGGAAGGCCTGGGCCAGCTGTTTGTTTTTGATGGCATTCTTCAGTGTGCTGGTAATGGGCTGCTGGCCAACCACCGTGTCGAATGTGGCGGGTCGGTATTTACGGGCCGAAACAATAAAGGAATCCATCTTAGGGACGAAGGTTTCTATTTGCTTACAAAGCTAAAAAAAATCCCGGCAGTGGACTGGATTTGCTGCCGGGATTTGATGGGT
>JAWLHS010000105.1:0-8301 GCA_041690235.1 Bacteroidales bacterium
CTGGGGGTTCCTCGAAAAAGCCTGAAACGGGCATCCTGTATTAAATGAAACGACATCGGGGAATGACGATGTTACAAACAGGGGATTCCAGGTTTGCCCGAGCAGGAGCTCTGAATGCGCCCATTCAAATTTTACAAACGCATGTCGCAGCCTGAATCCATTGATGTCGGCGTTCGAATGCCCAAAAAATGCACCCTCTATATGGCCGGAAGTTTTGACACCAAAAGCGACCGGGGCTGCAATGGTAAGATTCAGGCGGGTTTGAATCGATAAGAAATTAAAACTGGATGCGTCATTGATGTCGTTATTCTCCGCATCCAATGATGGCTTTGCAGGCCACAAAAGAAAATGTCCCTCCCGGGCCGCAACTGTCTGGCGGGTGTCATAGAAAAAATCATTTTTTATAAACCCTCCCAGCTTAATGGTCAGGTCATTGTTTTCTTTCTCTTGTCCCCCCGCCAACAATGATGCAGCGGATAAGAACAGGAGCAGTAAAGCTTTTCTTTTCATGGAATACAAGACTTTATTTGCAAAAACCAACGCACCACTATCTTTCGGGTGGAAATAATTTTCTCAAAACACTTTGTTTTTCAATGGGTTCCCCAAACAAAATATTCATGTTGTTTTTGGCCACATGATTCTGATCCCACAACTCAAGTGCCTTGATATAATATTGTATGGCTTCTTCCGGCTTGTTTTCATGGCGCCTGATGATGCCCAGATTGGTATAGCTTACGGACATTCTCCTGGGCATTTCAACCTGAGCCGTCCTTATTTCTTTTACCCTGCTGCGAATGATGGCATCCAGGTTTTTATTCCCGCTTAATGAATGGTCTGCCGAGAATTCTTCCTCAACGAATTCAGTTATTTCATTTTCGGACCGATCTCCAAACAAGTTCATCCAACGGGTGTAGTAGGACATGCCCTCGTTCAAATGCTGCTCTGAAAGGGAAAAGAAGTGCTGTCTTATCTCTTCCGCCAGGGTATCGGAGAGCGCCCTGCTAAGGAAAACCGACGCACGGTTGTTGTACACGACACCCATCTCGTACGAGTCCCTGTAATGTGGAACGGACAAATAAATGTCTTCAATGCTGTCTAGCAAGGCCAGCACCATCTCCGCATTGTTCTCGGAAGCATATACATTGTATCTTCCGTACATTATATGGGCCTGTCTGACCCGGGGGTCAACCGATTTGTTGATGTTGCCGTAATAGACATAGGCAACGGCGAGGCCAATAGCGCCAAGAAAAACCATAATTCCTATGATTGCCCTTGTTCCTTTATTAAATGTTAAAAGACCCAATGCTAAGAATGTACTTTTTCTATTAAGAATTTTCTGATTTCAAGGGGTGTCTCCGGAGTCAGTTTGGATACAATGATATTGGTCGCAATGGCCAGTGGTGCGCCGATCCATGCAAAGTACCAGGCACCGAGATAATAAGTGATAAAACTGTTGTAAGGCAGCACCCATCCGGCCCTTGCACCGATCAGGTAGGTAAGGGAGATCAGTGTCACGGTGCCGCCCACGATTAATCCGGCTTTGGCACCGGCGCGGTTGGAACCACTCCACCAGATACCCAAAAGGAATAACGGGAAGATGGTACAGCCTGCCATGGAAAAGGCAATGGCCACCAGTTGAGCAATCAGGGCCAGATCCAACATTGCGATCGCTGCAATGATAATGGCCATGAGTACGGTGCTCAGGCGGGCGATGGTCATTTGTGTTTTCGGTTTGGCCGCAGGATTGATCACCTTTACGTAAAGATCATGGGCAAAAGCCGAAGATCCCGCCACCAGGAGTCCGGAAGTCGTGGAGAATGCAGCTGAGATGCCACCCGCTGCCAGAAGTCCGACAATCAACGGGTGGATATTTCCCAGTTGTGCGGTATAAACCACAATGGCATCCGGCGCAAGCAAACCAACCTCCGGATTGGCAGACAATATTTTTCCAAAAGCCGAGTACACGGGGGCACTCCAGTACAACAAACAAATAAAAAACAAACCCCATACCACAGACCATCTCGCATCGCGCGCCTTGGGAACCACATAAAATCGCTGGATCACATGGGGCAGGCCGGCCGTTCCGATCATCAGGGAGAATGCGATTGCCATCCATTGAAAGAAAGTCTGCCCGGTAGAGGGATCCCATGGCATGGCGTATTCCGGACTCGGGACAATGGCGAATTGGTGCCCGAGAGAATTGATCATACCTGCTTTGTCAGCCAACTGGACCCCTTCAACAATATCTTGAACCACAGAGCCATAACCAAGCTGAGGAATCAACCAGAAATAATCAAATTTCGCGGTCAGAATAAAGAGGGGGACCATAAATGAGGTGATGATGATCACATATTGTATCTGCATATTTTTCGTGACACCAAGCATGCCGGAGATCAGCGTATAGGCGAGAACCACTGAACCTCCTATGATTACAGCCAGTGGATAGTTGATGCCCATCACCCATTTAAACATTAATCCGATCCCGCCGAATTGTCCGACAGCGTATGCAATCGAAATGACAATGGCGATCACTGCCCCGATGGAGCGCAGTGCGTTTGAATAATACCTGTCACCAATAAAGTCAGCCGCAGTATATTTACCATACCTTCTGATCTGGCCCGCCATTAAGATCAGCAACAGCACATACCCACCGGTCCATCCAACCACATAGGATAACCCGTGATATCCTGTGCCATACATCAGGGCCGCCATTCCAAGGAAGGAGGCCGCGCTCATCCAGTTGGATGCAATGGCCATGCCTGAACCAACGCGTGATACGCTTCGGCCTGCTGCGTAATAGTCGGTGGTGTCCTTGGCACGGAATACAATACCCACCAGTACAAATAATGACAAAATAAAGATCAGGATGATGGCGGGTCCGACTTTGAAACTGCCTTCCAGTTGGGTTACATCATTGGCAGCGTTCGCCAGCAAGGGCAGGAACAAGAAGATGAGAATGTATAGTTTTTTCATATTGAAGAGAATCCGGGTTAATGAATGAAATAATTAATCAATGTTTTCCAATTCCAGGAAGTTGAGCCGTGCATGCAACTTATCGGTCTTGTGACAATAGACCCAACACAACCCTATAAATAGCAGCAACAGGAAAACCGCCGTATAGAAATAATGAAAAGGAAAACCCAGGACAATGGTGTCGGTGAGCACAGAACGGTTGTGTGTCATGTATAAACCCATTATTTCCGGTATCCCTGATTTGTTCTCATCCGATATCTGCAACAATTCTCCATCAAGTCCGAATGCAAGGAGCTGGGCCAGCAGCGTGCCTGTGCCAATATCAAGCGCAGGGGCCGCTTTCGATATGATTATCTCTTTTGCTTCAAGATAATCTTCGTCTCTTAGCGAGGTGATCTGTTCTCTCAGGGCGCCCAGGCGATGAACGTCCCCCTGAAGCTCATCCAGTTCATCGGATGGATAAACATTCGCCAACATCCAACCCACTCCATCTTGCAAGGCACGGTGGTGATGAGCCTGCAGGGTTGACTTTCCCATGGCCTGGACCATCGACTGTCCGGCAGCAATGTAGTCGGCCGCATCCGCTTGTCCCGATTCGACCTTTTCCCAGGCGGCTGAAAATGCAATCAAGGCATCTTCAGGCACCGGCTTTTCCAGGATCTTCAGCAAAATCTGAAATCCGAAAATAGCAATGGCCCAAACGGCAAACAATTGCAGGATCAGGTTTCTGTTCCTCAGGGCCTGTTGCGTGGTGGGCTTAAAAAGACTAATTCTGTATTCTTCTTCTTGCACGGGGTCAGTGTTTAAAGTGATACAATAGTGTTTAATCAAACGTTTGAATGGGGCTAAAAATAAAAAAAATATTGATCGGATTCCTATGGTTTCGATATAATTCGAACAAATTTAACTGATCCAATTTTTTCTGGGATTTCAATCTTCTTCTGAACGAGGTTTAGTTACTACATTTAAAGGTGGTTGATCAATGATACAACCACCCGTAATTTGCGTGATTGTAAACACCTTGAACCCTTAATCGCAGGCTCAACGATCTCTGAACAATAAAAATAACCCGGCAAGTATGGTGGCGGAGGAAGAACCATATCAATACCGCTTCATGCGGTCCAATGCCTCCCGGTAATTGGGATTCAGTGTCAATGCCCGGGCATAGCTGTAAACCGCCAGTTCTTCCATCCCTGCCTGGTGAAACCCATCGCCAAGCAGCACCAGGGCCCGGGCCGATTCAGGGAACAGCTCCACGCCCAGTTCAAGAAAAGCCAGGGCTTCTTCATGCCTTTTGAGCTGGAACAGGTCCGTTCCTATGCGACTGATATCCTGTAAGGTGACATCATAATCCTGCTGGCCCATCCGACGAAAACCGGGATCCAAAGGCTGGCCATCCCCTGTGGTTCCCCTCCCGGCTGCCTGTTGCAGGAACAGCAGTGCCTGTTCGGTTCCGCCAGCCTCCAGCACCCGTGCGGCAGCGATGGCGGCCGAGGGACGAAATTCAATGTCGCGATCGTACAATACGCTGACAATGTCTTGTTCAATGGGACGGATCTCTCCCGGACTGGTGTTGCAGAAGACCAGGATGTAATAGCCATCCTCCGGCAAACGCGTGGCGATGCTCGTAAACCCGTTGGTGCCGCCCGTGTGTTGCTGATACCTGATGCTGTCGCCCTCGGCCAGTGGCCGGTAACCGACACTCCATCCGTAGCCGTAACCCGAAATGTTGGGGGTGAATATCTGGTCTTGCAGGTCTTCCTCCAGCAGTTGGTATTCCCGCAGGGCCTTGTCCCATTTGACCATATCCAGTGGGGTGGTGTAGAGGTCGCCCGTTGCCAGTGCAGTCGACAAGTCCCTGAACTCCGCCATCTGGAAACCGTTCAGCAGAAATTCATACCCGCTGGCCGCGTCCATCACGATCCGGCGATGATCCACGATTCCCGAAGCATGCATCTGCAGGGGATCCAGGATGCGTTCCTGCAAAAGTTGTGTGAAGGTTTTTCCCGTTACCTCTTCGAGGATATACCCCAGCAGGTAGTATCCGAAACTGCTGTAGCTGTATTCAGTGCCCGGCTCAAAGAGCAGGTCCAGCTCCCAGAAAAGCTCCACAAAATCCCGGTGAACAAAAGCCTTGCGCCCGTACAGCGGAAAAAAATCAGGAATGCCCGCATAGTGCGGAAAGCCCGAGGTGTGAGACATCAAGTGGTGGATGGTTACAATGTCCCCCTGTGGCGATGGGTATTCGGGGATATAGGTCCGGATGGGGTCGTCGGGCGACATCCGTCCTTCGGCCACCTGCTGCATCACCAGCATGGAGGTGAACTGCTTGGTGATGGACGCAACACGGAACTTCGTCTCCGGGCTGTTTAAAACGGCATGCTCTATGCTGGCATAGCCGTAGCCTTTGCTGAATAAAAGCTCCCCGTTTTTGGCCACCAGCACGGTGCCGCTGAAATTGTTGTACCCGTGGTAAAGGGTCATCACGCTGTCGAGCCGCTGGGCGACCGAGCCGGCTGTTGTCGTTGAAACCTGGAGCAACAGACCGATAAGAACAATCAGGATCCGTTTCATGGGGGAATGATTTTTTTTGGAGGGTTCGTTTTGGGCTTGCCTGCCAGGGGCTAAGTTGAACATTTTTGGCTTTGCCTGCCACAAAAAAATGGAAAAAACGGCAAAAATCATCATATTTGTTTTTTTTAATCCCCCATTTGCCATGGATCCTTTCAGAAACGCTACTCCCACAAGAAAATCAATTTGGGGCGCTGCAGTCCTGTTGCTTTTTCTCCTGACTGCCCTTACCAGCCAGTTGTCAGCCCAGGGGTTGGCCGAGCGTTCCTTTCCGAACAGGCAAAACAGCTTTCGCATCGGAATACTGAGCTTTGTACACGAAACCTGCACCTATTGCCCGGAGCCTGCGGGTTTGTCTGACTGGCTGGAGACGGGACCGGCCACTGACGCATTTCTTGGGGCCAGCACCGGCTATACAGGCGGGTTTGAAGCACAGATGCAGGCATATGGCGGGGTGGAGTTGATTGGAATTACCTCCCCGGCGGGCATGCCGGTCGGGGGCACTTCCCGGAGCTGGAACTCACGCGAGGTATGGGATTATTTCACCAGCCGCATGATGAACGACCTCAGGGAGAAAGGGCCGTTCGATGGCATTCATATGTCCCTGCACGGCTCCATGGCAGTGGTTGGCATTGCCCGTCCGGAGGCCGAGCTGGTCCGTATGGTAAGGCGTATCGTCGGACCCGGTGTGGTGATCAATGTGACCCTTGATCTGCACGCCTGTGTGGATGCCGAACTGGTTGCGGGGGATGCAGCCGATGCGGTGTTTTCGGTCAAGCGCTTTCCGCATTACGACGATACACTCATGGGACAACAGTCGGCCGACGTGATGATGCGCACCCTCCAGGGAATCTACCAGCCGGTGGTGGCCACAAGAAAACCCGGGGTGATCACACCCAGTTTTTTCCAGGGAACGGTTCGTTACCCGGCCCGCGAAATCATGGAAAGGGCCCGTCGCTGGGAAAACCGCGAAAAGGATGTGTATGTGTCGGTTAATTTTGGGTTTGCCTATGCCGATGTGCCTGATAACGGGGCTTCCATTTACGTGGTGACCAACGGCGATCCGGAGCTGGCCAACCGCATCGCAGACGATATGAACCAATTTTTCTGGATGCACCGGAAGGATTTTGTTTTTAAAGATATTTACGACGTGGAGAAGGGTGTGGAAAGAGCCATGCAGGCCGTGACAAACAGAGAAACACCGGTGGTGGTGGCCGATGGCTGCGACCGTACCGGGGGAGCCACCTGGATCACCAATGAGCTGATCAGGCAGGGAGCCGCCAATTTCTGCATCGGCACGCTGACAGACGCGGCCCTGTTTCAGGAGGTGGGCGACCGGGGACTGAAGCCGGGCGACCGGACAGGTCCCGTTCAGGTTGGCGGTACCACCGATGTGTTCGCCGGGGAGCCGGTGAACCTGAACGATGCGGTGATTGAATACCTGGATTCCCGTTACCTGGTGCTGCTTTTCGGCCGGAACAACCGCATCGTGGTCAGCCCCGAGTTGCGGCAGATCACCGATCCGCGCTGGCACGAATCCATCGGCATTGATTTCGAAACGCTCGACATTGTGGTACACAAAACCAGGGTGCATTTTTTCCGCGGTTATTACGAAACAGGGATCGCCGGAGAAGAATATCCCGGCACCATTGTCAAGATCGAAGTGCCGGGCTGGGGCCCCGCCGATGTCACAAAGATCAATTATGTGAACGGGGGGCAATACCTCTATCCCTTTGTCATGGACCGGGAAATGGGGCACGAATGGGACCGTCCCTATATTGGCTCTGACGACATGATTTTCCAAACGGGGGAGGGCCTGAGGCTATGAAACGACTTTTCCTTTTCCTTGTTATTGCAGGGCTCCCTTTCCTGCTTGCAGGCCAGGACCATGAATCGCGTCAGCGCTCGGCCGGTATCGGTCTCCGTGTCGGGGTGCTTCAAACAGGCCCCATGAATATGATCACCGACGTGGAAGGGGTGGGGGTCGGACAGCTTACCCGCATGGAGGGCGAACACATCCGCACCGGGGTCACCGCCATCCTTCCCCATTCCGGAAACCTCTTTCAGAACAAGGTGCCCGCCGCCATTTACTGCTTCAACGGCTTCGGAAAACTCGCCGGTTACCTGCAGGTAAAGGAGCTGGGAAATATTGAAGCACCCATTGTACTGACCAATACCCTGAGCGTGGGAACGGCCGTGGAGGCTGTTGTTCAATATGTTTTGTCGTCGGATGGGAACGAAACCGTCCGCTCGGTCAATGCCGTGGTGGGCGAGACCAACGACGGCTATCTGAATGACATTCGCGGGCAGCATATCACGACGGGGGATGTGAAACAAGCCATCATGCGGGCTTCCGCCGGTCCGGTCGAAGAAGGGACTGTCGGGGCCGGTACCGGCACCACGGCTTTCGGCTATAAGGGGGGTATCGGCACGGCTTCGAGGCTTACCCCTCCCATTGAAGGCAAACAATATACCCTTGGGGTGCTGGTTCAGACCAACTTCGGGAGGTCTTTGTACATCAACGGCATTCCTTTTTCGCCGGAGACTCACCGGGAGGAAATGGATAAGCCGGAAGACGGTTCGTGCATGATCGTGATTGCCACCGACGCCCCGCTCGGTGAACGAAATCTGGAAAGGATCGCCAGGCGGTCCTTTGTGGGCATGGGACGAACCACCGATGTGATGACAAACGGGTCGGGCGATTTCGCCATCGCCTTCTCTACGGCCTATACCATTCCCCATGCCGGCGAGCGTTTG
>JAWLHS010000106.1:0-8198 GCA_041690235.1 Bacteroidales bacterium
GGAAAGACCTACGAGTTCTGCAAGGACGGTAAGGCCGGCCCCGTATCCACCGCCCTGTTCAAAAAACTCCAGGCGCTGCAGTACGGTGAAGAAGCCGATCCCCATGGATGGGTCAGTTTTGTGGAATAGGGTTTTTCAGGACATGGATTATGGCCCCTCCTGAAACGGGGGGGCTTTTTTTTGTTTTCTCAGGATAACCAATCCAATGAACGTGATCAGGCCGTTAACAATCAGAATCTCAAAGCCAAAACGGTATCCATTGAAAAGAACCTGGGAATTGATACTCAACAAGTAACTCAGGGCGGGAGACAGAAGGGCCACCAGGGGCACCCAGCGGTCTTTTACCTGCCAGCGGGTGTACAAACCGAAAAAGAACAGCCCGAGAAGGGGTCCGTAGGTATAGCCGGCAATGGTGAACAGCTTGCTGATCAGGGCCTCATTATTGATGGCACCGTATCCGATGATAATCATCGTCACGACAAATGCAAACGACACATGCACCCTGTAACGGATCCGGCGTATCCGGTCTTCCGTTATGCCGGGTTTGTTTCTGAGGTCAAGAAAATCCAGGCAAAAAATGGTAGTCAGGGCCGTCAGGGTACCGTCGGCGCTTGAGTAGGCCGCAGAGACCAGTCCGAAAAAGAAAGTGAGTCCGGCGATGACCCCAAGGTATTGCAGTGCCGCCGTCGGAAACAGGTCATCCGAAGTATGGGTCAGTTCCAGTCCGACTTCCCCCGCATAGATCCAAAGTACCGCTCCGAGAAAAAGGAACAACAGGTTTACGGGAATCAGAATGGCCCCGAAGCTCAGGACGTTTTTCTGGGCGTCGCGCAGGTTGCGGCAGCTGAGGTTTTTCTGCATCATGTCCTGGTCAAGCCCGGTCATCACGATGGTGATGAACATGCCAGCAAAGAACTGTTTCAGAAAGAACCGGGGATCATTCACATCCGTCACGAACATCGTAGTGAATCCACGATCCCTGGCCACGCTTAGCATTTCGCCCAGACCCAGGTTCAGTTCCCGTCCGACAATAAAAATGGTAATCACAACGGCCGTGAGCATAAAGGTGGTTTGCAGTGTATCGGTCCACACAATGGTTTTAATCCCGCCTTTAAAGGTGTACAACAGGATCAGGACCATGAACAAACCCACGGTGGCCCAGAAGGGAATGCCCCAATTATTGAACACGAAGATCTGTAGGACGTTCACCACCAGAAACATGCGAAAGGAAGCCCCGATCAGGCGTGAAATGATAAAATAAAAGGACCCGGTTTTATGGGAAAAAAAACCGAAGCGCTTTTCCAGATAGGCGTATATCGAGGTGAGATCCATATGGTAATACAGGGGCAGCAGTACTTTGGCTATTACCAGGTAGCCGGCCAGGTAGCCAAAAACCAGTACCATATAGGAAAACTGTTCGGTTTGCACCAAGCCGGGCACAGACATAAAAGTGACCCCGGATAGGGAGGCCCCGATCATGCCATAGGCCACGACAAACCAGGGGGAGTTCCTGTTTCCAAGAAAATAAGCCTGATTCCCGGCTTTTTTTCGCACGGTGAGGCGGGAAATCAAGAATATCAGGGAGGTATAGATCAAAAAAGACAACAGGATTAAAATGGGGGTCATGCCTGGAGAATGGGGTTAATACGGGGCAAAAATAGCCAAAGATTTTGTCTTTTTTACCGTCCAATATGATTAACTTTGAGGCCACCATCGAACAAACAGGCATATTTTGGAAACCTTTTCATCCAGATTGTTACAAGCCGCTGTTGCAGAATTCTCCAGCCTTCCGGGGATTGGAAAAAAAACCGCACTGAGGCTGGTACTCCACCTTTTGCGGCAGGAGGAAGATGCGGTGATTCGTTTTTCGGAGGCCATGATAAACCTGAGGAAAGGGGTCGTTTATTGCCAGCATTGCCACAACATCTCCGACCAGCCATTGTGCGAGATTTGCCGGTCACCTCGCAGGGATGCATCGATCATATGTGTGGTGGAGGACATCCGCGATGTAATCGCGATAGAGAACACCGGCCAATACCAGGGCCTTTACCATGTGCTGGGAGGCATCATTTCCCCCATGGATGGCATTGGTCCGGCTGACCTGAATATCGAATCGCTCGTAAAGCGGATTGGGGACAACGGAAGCAGCGCCAGGGAAGTCATCCTGGCCCTCAGCACAACCATGGAGGGAGATACCACCAATTTTTACATATATAAGAAACTGCATCCCTTTTCCGTTAAGCTCAGCGTTATTGCCCGTGGAATTGCCATAGGAGACGAATTGGAGTATGCCGACGAGATTACGCTGGGACGGTCAATTGTCAACCGGACCGCTTACGAGAACCTCATCAACAAATAGCCGGATATGGATCTTTCGGTTGTCATTGTCAATTACAACGTCAAATACTTTTTGGAGCAGTGCCTCAGATCGGTTTACAAATCAGGGGCCGGGCTGGAGATGGAAGTTTTTGTGGTTGATAACAATTCGGTCGATGGCTCCGTGGAGATGATCCGCAAAAAATTTCCCGGGGTAATTCTGATCGCCAACCCGGAGAACCTGGGCTTCAGCCGGGCCAATAACCAGGCCATAAAAAAAGCCATTGGCACCTATGTTTTGTTGTTGAATCCTGATACGGTGCTGGAGGATGAGTCCCTTCCCAGGGTTTTCTCCTTTATGGAGCAGCACCCGGATGCCGGGGCCTTGGGTGTGAAGATGCTGGACGGTCAGGGAAACTTCCTGCCGGAATCAAAAAGGGGACTCCCCACCCCCGGGGTGGCCTTCTTCAAGGTATTTGGCTTGTCCGCCCTGTTTCCAAAGTCGCGGAGCTTTGGAAAATACCACCTGGGTTACCTTGACAGTGACCAGACCCATCAGGTGGATGTATTATCGGGCGCATTCATGCTCTTGCGCAAGGAGGCCCTGAACAAGACCGGTCTGCTCGATGAAGACTTTTTTATGTATGGCGAGGACATTGACCTGTCTTACCGGATTACAAAATCCGGGTACAGGAACTATTATTATCCAGGCACCCGCATCATTCACTACAAGGGCGAAAGCACCAAGAAAAGCAGCATCAATTATGTGCTGGTGTTTTACAATGCCATGATCATTTTCGCCCGCAAACATTTTTCCCCGAAAAATGCCCGCCTGTTTTCCTTCCTGATCAACCTCGCCGTTTACTTCAGGGCATCCCTGGCCATTGCCCAGCGGTTTTTCAAAAGGATATTCTGGCCGGTGATGGACGCTTTGCTGATCTATGCCGGGTTTTACTTTATAAAAGACTATTGGGAACACCAGGTCTTTATGGTGGAAACCACCTATTATCCACCCCTTTTCATGGGGGTGGTGGTTCCTGCTTACATTGCCTTCTGGCTTTGCTCGGTTTACTTCAGCGGAGGTTACGACAAACCGGTCAACCCCTTTCGAATTGTCAGGGGCATCGGGCTGGGCACGGTAGGGATCCTGGTCATTTATGCCCTTTTGCCCCTGGAGCTCCGCTTCTCAAGGGCGCTGATCCTGCTGGGAAGTGTCTGGGCACTGGCCTCCATGCTGGTGTCCAGGGTGCTGATCTCCGTAGCCCGCGGCCGGGGCTGGAGCCTCGGAGAGAAAGACAAAAAAAGGGTGCTCATTGCGGGTGACGGACAGGAGGCCGCCCGCATTGTCCAGATGCTTGGAAAGTCCGGAAGCGCGTCTTTCGTCGGATTGGCATCCCTGAAAGGGGAAAAGCCCCAGGAGGAAGGATACCTGGGGACCATCGCCCAGTTGAACGAGATCGTGGAGATATACTCGATCGATGAGGTCATCTTCTGTGCCGGGGAAATGTCGTCCCGCTCGATCATCGACCATATGTCCAGGCTGAGTGCACAAGGCGTGGATTTCAAAATTGCCCCGCCCGAAAGCCTGTTTATTATCGGGAGCAACAGCATAGACACCTTCGGCGACTTGTTTGCCATCAATATCAACTCCATCAGCAAAGCCGCCAACAGGAGGAACAAACGCCTGTTTGACTTTTGCACGGCTTTCCTGATGCTGATCAGCCTGCCGGTCCACCTTCTTTTCGTAAGAAACAGAGGGGGACTGGCCCTCAATCTCCTTTCGGTATTTGTCGGACACAAATCATGGGTGGGCTACCACCCCGGTCCGTTGACGAAATCACTCCCGTCCATAAAAGACGGGGTGCTGTATCCCGGTGACGGGTTTAAAAACAGGAACCTCAATCCGGACACCCTGCACAACCTGAATGGATTGTATGCCAAAGATTACAAGATAGAGAACGACCTGAACCTTTTTCTTAAGGCCTACAGAAGCCTGGGAAGACGTTAAGAAGGCGGCAAGGTACCGGGCATTCGCGGGCTTTTGGTTAAACCTTTTCGGAATAAATTTGTTAAATTTGGGTAAAAATCATAATCAATGGCAAATTTTGAACTGAAGATGCCCAAACTGGGCGAGAGCATCACGGAAGCCACCATAACGAAATGGCTGAAAAACACCGGAGATTCCATCGAACTGGATGACCCCATCCTGGAAATCGCAACCGATAAAGTTGATTCCGAAATTCCCAGTCCGGTTGAAGGCATACTGAAGGAACAGCTTTTTAAGGAGGGAGATGTGGTGGATGTGGACACGGTGATCGCCATTATCGCCCAGGAAGTTGACGGTGCAGACGAAAAGGAAGACGAAGCCAGCGAAAGCGAACAAACCGAAACGGACCAGAAGACAGGCAAGGCCGAAAAAAGCAAGGAATCAGAAACCCCTCCCAAGCAAGAAGCGGACACCAGGTCTGCCGATAAGCCTGAAAAATCAACAGATGCCAGGGAAAAGAGAAAAAGTGCAGGGCGCTTCTATTCCCCCCTGGTGCGCAGCATTGCCAGTGAGGAAAACATTCCGCCCGAAGAGTTGGATGAAATCTCCGGAAGCGGGCAAAACAACAGGCTCACCAAGGCCGATTTGCTGGATTACCTGAAAAACCGCAAATCCAAACCCACCGGCAAAGAGGCGGACGCGAAGACACAGGAAGCCGCCACACCCGTTCAGCTTAAAAGACCGGAAATTCACCTCTCCGAAGGGGACGAAGTCATTGAAATGGACCGCATGCGTAAACTCATCGCAGAGCACATGGTTATGTCTGAAGCAAATGCAGTGCACATTGCCCTGTTTGCGGAGGCAGACCTGACCCCGATCGTTAACTGGCGCAACAAACAAAAGAAGGTACTGGAGCAGCGGGATGGAGAAAAACTGACCTTTACCCCCATTTTTATCCAAGCCATCGCCAAAGCCCTGCGGGATTATCCGATGGTGAATATTTCCGTTGACGGTGACCGCATCATCAAACGGAAAAACATCAATATCGGCATGGCTGCCGCATTGCCCAACGGCAACCTGATTGTGCCTGTGATCCGGAACGCCGACCACAAAAGCCTGCTCGGACTGGCTAAGGAAGTCAATGACCTGGCCAACAGGGCTCGCCAGAACAAACTAAAACCCGATGAAATTCAGGGGGGCACATTTACCCTGACCAACTTCGGGAGTTTCGGCATTACTTTAGGTACCCCCATCATCAACCAGCCGCAAGTCGGTATCCTCGGGGTTGGACTGATACAAAAGAAACCCGTCGTGGTTGAAAGTCCGCAAGGAGACAGCATTGCCATCCGGTATATGATGGACCTTTCGCTTGGCTGCGACCACCGCGTGGTCGACGGCGCCCTTGGGGGCATGTTCCTGAATAGGGTGGCCGAATACCTGGAAAACTTCGACACCGCTCAGAACATCTAAGCATGCCGGTATCCGGCGATTGAACCACTGCCACCGGGGATCCGTCGGACCCGGTGGTTTTTTTTAGCGAACCTCCCGGGAGGGAAACCTTAAAAAAATGTTTACTTTCGCTTGAAGAATCTTATCCATCCGACGAAACAAATAATCCAAGACCCGATGAACCTGAACCTGAACCGACCGCTTGCATTTTTTGACCTGGAAACCACCGGCGTCCACGTAGTGACCGACCGCATCGTTGAGATCAGCATTTATAAAGTAAACCCCGATGGCAGCAAAGAAAGTTTTACCAAACTGGTCAACCCCACCATACCCATTCCTGCCGAGGTGACCGCCATTCACGGAATCAAAAACGAAGATGTGGCTGATGCCCCCACTTTTGCCCAACTGGCTCCCACCCTGGAAACCTTTCTGCAAAACTGTGATCTGGCCGGTTACAATTCCAACAAATTTGATGTTCCCATGTTGATCGAGGAATTTTTGCGATGCAACATCCAGTTCGATATCAAAAAGCGGCGGCTGATCGATGTTCAGAACATTTTCCATAAAATGGAACCCCGCACCCTGAAGGCGGCCTACCGGTTTTATTGCGGCAAAGAACTAATCGGGGCCCATGAAGCGGAGGCCGACACCAGGGCCACCTACGAGATTCTCCTGGCACAGATCGAGAGATACCAGGGGGTGGATTTTGAAGACAATGAGGGGAAGCTCAGCCAGCCTGTATATAACGACGTACAGGCACTGCACGATTTTTCTTACAACCACCGGAATGCAGACCTGGTGGGGCATATCGGCCTGAACCGGCAGGGAAAGGAAATTTTTAATTTCGGGAAGCACAAAGGCCGCCTGGTAGAGGAGGTGTTCAAAAGAGAACCCCAATACTATGACTGGATGATGAAAGCAGATTTCCCGCTTTCGACCAAGAGCCTGATCCAAAGCATCATGCTGCGGGGACACAATACCGGAAGCTTTGTTTTCAAGGACTAGGCCGTGGCCAAACATGCTATGTAGATGAAGATCATTTGCATTGGAAGAAATTACCCGGCCCATATTGCCGAATTGGACAGTCCGGTTCCCGCCGAGCCCCTGTTCTTTTTAAAGCCGGAGACGTCCCTTATCCGTGCCGGCCTGCCGTTTTTCCTGCCTGATTTCTCCGGAAACATTCACTACGAGGTGGAGCTGGTTCTGAAAATCTGCAAACTGGGCAAACACATCCAGGAACGGTTTGCCCCCACCTATTACAAAGAGATTGGGATCGGCATTGATTTTACCGCACGTGACCTGCAGCAGGAATGTATTCAACAGGGGCTGCCCTGGGAAAAGGCCAAGGCATTTGATGGCTCGGCACCGACAAGTCGTTTCCTTCCGCTTTCAAAAATTCAGGACCCGGAAGGGATTGCGTTTTCCCTGAAAAAGAATGGCCAAACGGTACAGACCGGCAATTCGGCCGATATGATTCACTCATTCGACCGGCTGATATCCTATGTATCGGGTTATATTACTCTGAAAATCGGGGATCTTCTCTTTACCGGAACCCCCTCAGGGGTTGGCCCGGTAGCGCCGGGCGACAGGCTGGAGGCCTTTCTGGAAAATGAACGGATGCTGGATCTGGAAGTCCGCTAGTTTCATTCTGCCGATTTTCCACTACTTTTGCCCCATTCAAATAATCAGCCGACCAATGACCCCTATCCTACAAGTTATATTGCGCTCAGGCAAGGACGATGCCATTAAACGATTTCACCCCTGGGTGTTTAGCGGTGCCATCAAAAAAATAATCGGAAACCCGGTCGATGGCATGCATGCCGAGGTGTTTTCCAATCGGGATGAATACCTTGGCTGCGGCATCTACCAGGATGCTTCGATTGCCGTCAGGATACTGGCATTTGCCCCGGAGCGTCCGGACCGATTCAGCCCCGGATTCTGGGCAGAAAAAATCCGCCAGGCTTACACCCTGAGAAAAATGCTGGGATTGACGGAAAACCAGGAAACCAATGTCTACCGCCTGGTTCACGGGGAGGGTGACCACCTCCCGGGTTTAATTATCGATCATTACAACGGACACCTGGTCGTACAGATACACGCCACCGGGCTCTATGGTTTCCTGGATCCGATTTCGGAGGCATTGAAAACCGTTTACGGATCCGCACTGAAGAGCATTTATGACAAAAGCCGAGAGACACTGCCGTCAGATTTCTGGAAGGACAGGGAACCCCGGGGATTCCTTACCGGTCAGTCCGGTAAGGTGGAAGTGCTCGAAAACGGGCATCGCTTTCTGATCGATATCGAAAAGGGCCAGAAAACCGGGTTTTTCATTGACCAGCGAGACAATCGTCGGTTGCTGACACGATACAGCCGGGGAAGAAAGGTGTTGAACACCTTCTGTTACTCAGGCGGTTTTTCCGTTTACGCCATGGGCGCGGGGGCCGCA
>JAWLHS010000107.1:0-8130 GCA_041690235.1 Bacteroidales bacterium
CTGGGTGTAATAGGGTGCCCATATCCCGTTCCGGCTGAACGGGGCCGCCACGATGACGCCCTCGGAAATTTCATTTTCAAACACCCATTTTCCGCGGACAGTTGCATCCTCCCCGGTTTGCAACATGCCGATGTCCTGGTCATCGATCCGGCCCCGGGAAAAGGCACCGATGTACCCGTCTCCGTCGGCTTCCTGGCAGAGGGCCAGCTCATCCACAATGTAATTGACCCTCCTGAGAAATTCTTCGTCTCCGGTGGTCTGAAACATCAGGGCGCAGGCACTCAGGTAATGCCCGAGGCTATGACCGGCAAGGGATTGCGCTTCCCATCCGTAGTATTGCTCTGCCCTGGGCTGCAGTCCGACATCCTCCCTGAACCTGGCCAGGAACCTGTCCGGTTCGTAATTCAGCAAGGAGTTGACATTCAGCTCCGTGGCGCGCAAAAATGGGCCATCGAGCAGTTTCACATCCGACAATTCAAAAGGCAATGCCCGAAAATCCACGACTTCCGGACCACCGGTGCGGATGCTTGGTTCACCTGACTGGCAGGAGGCAAACAGGCATGTTGCCAGGGCAATGGGGGCTAAAAACCGAAAATTTGCATTCATGTCTAAAGGTTTTTAAAAATTGCATCTCTTCACCAGCCAGCCAATAACAGGAGAAGGGCTGAAACCCGCCCTTCTCCTTTCACCACTAAAACACTCATGAAGAGAACCAAAACAACTATTGTTAATAACCCGGGTTCTGAACCAGGTTGGGGTTGGTAAGCATGACTGCTTCCGGTATCGGGAATATGGCTTTGGTGATGTTGGTGGGGTTGTGATTCATCCAGGTTTTGGTGTGGAATACACCGAAACGGATCAGATCCTGCCTGCGACGGGCTTCGAGTGCAAACTCCCAGCCCAGTTCATCCAGGAATCGGCCATACTGGATATCATCCCCCCCTTCGGGATTCAATACCTCGCCTTCAAGGTACCAGCCATATTGATAACTGCTTCCTTCCATCAATTCGGCTCCGGTCACTGTCGCTTTTTCGGGATTGTCACGAAACGCACGTTCACGTACCTGGGTAACCAGGGTGGCTGCACCATCTGCATTCCCGGACCTGAGCAATGCTTCGGCCTTCATCATCAGGGCATCGGCATAGCGAAAAATCACAAAATCATTGCTGAGGCTTGAGCGGGCACCGACCCGGATCTCGTATTTTCCTAACCTGTAGCCGTTCTCCATGGTGGCAAGCGGGCCGTAATCACCGCCCATACTGGGAAGGTAGTTGTCATAAGTCAGCACATATTCGCCGGTTGCAACGTTGTGCTGATCGCCCATGATCCAGGTGTCCTCCTTGCGGGTGTCATCCTCATCATAGGTCCAGACAAACTGGGGAATAGCGCAGCTGCCACCCCATGGCTGTGCTTCCATGTTGAGTACCAGGCGGTGGTTGGGGTTCAGGGTTTTCATGTGCTGGTTCCACTGGGTGGCCAATACATCGTCGTAAGGCACCGACCAGATGATCTCGCCCGAACCGCTGTTTTCGGTCAGGAAGCTGGTTTTGTAGTTGGGCTCCAGGATGAACTTGCCGGAGTTGATCACGGCGTCCGCCTGCTCGATGGCCTGGTTCCACATGGGTGTACCGGTGTATACCTCTGCATTCAGGTATAGTTTGGCCAGGGTCATATGGGCAGCCCATTTGGTAAAGCGGCCATAGGTAGCCGTTGAAACCTCATCCTGCATGTCGGGGAGTACTGCAAGCAGTTCGCTGACGGCAAAGTCGAAAACTTCCTGCCTGGAGAATTGCTGAGGCGGTTCCGGATCCGAGAAGTCGGTGGCGATCGGAACATTCCCGTGGCTGTCAACCAGAATATAGTATGACCATGCCCTGAGACCCCTCAGTTCAGCCAGTGTGGTGGCTCTGATATCCCCCTCAAGCGGGATGTCGTCTGTTTCAATCTGGTGGATTACCCGGTTGGCCGTATTGATGATTCGCCAGCAATTGTTCCACAGGTTGGTGGGCTGCCACTGGGTGAAGGTCCATTCGTGCCTGTGCATGCGGTGATAGGTTCCGCCGTCGTACCACCCATTGGGGCGGGCGGGGGTAACTACGATATCGGCAGGTTCTTCCATCACATCAAAATAACCTTGCCAGCCCATCATCATGCCGCGCATGGGGACATAGACGGGGCCCAGCAGGGATGCCAGGTCATCGGTCGTTGCCTCAAAATCCTGTGCAGCCAGCCCCGAATACATGGTTTCTTCAAGGTCCGTACACGAAGGGGCAAACAACAGGGGGATCAACACCACAAAAGTGCTAATGATTATCCTTAATTTTCTCATTGCATTTACTTTTTATCGTTTAATTAAAACCTAAGATTGACACCTACGGTAAAGGTCCGGGTGGTGGGATATTTGTCCCTGGAATCGTTACCCGGGTTCAGACCGCTGAAGTTGACTTCAGGGTCGATGCCTTTATAGCCGGTGATGGTTATAAAGTTCTGGGCAGCGATGTATACCCTGGCCTGACTGATGAAATTCAACCCGCTGGCATCGAAATTGTAGCCAAGGGCGATGTTATCAATCTTCCAGTAGTCCCCATCCTCGATATAATGACTGACAAGGGCCAGGTCATTATTCAGTACGCGCTTTCCGTAAACATCGTCAAATGCTGATTTAAGCATATTGTATTGTGTCACCCTGGGGTTCTCGTAATACAGGCGGGTAAAGTTCAGGATTTGGTAGCCGAATGCACCACGCATGGAAATATCCAGGTCAAAACGTTTGTAGGAGAACTGGTGGTTCCAGCTAAGTACGTGCTTGGGAATCCCATTCCCCAGGATTTGTTTGTCATCCGGCGTGGTCTCGTCAATGGGAACCAAAGTTCCGTCAGGCCGTTCAATGATCCAGCGGCCATTCTCATCAATGTCCACCGACTTATATCCCCAGAAGTTACCGATGGGTCCCCCGATACGAATCCGGTGGGTGTACTCCTGAACCGGTTCACCGGTATGTCCGGAATGGAAGAAGTCATAATCGGTCTGGAAGGTGTCATCAGAAAGGGTGACCAGTTTGTTGGTATTGGTGGAATAACTCATATTGGTCCGCCACTCAAAATCCGAAGTGCGCACCGGGACGAATTTCAGGAATGCCTCAAATCCATAATTCTCCACTTCACCCACATTGGCCAGCATGCTGCCATAGAGGAAGGGGGGAACGGGAACGGAGAAGTTCCAGAGCATGTCCTTGGTATACCTTCTGTATACATCAAAGCTGGCACCAAGCCTGTTGTTGTACATGGAGAACTCCAGACCGAGGTTGATTTCTTCTTTTTGTTCCCAACGAAGGTTGGGGTTGGGGTTCTGGGCTGGTTGAAGTCCCTGTATCCATTCCCCCTGGTAGAAGAACCTTGCCCCATAGTTCAGGGTCGTCAGTGAAAGATACGGGCTGGAAGGCTCAATGCCGGTCACCCCATAACCAAGCCGTAGCATCAGGTTATCCAGAATGTCTCCGAAAGCGTCACGCATAAACGGTTCATGGCTGATTCTCCAGCCGGCAGAAACGGACGGAAAGAAACCCCACTGGTGTTCGGCGCCGAACCTGGAGGAACCCTCCCGGCGAAGGCTGGCCATCAGCAGGTACCTGTCACTGTAGTTATAATTAACACGGCCGAAGAAACCAATCAGCTTGGAGGAGGATTTGTTGCTGCTGATGGGTGATTCACCCCGGGTCAGTGCGTTGCCTGCCCCCATGTTATTATAGGAGTAAAGGTCAGTCGGGAAATCCCAGTTCTGCATCCAGAATCCTTCCCACATCCTTTCCTGGTAGCTATAGCCTCCGAGTACGGTGAACCCGTGGTCACCAAGCTGGAACCGGTAATCGGTGGTGAATTCACCCAGAAAGTCTTCAGAGGCAGAAGTTCCCCTGGAGGCAAAACCATTGCGGCCGTACTTGGTGTTGGAAACGTGACGCTTGGTTTGCGAGAAACCCCTTAGTTCCGTGCTGTTGCTGGTAGAAACCAGGAGCTTCATATTCAGGTCCTGAATGGGTGTAAAAATGGCGCTACCGGAAATCCGCATGTTTCTCAGTTCATTTTGTCCATGGGTTTCCTGAATATAACCTACCGGGTTGTCATAAAAATAGATGTCACGTTCAATCCAGTTCCCGTCATCATCCATCGGTCTGTCGGTGGGGTTGCGGATCAGGGCCTGACGGTAAACATAGGAGTTAAAACTATAACCATCACCGCCTGTCCAGTACTTTTGGTTGCGGGTAATCATATTCACATTCAGCTTCAGCATGTCGTCAAACATGGAGTGGTTGGCGTCCAGGCGAAGGCGCAATTCTTCGTTGTCGGATTTATTGAAGAGTCCTTCCCAGTTCCTGAAGTTTGCGGAAGCGGTATAGTCCGAACTCCCGGAGGAACCCTGAACCATCAGGTTGTGGGTGTGGTTGATCGGGTTGGCGCGGGTCACTTCAGACAGCCAGTCGGTCGAATGCCCGTGGTCAATGAAGTTGTAACCTTCGCCGATCAGGCGGCGATAATCGTCTGCATCCAGAAAATCCATCTGGCGTGCAATGGACTGCACTCCGAAGTAAGAACTGTACTCAATGATGGAAGCATCCCTTTTGGCTTTTCGGGTGGTAATCAGGATAACCCCGTTGGTTCCCCTGGTTCCGTAAATGGCGGCTGCCGCACCGTCTTTCAGAATATCAATGGATTCAATATCTTCCGGGGCCACTGTCCGTAAACTGCCCGGGACACCATCAATAATGACAAGCGGCGAAGCATCACCTGTTAATGTGGTAATGCCCCTGAGGGAGATCTGCGCACCCGCTGTCGGGTCGCCACTGGTAACCCCTACGCGGAGACCAGCAGTCCTTCCCTGAATCAGTTGGGCGGCATCCCTGACGGAGCCACGCTGAAAGTCATCCTGTCCGACACTTGATACCGAACCGGTAATATCACCGCGGCGCTGCGTGCCGTAACCGATGACAACGATCTCGTCAAGGGCGGTTACGGCCGTTTCGAGCGCCACATTGATTATCCGCTGGTTGCCTACCTCTATCTCTTGCGGATTGTATCCCACGAATGAGAATACCAGAATGTCTGATGGTCCGCCGACAGACAGCGAGTAGCGGCCATCAATATCGGTGACTGTTCCCTGTGCGGTACCTTTGATGGCCACACTTACACCCGGGAGGGTTTCGCCAGTGCCGGCATCCGTAACGACACCCGTTACGGTGACTGACTGCTGCATCGTTGTATTGGCAGACATGGCATTGTCATGCCCGTAAGCTTGCGAAAAACCGGCAATAAAAAAAAGGAAGAGGTAGCAGACCCCCGTCAGGAGAAGGTACCTTTCCCTCCTTTCCTTGTTTTCGCCCATTCTTAAAAAATTGTCCTTCATTTGGTTTAAGGTTTGGTTAAAAAGTTAAGGTTTAGAAACTGAATTTTGGTTCATCATTCCCCGGCAAATTGAATGCCGCCAGGGACAATCGTCAATTCTTGGTCAGAAAACCAGTGTTCATCTCATAGGCAAATGCTTAAGTTTGTTTAAAATAAACGTATATAGATTATAGTGTTATAATTACACTTAATTAAAGTGTAATGTTAAAACATTTTTCAATTCCTTAACAATAAATTAACCTTTTTTTTTCAAGAAACTTGAAATTTATATCAATTCTAAATTATTAAGCGGTTCCGTTTATCCATTTATTTGCATTTTTCCTGCTTTTTTATCCTGCCTTAGCATAAATAAGTACAAGATTATCCATTCAACCGAGATGGTTTCCAAATTCCATACTTTTACCCGCAGAAAAAAATGCTCCCTTGCAGATAACCATGATTCCAGTTGATGATATACATTATAATACAGAACCATTAAAAACCTAAATCTGCTGTGCTATGATTTTTTTATGGGTTGCGATTGCTTACCTGGTGATTTTAATGACCATTTCCATTTCCAAAAGTTTCCTGGTCAAAGGGCAGGAAGATTTTATGGTGGCCGGCCGGTCTGTGCCGACAGCCAGGCTGGTGGGCACCCTGCTCTGCACCTGGATGGGATCCGGCAGCCTGCTGGCAGGAGCCGGGCTTGCAGCCAGGGTCGGATTCTCGGAGCTTTGGATGGCAGCCGGCGCATGGACGGGGATTATCGTGGTATTTTTCCTGGCAGCCAGGGTCAGACGCATTGCCAAGTTCACCGTTCCGGACATCCTGGAGATGCGGTACAACAAATGGGCAAGGATACTGGGCACCATTGTCATTGTCATTGCCTATACGACCATCGCCGGATATCAGTTCCGCGCCGGGGGGTTTGTTTTGAATCTGGTGGCCGGGATGCCGGAATGGCAGGGCGTATTGCTGACTGCCGGGTTTATGGTCGTCTTCACGGCCTTTGCCGGCATGATGTCGATCGTCGCTGTAGATATCATTAACGGAGCCCTGATCACAGTAGCGGTACTGATCGCCGTCCCGCTCGTATTTATCAATATCGGGGGGGCGGAACACCTGACCGCCACCCTGGATCCGTCGCATTTTTCCGTTTTTGGCAACACCAACTTTTTCTGGGCCATGGGGATTTTCCTGCCCTCGTTTTTCCTGTTGATGGGTGACTCCAACATCTATCAGCGCATCTTTTCGGCAAAAAATGAAAAATCGGCCAAATCTGCGGTTTTGTGGTGGGTGATCGGAACAATCATTGTCGAAACCGCCCTGGCATCACTGGCCATTTTTGCTTTCAGCCACTTCAACTCCCTGCCTTCCGTATCGGAAATGTTTCTTTCCATTGCCGACTCGGAAAGGATCATCCTGCATACCGCCAGGTACTCGACGGAAGTGGGTATTCCCCTGTGGGGCGGATTGTTGTTGCTGTGTGCATCCATTGCCATCATCACCTCGACCGGGAACAGCTTCCTGCTGACCCCGTCCACCAACCTGACCCGCGACATCTACCAGCGATTCATCAACCCCGATGCCAGCATCCGGTTTATTGTGACTTTCCAGCGCATCATGATCCTGCTGCTTGGCATCCTGGCCTACCTATTGCTTACACAGTTCACCACCATCCTGGCCATGGCCCTGACGGCATATACCATGGTGGGGGCCGGGCTCACCCCTGCCCTGATGGCCACTTTCCTGTGGAAGCGGGTTACGGTTGCCGGAGGGGTCGCTTCCATAGCCACCGGAATGGGTCTCACACTGATCATCACCATCATCAATTCCGTCATGAGCCATTATACCGGTTCACCCATGTTGGATGAACAATACATCATCCTGCCAGCCGCCTCGGCCTCCATACTGGTTCTGATTCTTGTTTCACTGGCCACGCCGCCCGATCCAAAGAAAAAATGGAAGGAATTCATCACCAGGGACGCATCCCTTGCCGAGGCAATGAAGGAAGCGGAAACCATTAACAAATAATTGAAACAAAAAGTCATCCCATGAAATACCAATCGTTTTTCATTCTTCTGCAACTGCTCCTGCTGTCAATCTTCAGCCAGGCAGCAGATTTCGAAGTCAAATCCCCTGACGGCCAGATTACCGTCAGAATAAGCCTGGAAGCACATTTGTCCTGGTCGGTTTACAGGGGTCAGGAATGCCTGCTGGCCCCGTCCCGGATGGGACTGGAACTTTCCAACAACCGCCATCCGGGAGTAAAACCCCGGGTACGATCTAGCCGCACCAGCCTGGTGGACCAGTTGATTGCTCCTGTTGTACCGGTAAAAAACAGCGCGATCCGCGATCACTACAACGAGCTGGTTATCAGCTTTAACGGGGATTATGATGTGGTCTTCCGTGCCTATGACAATGGGGCAGCCTACCGTTTTGTGACCCGAATGCCCGGGCAAAGCATGGAGGTGATCTCTGAAACCATTGAATTCAATTTTGAATCGAATCACCGGCTATTCTGGCCGGAAGAATCCAGCCCCAGCTTTCAGTCCCATTACGAGAACAACTACCGGGACATCAACCTGAATGCTTTACGGGAAGACCAGTACGGCGCACTTCCGTTCCTGGTGGAGACGGGGCGGGGGACCAGCATACTTTTGACCGAGGCGGATCTTTACGACTATCCGAATTTCTTCCTTTCCGGAACCGGAAGCAACCGGCTCACAGGCGTATTCCCGAAGGTTATTCTGGA
>JAWLHS010000108.1:0-8030 GCA_041690235.1 Bacteroidales bacterium
AGCCATAAAGGTATGGTAGCTGACGGTGATTACGGCCACCAGCAAAGACAGCAGGGCCGAGAGAAGTATGGGCGTCAGACTCATGGGGATTTGATAGGTGAAACCCTGCAGCCATCGACTCATCAGGATCCAGGTGACAGGGCCCGCAATCAGGGAGGCAATAATCACCAGGATTGAAAAGTCTTTGTAAAACATGGCCAGGATGCTCCAGCCCGACGAGCCCAGCACTTTCCTGACGCCAATCTCTTTTTTTCGTTGTTCGGTTGAAAATGAAGACAACCCAAAGAGGCCCAGAAAGGAAATGACGATACAGACCAGGGCAAAGATCCGGAAAATCTTTCCCAGTCGTTCCTCTTCCCCAAATTGGTCTCTGAAGCCATGGTCAAGGGTGTTGACGATCGGAAGACGCGCTGGCTCATATGTCCTGGCCGTTTCCTCCAAAAAGGTTCTGACCTCGTTTTCCCTGCCGGGCAAGTGTTCCACTATAATGTTGCGATAGGCGAAGCTGTTTTCCGGGATCAGTAGCATGAGCGGATCGATCGGGTTTTCCAGGGTCAGGTAGTTGAAGTCTTTAACCACGCCGACAACACGCAGCGTAGTCTGCGGAACCCCTTCCTCGTTGAAATTCCACTGGATCATCTTGCCGATCGGGTCTTCATGCCATCCGTTGGCTCTGACGGCGGCTTCATTGACCAATATGGCTGAGTTAACATCGGCCCTGAGCTCCCTGTCAAAGTTGCGGCCTTCCAGAAGTTCTATTCCCATCACATCAAGAAAAGACGGGTCGATCAGATAGGATGAGATGGTTCCGTCTGTCATTTCATCTCCCGACTGCACTTTGACGGCGTGAAGGTTGGCTCCCTGCCCCGGAACGCCAAAGCTCTTTGTCGTTCTTACCACATCCGGGTTCTGAAGAATGGTCGACTCAATGGCCTCAATGCGGTCGCGTGTTTCGCGGGCCTGAAAGCTGACCACCATTCTGTTTTCTGTGGTGAATCCCTTGTCCTTGTCCTGCAAAAAGTTCAGCTGCATCTGCACGGTAATGGTGCCGGCAATCAATACCACGGAGATCACAAATTGAAACACAACCAGCACTTTTCGCAACAAGGCGCTGCCTCCTTTATTGGGAAGGTTGGATTTAATGATTTCAGATGGCTTCATCCCGCTAAGGAAGAATGCCGGGTAAACCCCGGACAGGATTCCTGTAAAAAGTGTGATAAGTATCACCTGGATCAGGAGGGTCCCTTCAAATAACCGGGATAACGAAAAGTTTTTATCGGCCAGGGTGTTGAAACCCGGCAGGAAAATTTCCACCACAAGCAGTGAAATCAACAACGACATTCCGGCCATCAGGACCGACTCTGAAAGAAACTGAACGATCATTTGGCTTCGTGTGGCCCCTGATACTTTGCGCAGACCAATCTCCCTGGCGCGCTTGGAGGCCCTGGCCGTGGCCAGATTGGTATAGTTTACCGCTGCAATGATGACAAGGAAAACTGCAATGACCCCAAAGATCAGCAGGGTGGTTTTATTCCCGGTCGGACCGCCCATCTGGATCCTGGCAAAATGGGTTTCCCGTAAGGGGGTGGCAGAAAAATCCGCCGTAGCGCCTATAAATCCCCCAACAGGAGCAATATACTTTTCGTTGAAGTGTTCCATGTTGCCAAGGACCTGCTCCATGTCGGTTCCCGGGTGGGCCTGAACATAGGTATAGTTCATGTTGATGTTCCAGAACAGCTGGGGGTCGAGCGAGTAGGCAAATTCGTTGGTGCCGGAATGGATGGCCAGCATTCCGCTGTACTTCATATGGGTGTTTTCCGGGAGGTCCTCAACCACCCCGTCGACCCGGTAAGTTTGTCCGTCGGCCTCAAAGGTTTGTCCGATGGGATCCTGGTCGCCAAAGTATTTCCGGCTGAGGGTTTGATTCAGGACGGCCGTGTTGGGTTCGGCAAGGGCTCCCTGGGGGGTCCCGTAGATAAAATGATGGGTAAATATGTCGAACAGGGTGGAGTCGGTAAAGACAAAGTCCTGCTCGAGGAATTCCCGGTCTTCGATACGCACCAACACATCATCCAGGGTAAAAAGGCGGACATATTCCTTGATCTCACTGAATTCAAGCTTCAGTGCCGGACCCATGGGGAAGGCCGTGATGGCAAGGTGTGCGTCTGTTCCCCCGACATGGTAGTTTCCCTCAATTCTGTATATGCTTTCGTGGTTCAGGTGGTGGCCATCGTAAGAGAATTCGTGGTTCAGGTACATGGCGATGATGATGGCTCCACTGATTCCCACGGTTAGGCAGAAAATGTTGATGAGGGTGTACAGTTTGCTGCGCATCATATTGCGCCATGCCGACCTGATATAGTTCCTGAACATATTTTTGGGGTGTTGGCGTGTGGGTTAACATTTTCGGATATCCGGGCCGTGTATTAATGGCCCGATGGTTCCAACCAAAAGGGAGCAAACCCTTCTTCTGAATTGCTCCCTTTTGTGATGGACGGGGTCGTGGGATTGACCGGTTTACTGCTGGGTGGAGGCCAGCACAAATTCGGTGGCCTTATCTTCCGTAACAATCTGACCGTCGAACAGCCTGATAATCCGTTGCGCATAAGAAGCATCGCGCTGGGAGTGGGTCACCATGATGATGGTTGTGCCGTTCTTGTTCAGCGTTTCGAGCAGGTTCATCACTTCGTCCCCGTGGGTGGAATCAAGGTTACCCGTAGGCTCATCCGCAAGAATGATGTGCGGCTTGGCGACCACGGCACGGCAGACAGCCACACGTTGTTGCTGACCACCCGACAATTGCAGGGGGAAGTGGTTTTTTCGATGCATGATCTGCATTTGCTCCAGGACTTCTTCAACCCTCTTTTTGCGGTCAGAGGCGCTGTATCCCAAATAAATCAGGGGGAGTTCGACGTTTTCAAATACGCTCAACTCGTCGATCAGGTTAAAGTTCTGGAAAACGAAACCAATGTTTCTTTTGCGGAGGTTGGCGCGTTGCTTCTCAGAGTGCCTGGACACTTCATGGTCAACAAAGAAATATTGTCCGCCCGAGGGATTGTCAAGCAATCCAAGGATGTTCAGAAGGGTTGATTTTCCGCATCCGGAGGGGCCCATTATGGCAACGAATTCGCCTTCTTTGATTTCGAAGGACACCTTGTTCAGGGCGGTGGTTTCAACTTCTTCGGTGCGAAAAACTTTGGTTAAATCTACTGTTTTAATCATGGCTGGTAATTTTGGGTTATGGGTTTTATTTTGTTTTCCGGGTTGATTTGTAAGACGTGATCGGACTCGATTTGTTACTTTTTTATGGTTATTTATTGTTATCTGAATATGAGGCGGTCTTTTGCTCCATAGCTATCATAAGAAGATACAATGACTTGTTCTCCCGGCTCCAGTCCCTCGAGCACCTCGTAGTGATGGATGTTTTGCCTGCCAATGCGGATGTTGCGCCTGGTGGCCTGGGAACCTGAGGAGTCGAGCACGTAAATCCAGTTTCCACCGGTTTCCTGGTAGAATCCACCCCTTGGGATGATCATGGCTTCAGCCACCCCGCTGAACTGCAGCCTGAGCTGAATGGTTTGTCCGCGGCGAATGCCTTCCGGTTCTTCTCCGGCGAACTGCAGATCCACTTCGAAGGCTCCTGCGGTGATATTGCTATATATCTTGCTTATTTCCAGGTTATAGGATTGTCCGGCATAATCGAAAGAAGCTTCCTGACCAACGAAGGTTCGGTTCACATATCGTTCGTCAATGCGGGCCCTCAGCTTGAAGCCGTCCAGGACGTCGATCTGGCCCAGGTTTTCGCCCTGGTGTTTGGTTTCCCCGCGTTCAGAGTCGAAGGAAGACAGCTGGCCACTTATGGGTGCCCTGATAACCAGGTTTTCCAGGTTGGAGTGCAGCATCCGGATGTTTTCCTGAACCCGGTCAATATATTCTGTGATTTGCTCCATCTGGTTGGATATGTACAATGAGTCGTGGTGCATGGTGCGCACACCGATTTCATAATTGCGTTTGGCAAAAAGAAACTCTCTCTCTGCATCCTCATAGTCCTGCTCAGAGATTAATTCCTGGTCAAAAAAGCTTTTCTTCCGGTTGTATTCCTTTTGGGCAATATCCAGACGGTACTCCAGGTCCGCCATCTGCCGTTCCAGGTTAAACATGTTGCGCTCCAGGTTCAGGCGGGTGTTCTGGTAACGGTCCAGCACCTCAAGGGCCGTGTTTTCCTGTTGCATATAGCTCATTTCTATCGTTGTATTAGACAAGCGGAGGATCCTTTCTCCTTCTTCCACAATGGCTCCATCGCGAACATACAGTTCTTCGACCCTTCCACCAAACACTGCATCCACATAAATGGTTACCAGAGGCTGTACCACCCCGTCGACCGGGATGAATTCCTGGAATCGGCCCTGCTCTACGGTGGCAATGGTCATTTTGTCCTTGTCGACATACAGACGGCTGCTTGTATCACGAAAGAACAGGAGATAAACGATAAATGCCCCGAATACAGAAATACCGGCAATGGTGGCGATCTTCTTCAGGGTCCATTTCTTCTTTTTTATTGCTTTGTCCATTTTATAGGTCGTTGGAATGATTCACCCCAAGGATTGCCAAATTTATGCCATATGTTGTAAGATCTGAATAATGAGACAGTTGGCAAAATTCGTCTAAAAAACGATCCTTCAGAGTGTTCGCTAACGTGCACCTGCTGTATAAAAATGAACAGGGCAGGCCCGGCCGTTGTATTCAAAAAATACCTGGTTTTTATCATTGATTCTGGATTCTTCCATATTTTTGCATGACCCGGGACGTTCAGCCCGTCTTCATTTGTTTTGCATGGATGGTCAGCCTGTATTCATTCTTTTAATCCTGACGTATGCTTCGTTTACTGTCCCGATTGTCGTTTTGTGGTTTTTTGATTTGCTGCCTCGGCACAACGGCTTTTTCCCAGCGCGAACGCGCACAATACCCCCCTTCGCTGGCAGATGCTTTCTTTAGTGTCAATGTCGGCTACATCAACTATCCCTTTTCCAACCTGCACCTGGAGCCCGGATTTATTGCCGAATCCGTCGAAATCCCGCATACCGGTGTCAGGTTGATGTTGTACGGCAGGCGGGTGAACGACTACCTGGCCATGCAAATTAGTTATATGCGACCGGTGCTTTGGGTTATTTACCGTGACCTGAACGGGATGCAGACCCGGAATTCGGTCTGGATGAATGTCGCCGGATTAACTGCTGTGCCAAGTGTTCCCCTGGGCGATCGCTTTACCCTCTTCGGGGAGCTGGGGCTCTCGATTGTCACGAGGCACGGGTTTCGGTTTGATGGTGAACCCGTTGTAAAGGATGCAAACTATGCTTCGGTGTTATTGGGTACGGGATTAAAATTCCATCTGAATGAGAAATGGGACCTGATGCTCCATGGGGTATATACCCCGGCCAATAAAAAGGCCCGTCAGCCCCATACCGTCTTTTTCTCTCCCGGTTTTCAGTTTAATATGCGTCCGCTGTCACCCGAGAAAGTGGCCTTGAACAGTACCTCCGGGTATTTTTTCCCCAGGCAGCAGCTTCAGTTCAGCTTTTCAACAAACGCCATGGGCTACGGGGTGAATTCTTTTTTTTCGGATGGGATCATACCGGTTTTCTGGGGTGGGAGCGTTCATGTCGAAAAAGGGTTTTCGGTGAACTATTACAGAAATGTGTTTCACGGGCATAAAACCTTTGCGCTTGATGTTGGAGCCGGATTGTCCTACTGGGAAACACAGGATTTTCAGACCCCTTTTCTCACGCTTTCCGTCTTTCCCATTCTGCGCTTCAATTTGTTGCGGCTGGAGCCTGCCGACTTTTTCTTTTTTTATTCCCTGGCGGGACCGACCTTTATTTCGAAAGTTGTGATCGATGAAGAAGATACCGGGGCCCGTTTCACCTTCCACGATTATATGGGGATAGGGGTTAATGCAGGCCCTGCACGGCGCATTGCTGCGGAGATCAAAATCGGCCACTACTCCAATGGCAATCTTTTTGCGCAAAATGCGGCCGTAAAAATTCCTTTGACCTTTGCTGTGGGGTTCAATTTTTAATGCGCAGCCCCCTTTCCCAGGGCTTTATTCGCATTCCGGGTGATCCAATATGGGTCTGATGCAATATCAGGGGAGCCGGAACAGCTGGCCGCTGCCCTGGTGGTTTATGATCTCAGGCTGGGCGGGACCCCGGTGGTAGATGTTCCCTGTTGCCATGAGCAAAACCCTCAGGGTTTCCCCGGCGTAGACAAAGGCGTCGTTGCTTCCATATTGCTGGAAAAACACATGCCCCGCCTCCAGATCGAGCCCGTCGAAACGCCCGTAAGAGGATGAATACACATCCATTTCACCGGTCCGGCCGGCCGGCTTTAAAAGGGCTCCACCGGTATGCAGCTTGAAGGTCGCACGCCGGGTGTGAATCAGTGGCAGCACATCGCCAAAACCATCCCACACCTCCAGAATAAATACATCCTGTTTCAGGGTGTCCGAAAAATGAATATCCCCGTAACTGCTGTACCGGATCTCACGCAAGTCGCTGGTGTACATATCCAGCCGGAACTCCTGGTCAAGCTGTCGAACCCAATTGCAGGTGTTCAGGTTTTTGACTGTCAGCATGGAATCCCTGACCGAAAAATTGATTTTCTCCAGCAGGTTTTCAGGTCCGTTCAGCATCAGGCGGTCCGTATCTGAAGGGTGCACAACCAGGGAGATGTTGTGATGGATGGACAGGGAATGGAAGCCTTCCCCGATTTGGATTTCCCACTGGGTTTGTTCGCCCGATGAGTTGAAGCAATCTGAAGGCTTGGTGTCGCAGCAGGAGACTCCAAACATCAACGGGATAAGAAGCGTTGGCCAGACCTTTGCCCCCGATATTCCGGACAGGATCTCATGGCCGGCCGGCCATGCATGCCATATGCCAAACGAATGGCCTGTCTTACCAGTTTGTTTTTTTTGTTTCATTGGTCCGGGGTTACGTGGTTTTTGCCCCAATGCCTTTGCCCCAAAAGGAAAGAGGCTCTGTTTGGTTTTGCCAAGTCAGTCCCGTTTGCTTTCCCAAAGCGAAATCCGGCACCGAGCTCTATATAGGAAGCAGTGAAAACATGCGTTTTGAGTCCAAGCTGAACCGTGTAATGCCTTCCTGCATGGTATCGAAAACCGATCCGGTTGTAGATGGGGCCGTGATCCTTCTGCCTGGCGTGAAGGTAATAGCCCGTATGTAACAAAAAATCAAGACGGCCAAAAACCTGCTCGTAGCCAAGGTGAACTCCGGCTTTCAGCACCCTGCTCCAGGAAGGCGTTTCAGGCAACTCCCGACCCAGTATCTGGCGGTCGGCACCGTTCAGGAAGAGGTCTGCACCTATGCCCAGTCTCCTTTTTCGGGAGATTGGGATGCTGACCGATGAGCCAAGGGAAAAGGCCCCGTAAAGGGTCTCGTCCTGGTGGTCTATCCTGGAAACCCCTCCGGCCAGGGAGAAACTGTAAAATGCCTGCTCCGTTCCGGCCATTTCCTCGGGGTCCGCATGGTTTTTTTTGGGTGGAGCTTCTCCGCCGCCCCACTGAACACCCAGGTTGGCCAGGGGAATATTTACCCCTTTGTTGGGTTTTCTGACCGCTCCGTTGCTGAAGTGCATGAGTCCGACCCCCGCCGAAAGCCGCATGTTCTTTCCCAGGCTCACCCCAAGTTCGAGGCGGCTCATAAAGGCAATGTTCAGGTGGGACCCAATCGCGTTATTCCTGTAGTTTTCCAGGCGATCGAATGAGCGTGTGAGGTAGCCGAGCCCGAATCCGTGGCGCAAGGTCAGCTGCAGTTTGTTTGTTCCGGTCACGGGAATCCGGACCTGGGGGATGACCGCCCAGACCCTTCCCAGCACTTGCGGATAACCCAAGTCACCTGTCATGATGCCCAGCCCGATATCCGGAAAACCATACAACTGGTGCCAGTCCCGGCTTCCGCTGGTGGACTTGAAGGCTGTAAGCTGGATAAAGGACAGGTGGCTGCGGAGCAAATGCTCCA
>JAWLHS010000109.1:0-8029 GCA_041690235.1 Bacteroidales bacterium
CAGATCCTTAAAAGTATACACGCCCTTAATCCCTGGAATATTCGGTACGATGTGTTTGATTCGGCGATACATTTCCTCTCCGGCCACAAACACATAGCTAACTTCGGCATGTTCCAGGATGTAGGCATAGTCGCTGTCACTGATTGTCGGATAAATGGGTATGTGGATGCCCCCGACCTGCTGAACACCCATGTCAAGGAAATTCCATTCCGGCCGGTTAAAGGTGATGGAAGCGATCTTGTCGCCTTTCTTAACACCCAGGTGCATCAGTCCGTAGCTGACATTGTGGCTGTTGTCAACAAACTCCCGGGTAGAATAAGTATTCCACGCAGCCCCGTCCTTACCCGCCAGGGCGTCTTCTTTATCAGGGCAAAGCCGTTCATACCTTTCCAGAAGGTCAAAAATCCTGGTTACTTCCATGTGGTTTGATTTAATTGAAACAATGAATTCCCTTTCTTCCCGCCGTCCGTTATACGTATGTTTAACAGGCCGTGCGAATGTAAAAATTATTTTATACAGCAAGAACTTTTTTAAAAAAAAATAAGCCGCAGCCTTTAATTTGGCCGCGGCTTATTATGAGCAAGGCTGGTTGCTTCTTATTTTTTCAGGTCCACATAGTTTTTGTAAAAATGCGGAATGGTTTCTATGCCTTTAAAAAACTGCTCCAAAGGATAGTTTTCGTTGGGGGAGTGTATGGCGTCCGACTCCAGGCCAAACCCCATCAGGATGGATTTGATGCCCAGGATTTTCTCAAAAAGGGAGATAATGGGAATGCTTCCTCCGCTTCTGACCGGGATGGGCTTTTTGCCGAATGTCGTTTCATAGGCCTTGCTGGCGGCCTGGTATTCATCCGTATTGGTCGGGGATACATAGCCTTCGCCTCCGTGGAGAAACTCCACATCTACCTTAACATAAGGTGGGGCGATGGCCAGAAAGTGCTTTTTAAACAATTCTGTGATTTTGTTGGAGTCCTGATGGGGTACCAGCCGCATGGATATTTTGGCATGGGCTTCTGAGGGCAATACCGTCTTGGCCCCTTTCTCGGTATGTCCGCCCCAAATCCCGTTTACGTCGAGGCTGGGCCTGATGCCAGTCCGCTCAAGGGTGGAGTATCCCTTCTCCCCGTAAACATCCGCGATGTCGAGGGCTTTCTTATAGGCCTCCACATCAAAAGGCGCCCTGGCCATTTCGGCCCTTTCTTCGTTGGAAAGAACCTCCACGTCGTCGTAGAACCCCTTCACGGTGATCTGCCCGTTTTCGTCGGTCAGACTGCCGATGAGTTTGCACAGTACATTCACCGGATTGGCCACGGCACCGCCAAAGAGTCCGGAGTGAAGGTCGCGGTTCGGGCCGGTTACATGGACCTCGACGTAAGAAAGACCCCTCAGTCCGGTTGTAATCGAGGGATTTTCTGCACCGAGCATCGATGTGTCGGATACCAATATCACGTCGGCGGCCAATTTTTCCCTGTTTTGTTCCATGAACTTTCCAAGGCTTGGTGAGCCAATCTCTTCCTCTCCCTCAATCATAAATTTCACATTGCAGGGAAGCTGGCCTGATTGAACCAGGTATTCGAAGGCCGCAAAATGCATAAACATCTGGCCCTTGTCGTCATCGGCTCCCCTGGCAAAAATTTTCCCCTCCCTGATTTCGGGTTCGAACGGAGGGCTCTTCCAAAGATTGAGGGGCTCTACGGGTTGAACATCGTAATGTCCGTATACCAGGACTGTAGGCAAGGCCGGATCAATGATCTTTTCACCAAAAATGACCGGATGGCCCTCGGTATCCAGGACCTCGGCCTTGTCGGCCCCTTTCTCCAGCAACTTGTTTTTGATCCAGGCGGATGCTTCGTACATATCGTCTTTATGTGCCTCTTTGGAGCTGATGGAAGGGATCCGGATCAGTTCAAAGAGTTCCTGCAGCAGGCGGTCCTGGTTTTCATCAATAAATCTTTTCAGGTCATTCATAAAAAAATGATTTGGGAATACAATTTGAATTGACTTGTCTGATAGCAAAAATATATAATTTATGGCATTTCTTCCCTGATTTTCAAACAAAATCAAACTTGAAATTGCCCGGTTAACCGATTTAATTTTTTATCTTGCGGACGAAAAAAAAAGATCAATAAGCGGTGAAATGACTTGGAAAGCAATCTCCCCGGCCATAAAAATACCCTTGATTTATGTGCTTATCGGGGGGCTTTGGATTCTCCTGTCCGATTGGCTGATTGAGTTGTGGGTTGAGGACTCCGGCATGATCCGGGAGGCCCAGACCCATAAGGGCTGGTTTTTTGTGGGGGTGACTGGCTTGTTGCTGGCCGTCCTGGTCAACCGTCTTCTGTCACGGCTTGAACAAACCAGGCAATCTTACACAAAGTCCCTGCAGGAGTCTGAGCTCAAGCTGTCCACACTGCTTTCCAACCTGCCCGGCATGGCTTTCCGTTGTCAGAATGACCCACACTGGACCATGCTTTTTGTCAGCCGGGGATGCGAAGACCTTACCGGTTATTCGGTAGAGGAACTCCAAAACAGTGCCTTTATCTCCTACATCCGGATGATCCACCCCGATGACCGCCGAAAGGTCCGCAACGAGGTGCAGGATAAGGTGGCATTGAAGGAAACCTATTTTCTCACCTACCGGATGATTACCAAATCCAGCGCCATCAAGTGGGTTCTTGAGCAGGGGCAGGGTGTGTTTGGGCCCTCGGGGGAACTGCTTTATATCGAAGGGTTTATTTCGGATATTTCAGAACAAAAAAGGGCTGAAAAGTCGCTGCAGTACTATGCCGACTTTTTGAATGTTATCATCGAAAGCATTCCTTTCCCTTTGTTTTATAAAGACCCTTCCGGCAGGTATCTTGGGTGCAACAAAGCTTTTTGCCAGCTTGTGGGGAAAAGCTCTGATGAGATAATCGGTCAGACGGTTTACGATATGTTTTCAGCCGCTCAGGCAAAAAAGTTCATGGATAAAAACAAGGAACTGCTTGAAACCCGGCAAAATCAACACCTGGAAACCAAGGTAGAGCTTCCCGACGGGAAGTATATTTATGTGGTCATGCATAAGTCCATCTTTTTGAATCCGGACGGTCAGCCCGGAGGCATTATCGGCGTGTTCTTCGACATTTCTGACCGGGTCAGGGCCGAAACCATTATTCTGCAGCAAATGGAAGAACTGGAGCGCGCCAACGATGAGCTGGACCGTTTCACCTACAGCGTGTCGCATGATCTGAGGAGTCCGATGGTTACCGTTGAAGGGTTTTTGGGCCTGATCCGGGATGAAGCCCTGGCCGGGAATATGGATGCCATGGAGGATCATATTAAAAGGGCCTTTGCCACCATTGAGAAGATGCATAAATTACTGGAAGACCTCCTGCGCTTGTCCCGGCTTGGTAAGGTAACTGACCCCTTCGAGAAGGTTTCAATGAATGACCTGGTTTACGAAGTGCTGGAGCACCTGCACGGGCTGATCAGCAGAAACGGGTGCAGCATTCACCTGGATCCAAACCTGCCGGAAGTTTACGCCGATCGCACCCGGATCATGGTTGTGCTGCAGAACCTGATCGAGAATGCCATCAAATTCAAGTCTGACGACCGCACTTTAAGGATTCGCATCGGTGTGAATCCATCCGAAGACAAACCCGTGTTCTTTGTGAAAGACAATGGGATTGGCATTGAACCAGACCACCAACCCGATATTTTTAACCTCTTCAGTAAGCTTGACAGCAGATCTGAAGGGACAGGACTCGGGTTGACGCTGGTCGAGCGGATTATCCGGATGCATGGAGGGAAGATCTGGGTTGAGTCGGAAGGGGAGGGCAAAGGGGCCTGTTTTTACTTCTCCCTGCCCGCGAAAGATCCGAAGGCTGAGGATTAATCTTCCCATCCGAACCAGTAGTCCAAGTCCCTGCGTTCTTTCTTGGTTGGCCGTCCGCTTCCCTTGGGCCGGTAAGTGTGACGGGTTTTAAGAAGTTCCAGTTTGTGGTATTCCTCCTCCGGTGTAAGGTCCTGCATATAATGGGCCACAAGCTTTGCGCCCACCCGTTTTTCGAGCAAATCCAATACTTTCAGATGTCTTATTATCGGGCCCCAGCGGAGCTCGATCACCATTCCCTTTCTTACTTCCCGGCTGGGCTTTACCTCCAGGTCATCCACTTTCACCTTTCCACTTCGGCAAGCCTGGGTTGCCAGGCTCCGGGTTTTGAAAACCCGCACAGCCCAGAGCCATTTATCTATTCGGGGTCCTTCATTTGCCGGCATGCCTGTGGGTTGGTTATTTGCGTTATTTTTTTCTGAAATATATTTTGATCGGCACCCCGGTAAAGTTCCAGTGCTTTCGAATCTGGTTTTCCACAAAACGCGCATAAGGTTCACGAATGTATTGCGGGAGGTTGCAGAAAAAGGCAAATGTGGGATAATGAACGGGAAGCTGGGTAATGTATTTGATTTTTATGTACTTGCCCTTTACAGAAGGAGGTGGGTAGGTCGCAATGACCGGTAAAAGAACCTCATTGAGTTTGCTGGTGGTTACTTTTCGAATGCGGTTTGTGTAAACTTCAAGGGCCGTTTCCATGGCTTTAAAAATGCGCTGTTTTGTAAGAACGGATGTAAAAATAATGGGGACATCCTTAAACGGGGCCGTTTTTTCACGGATCAGGGCTTCGAACTCCTTGGTGGAGTTGGTGTCTTTTTCGACCAGGTCCCATTTGTTGACCAGGATTACCACGCCTTTGTTGTTCCTGGTGGCCAGGGTGAAAATATTCAGATCCTGCGACTCGAACCCCGAGGTTGCATCAACCAGTACAAAGCATACATCGGCATTTTCGATGGCCCTGACGGACCGCATAACAGAATAAAACTCTATATTTTCGGTGACTTTCCCCTTTTTCCTCAATCCGGCGGTATCCACCAGGTAAAAATCAAAGCCAAAACTTTTGTAGCGGGTATAAATGGTATCTCGCGTGGTTCCGGGGATGTCCGTTACAATATTCCGATCCGTTCCGATCAGGGCATTGATGAGCGAGGATTTGCCGACATTGGGCCTCCCGATGACTGCAAAACGTGGCAGATCCTCCTCCGGTTCTTCTTCGGGGAGTTTTTCCATGACCTTGACTGCCTCATCGAGCAATTCTCCCGTGCCGCTGCCATTGATGGAAGAAACGGGAAATACCGTACCAAGCCCGAGTTCGTAAAAGACGCCTGCATCGTTCATGATGCGGGGGTTGTCCGACTTGTTGCCAACCAGGAAAGTGGGTTTTCCGCTGCGCCGGAGCAAATTGGCCACTTCGACATCCATGGGATTGATGCCCTCAATGGCATCCACAAGGAAAAAGATCACGCTGGCTTCTTCAATGGCGATGGCAACCTGGGTGCGGATCTGTTCTTCAAAAACATCCTCAGAACCGAGCACGTACCCCCCGGTATCGATCACCGAAAATTCCATTCCGTTCCAGTCGCTTTTCCCGTAGTGGCGGTCCCTGGTTACCCCGGCTGTGGGATCGACGATGGCCTGCCGGTGCTGGACGAGCCGGTTAAAAAGTGTGGATTTACCCACATTTGGGCGGCCGACAAGGGCTACAATATTTGACATGATAAGTGGGTTATTTATGGTTCAGAAAAACGATCTATTGGTTATACCCAAAGCGTCGCAGCTTCATTTCATCCTCCCGCCAGTTTTTGCTGACCTTTACATGCAACTCCAGGAATACTTTTTTGCTCAGGAATGCCTCGATGTCCTTACGGGCCTCCATGCCGACCTTTTTTAATGCTTTGCCCTGGTGCCCGATGATGATCCCTTTCTGGGTTTCCCGGGCTACATGTATCACGCAACGGATGCTGACGAGCTTGCCCTCTTCCTTGAAAGTATCTACGACGACTTCCACTGAATAAGGGATCTCCTTTTGGTAATTCAGCAAAATCTTTTCACGGACAATCTCTGAAACGAAAAACCGAACCGGCTTGTCGGTCAACTCGTCTTTCGGGAAGTAGGGGGGTGACTCCGGCATGAGTTCGAGGACCTTGGCAAAGACGGCATCAACATTAAAACCCGTGAGGGCCGAAATGGGAAGCACCAGCCAATCCGGATATTCCTTTTTCCATTGTTCGCATTTGGTAACGACCTCATCCTGGCTGGCCAGGTCAATTTTGTTGATCAGAAGCATGACCGGGGTGCCTGTCTGTTTGATTTTTCCAAGAATCTCCAGGTCATCGAAGTCTTTATGGATTTCACTCAGGATAATGAACAGATCGGCATCTTCCAGGGTGCTCTTCACGAAGCGCATCATTTGCTCCTGCAAACGGTAATTGGGCTTCATCACGCCGGGGGTGTCGGAGAACACAACCTGGTAATCCTCTTCATTTGCTATGCCCATGATCCGGTGCCGGGTGGTCTGGGCTTTGGGTGTAATTATGGCCAGCTTTTCACCCAGGATGGCGTTCATCAGGGTGGATTTTCCCGCATTGGGATTTCCGATAATGTTTACAAAGCCGGCTTTATGCATCGGGGTTTGTTGTTTTGTTGATGAGCGGTTTAACCCACAAAGTTAGGCCTTTTCTGCAATTTATTTTTTAAAGATTTGGTAACACGGGTTTTATTCCCTATTTTTGCACCCTGATTAACCATAGTGCGGGGTGGAGCAGAGGTAGCTCGTCGGGCTCATAACCCGAAGGTCATAGGTTCGAATCCTATCCCCGCTACAAAGTAAAATCCCTGGTGCAAAAGCACCGGGGATTTTTGTTTTCAGACCGAGCCGGGCTTGCTCAGGTGAGGAATGGAAACAGAAAGACCGCAGGCGTATGCAGGGGTTTTACTTTGTAAAACATCCCAGATTCAGGAACCCGAGTACGTCGCAGTCTTACAAGTTACCCCGTCCCCCTCTACTAAGGTAAGCACAGAGCGAAACGCACAGGGCATTTTATTCTTCTGTAATTATTAAGAGACTATTACTTGTACTCCTTTGGCTTAAACCCCTCTTTTTTAAGAAGTTCAATAACATTTTCTGGTCCAAAATAATGACCGCATCCAACAAGCATAAAATATTGACCCTTCTCTTTGTTGGCCAATTCAATTAATTTTTGAACCCATGCTTTGTTCCTTGCTACAAAAATTCGATCATACATGGCCTTAACCTGCGGGTTTTCGAAATTCATTGGCGTTAAGAATGCTTTTTCAAAAGCATCTCGGTTTTGACTGTAATATGCATCAAACAGAGGCTGCTCTGACTTTGCCTTCATGTTAATCGACTTTAAGCCATTTTCAAGAGCCTTTAACTGGACTTCACTGGGAAGTTTAAGTTCAAAAATACCTATTTGTGTTTCGATATCGTCCAATCCATAAATTGTTTTCTTATCCTTTATGGCTAAATCATGAAAATATTTATCAATAGCTAGTTTCGGTTCATAGCCAATGAGTCTTGGAGACATTCCCATGATGGACATATTCAATAACCAGCCCTCGTAAGCATAATGGCGCTGTAAAGTTTCTTCCTCGCCTCTGAACAAGGCAGCTAGGGTTTTCTTGCTTTCTTCACTTAAATAATTGTCCAGGTATTGGCTTTCCTCCAGCTTGTCTTTCTCTGCATAAGCAAATATTTGCTCCTTTATGGATTCAAAATCATCTTTTAATTCAAAAATTATGAAATCCGATTTTTTGTATTCCTTTAGATACCCTTTGGGAACAGGGTAATGTTCATTTTTGCCCGCATGAATAGATCCTGCAAGAGTGAATTCAGAACCATTTATTTCTACCTGCCATAGAAATCCAGGAGGTACTTCAGCTTGGGCACTTAAGCGTTGCTGAGTGGCCAAGAACAAGATTGCTAATAACATTGTTTTCATAATATTAATATTTTAGGAATTTAATCATCGTTTTCAAGTTCAAAGAGTTCTTCTACTTTAGTGCCAAAGCAGTAGGCTATTTTTAATGCCAGCATTACCGAAGGATTAAACTTACCCGTCTCAATAGAATGTATAGTGAGACGCGTGACTCCAACCTTTTGTGCAAGGTCAGCTTGAGTAAATCCCTTCCTGGCTCG
>JAWLHS010000110.1:0-8010 GCA_041690235.1 Bacteroidales bacterium
GGAGGGGTGGTCAGAAGGGGTAGGTATCCCTTCTTTTCAGGTTGAGGTAGATTTGCTTGATGGAACGAACCCGGTACATAGAGTCAGACAGTTACTTATGGCAAATGTAGCAAAAAGGAATATAAAACCCCACATCACCGGTATCTTGCATAATCTTTTTATTTTTGCAGGACATCTTCCGGGTGCCGAAAGTTTTGTTGAGAACCTTGCCAGGTGCGCCTGCCGTAAGCTTGTCCCGCGATGGAAGATGCAGTAAATACAATACCGATCCGATGAAATGGCTTGCAGGTTTTATTTTAAGGCTTTTTGGCTGGAAGATTGTATCCGCCATTCCCCCGGGAATCCATAAGGCGGTTGTAACCATGGCCCCGCACACCAGCAACTGGGATTTTGTTGTCGGACGCCTGGCTTTTGCCTCCCTGGGTGTTCGCGTTCATTTGATGATCAAAAAGGAATCTTTTTTCTTTCCCCTTGGCATGGTTCTGAGGGCCCTGGGAGGTATTCCGGTCGATCGGCGGCAGAGCCAGAATACCGTAAAGACCATCACCAGGCATTTTGAAGCGTCAGACAGGTTTTTTTTGATCATTACGCCCGAAGGAACCCGAAAGCGTGTTGAGCGCTGGAAAAAAGGATTCTACTTCATTGCCCAGACGGCCGAAGTCCCCATTGCCCTTGGGTACCTGGATTACGGAAAAAAAGAGGGGGGGATTGGCCCGATTATTTATACCAGCGGTGACTTCGACAAGGATCTGGCGCGAATCCAGGACTTTTACAGGGACAAGCAGCCTTGTCATCCCGCGAAATTCAACCTGTGGAATTCAGCAGGGGCGCCTCCGCCGGCATCATAGGTTTGTTTATTCCGCCACCGGTCCAGCTGCCCCGATTACATGGTTCAGATTCAGGCGAACAAACAGGGTGTGTTGAAGCAAAAAGCGGTCATTCTCCCCAAGCTTAATGCGGACGTACTGGCTGCTGTACCCCAAAGTCAGCCTGAAATTTTCCGTCACATCCATTTTCAGGCCCAGCCCGGCATAAGCCCCCGGACTCATGCCGTACTCCCTTTCGTAAACATTCCTGCTGGTTGGGGCAAAGAACAAGGAATAGCTTGAGTTCCCGATCCTGGCGCTGTTGTTTCTGACCTTGGTGTCCGTGACCGAGATTCCCGCTTCAAGGTAGGGGTGAATGTAGGATTCACTCCTAAGGAAGGTGTATTGGGCTCCCAGGCGGAGGTCGATGCGTTCTTCGCTTCCCGAAATGGCAAAGCGTTCGATATTGTCGCCCTCAATGTTTGAAAATCGCTCCAGCCGGAGGGTAAACTGATCCTCTGCTTTTAAGCGGGTATAATTGAACTCTGCGATAAGTGCCGAACGCTCACCCAGCTGAAGGGATGCAAAAAATCCGAAAAGTATGGATGGACTATATCCCATATTGCCGGGAAGTCCATCCAGGCTGAAGTCAAAACCAAGATCCTGGCGAATGCGGTTGTAGGTCTGGCTGTTGTCAAGGATCTGCTCCAGTGAACGCCTTCCTGCTGTGCCTCCGCCGCTTCCGTTATAAAAATTCGCCGTATGCCCGTTGGCAAGATAAAGCCCCATGTTCATGCCATATTCAAACACCCGGGTTTTTTCATTTTCCCCGTCGGATGTTGATGCGGCCTGAGGCCGGTCCTGGTCGCGGGGTGCGGGGCTGTAGCCCCATCCTGCCTGGTCAACGGAATCAGGGTTGTGGTCCGGTGGTGCCAGGTGGCGGGGTGCGGGGCTATGGTCCGGTGGTGCCTGGTCGTTGGGTGCGGGGCTGTGGTCCGGTGGTGCCAGGTGGCGGGGTGCGGGGCTGTGGTCCGGTGGTGCCTGGTCAATGGGATCAGGGCTGTGGTGCGCCCGGGCCATGGCCGCAGGGGCTGCTGACATCAGAAGCAGGCCGCAGATGGCAAGGCCGGCTTTGCTTAAAGCCGGCCTCAGAAACCCGGAAAGACAAACGATTGGCCCCATGGCTTAAGGGTGTTCCGGGGGCGTGATCTCCCTGGATTGAAAATATTCCCTGAGTAACTGGCTGGCGGCCTGGAAAGAGGTCAGCTTTTTTTGCGAAAGCAACAGCTCGACTTCAGGCAGGCGTTTGATGACCCCGGGATGTTGGTAAAAATGGCTGGTCAGGGTTTCGTTGATGCTTTCGTACATCCGAAATTTTTGCTGGGACTGGCGCTTGAGGGCAAAATAGCCCTTTTCATTCATCAGCTGGCTGTACGCCTCAATCATTTCCCAAATGTGCCCGATGCCGGCCTTATTCAGGGAGGAACAGATCTCAACGCGGGGTTTCCAGCCGGTGGGGGTGGGTGGAAACAAGTGAAGGGCGTTCTCGTATTGGACCCTGGCCAATCTGGCGGCATTCAGGTTTTCGCCATCTGCTTTGTTGATGGCCATCCCGTCGCACATCTCAATGATCCCCCTTTTTATCCCCTGCAGCTCATCTCCGGCACCCGCCAGCATCAGCAACAGGAAAAAATCGACCATGGAGTGCACGGCCACCTCTGATTGTCCCACGCCCACGGTCTCAACCAATACGACATCGTATCCGGCGGCTTCGCAAAGGATGATGATCTCCCTTGTTTTCCGTGCCACTCCGCCCAGGGAGCCGGCCGAGGGGGATGGGCGGACAAAGGCGTTCGGGTCCACCGCCAGCTGCTCCATGCGGGTTTTGTCGCCCAGTATGCTGCCTTTGGAAATTTCACTGGATGGGTCCACCGCCAGCACGGCGATCTGGTGGCCCATTCCGGTCAGGTGTTTTCCGAAGGCTTCAATAAAAGTGCTTTTCCCCACCCCAGGAACGCCGGTAATACCTATGCGTAATGAGTTTCCGGAATGGGGGATGCATTGTTCAATGATTTGCTGGGCCATGTCGCTGTGTCCCGGCAAAGCGCTTTCGATCAAGGTGATTGCCTTGCTTAAGATGACCCTGTCGCCCTGGCGTATGCCCTTGACATAGTCGTCCGGACGAAGCTGTTTGCGGCTTCGTGTCGAGAAAGCCCTGGCGGCCTGCTCGTTGATAGAGGGGGGCTGCTCAATGCCCTTGTTGACTTTCAGGGCGGATGAAGGGGTGTTTTTTTGATTGGTCCGGGCCATAAACCAATGGGTTCAAATATGAACAAAGATAACCATAATCCGTTTACTGCAAAACGGCAAAGAGCTCCGCAGAGGCGGCCTGTCAGGGATACGCCGGATCAGGGGAATGGCCTGTGGCGGCAGAAAAAACGAGCCGGCCTGTTTATTTTTTGCTAAATTGCAGCTTGAAAAACCCGGAAAGGTGCCCCTATTCTGTGGCATCCGACGATAAAAACCATGCGATGTTTAAATTGATTTTCCGATATGGGGTCTTCGGACTTCTTTTCCTTGTTTCGGGCCTCTTCGGGCCTGCTTTTGGCTGGTCTGAACACCCCATGGTGGTGTATCCGGTTTTAAAGTCCATGCCCGGGGTCGCGAATGCAGCGCCTGTTGAAGTGAAGAGCCTGCTTCGGTTTTTACAGGAAGAGCAGGAGGGACTGGAGCGCTTGCTGGCCGAACAGGAAGCCTGGGCCAGGGAACATATTCCCAACTATTCGCCACGCCCGGACACCCTTGCTTTTTCAGCCACGGGCCCTGGCGGTGACTTGCTGAAGCGTTTCTATACGGCCATCCGTTTAAACCCCAATGTAAAAATGGCCCTTTACCTGCACTTGCTGCCCGGACAAGAAGCCGGCGCGCGCGAGCAGGTGAGTCCTTACGAGCTCACCACCCTCAGCACGATTTATGAGATGCTGTTTACCACCTATGTCAGGCTCTCGGAAGGGGAACAGGTGCTGCCCATCGATGTGCTGTCCACTGCCACCGATGAGCCGGACTATGGCTTTGACCTGGGCTTGTTTGTGGATAACGGAACCCCCTGGGGGCAGTACTACGGGTTCGGGGAGCAGCCCTTTGGGAACCCCGGACTGGAATATGGGTCACAGGCCCCGTTCCACATGGGTTTTTACCATGAGTCATGGTTGGTTTTTGCCGCGGCGCCGTTTTTGAAGCGCACCCATGTTGATTACCGCATTCATTTGTATCAGACCCTGTCGCAATATGCCTTCAGTGCCGGGCAGGAATACTGGGGGTGGCGTTTTATGGGATGGGCCATGCACTACCTGAACGATATGTCGATGCCTTATCATACCACGGTGATGCCAGCCAAAAGGGCGCTGCCCATGATCTGGATCAACCTGAAGGCCATGCTTGGTTTTCCCCGTAGCCGGGACAACGCGATTCAGCTGTTGTCGAACCGCCATACGGTTTATGAACAGTTTCAGTGGCAGGTGTTGCGCCAGGCCCACCTTGCCGGGGACCAGGACCATCCCTTTTTCGTGGCACTCTCCGAACCTTTGGAAATGCGCGCCTATGACCATGATTTTCCGAGAAAGGTGGCGGCCCGTGAGTCCAACCGCGCCGCCCGCAAAAATGACCGGCTGTTGCGCAGGTATGTGCCCCGTGAACTGGTCTCCGATCCCGGCAATGAAATTTCGGGAAGCCATGAATTGGACCAGCTCATGAAAGTGATACTTGAACATAAAGGGACTGAGGCCGTCGACGAACTGACCCGGATGATTGCCGGCCGGTTCCGTGCCCTTGGCATGCATACGAGGAGCTTTGTGGAGTATATGCTGGAGGCCCGGCGGGAAGGCTCTTCATTGATTACCCGCAAAACAGGGGCGTGAATGTGAAGGTGTTTCCGTCGAACAGGCCTTTGTCACTGAGTTTTAGTTCCGGGATGACCAGCAGGGCCATGAACGACAGGGTCATAAAGGGTGCGGCCAGGCGACTCCCCAGCTGTTTGGCCCTGGCATCCGTTTCCTTGTACAGGCGGGCGGTCTGATGGCCGTCGGCATTGGTCATGATGCCACCTACGGGAAGGGGCAGCACCGACGACTGCCCATCACTATGAGCCACCGAGATACCCCCCTTGTTTTCTATGAGCAGGTTGATGGCCCTGGCGATGTCTTCATCTGAACACCCGGCTGCGATGATGTTGTGGCTGTCGTGGGCTACGGTGGAGGCGATGGCCCCGTGGGTGAGACCCATTCCGCGGATAAAGGCCACGGCCGGTTCCGAATCCCTGTAACGGCTGATTGCCACAAGCTTCAGGATGTCCCTTCCTGTATCGGCCACCACCTGCCCGTTTTCTGTTTTTGCCTCCAGGCAAAGGGCCTTTGTTATCAGTTGTCCGTCCGTCGCCTGTATGACCCGGATCTTGCTGCCTGTGGCCGGCACCCGGAGCTGATCCGGCCGCAGCCGGCGGCAATGAAAATGGTTCGGGGTGCTGCCGCTGACGGACGTCAGAAGCGATTTGCCGTTCTCTGCCACCTTTTCCCCGTCGATATAGGTTTGCAGGATGGTGAAGTCCGACAAATTATTCACAACCACCATATCGGCCGGATCCCCCTCGCGCAGGAGCCCGGCGTCCAATCTGTAATGGGTAATGGGGTTCAGGGTAACGGCCCTGACCACATCGAATAAATCGTACCCAAGCTTCAGGGCCCGTCTGATCAACAGATTCATATGACCCTCTATCAAATCATCGGGGTGTTTGTCGTCTGAGCAGAACATCACCATTTCCGGGTGACTGCCGATGAGTGCCGAGAGGGCATCGAAGTTTTTGGCTGCACTGCCCTCCCGGATCAGGATTTTCATGCCCAGGGAAATTTTCTCAAGCGCTTCCTCCAGGGAAAAGCATTCGTGGTCGGTGCTGATGCCTGCCCCTGCGTAGTCTTTAAGGGCACTGCCTGTGATTCCCGGAATGTGCCCGTCGATGACTTTTCCCGCCTTCTGTGCATAATGCAGTTTCTGATGCACCTCTTTGTCGCCCCCGATGACACCCGGAAAGTTCATCATTTCACTCAGGTATTTAATATCCGGACTTTGCAACAGGGCCTGGATGTCTTGCGGTGTGATGACCGCGCCTGAAGATTCGAAGGGTGTGGCCGGCACGCAGGAAGGTGCGCCGAAATTGAACTTGAGGGGAACGGTTTTGCCGTTGTCGATCATAAACCGTACGCCATCCATGCCCAGTACGTTCGCAATTTCGTGGGGATCGGAAACCGTTGCGGTTGTCCCGTGCACCACGGCCAAGCGGGCGAACTCAGAAGGAGTCAGCATGGAACTTTCAATGTGAACATGGGCGTCAATGAAGCCTGGAAACAAATAGGGCAGCGCCCCGACGGCATCTGGTGGTCCTCCCCCGGTTCCTGCCGGTGCTGCTCCCCCGGTTCCTGCCGGTGCTGCTCCCCCGGTTCCTGCCGGTGCTGCTCCCCCGGTTCCTGCCGGTGCTGCTCCCCCGGTTCCTGCCGGTGCTGCTCCCCCGAAACCTGCCTGTGGCCCTGACCGGATGATTTTAGATATGCGGCCCTTTTCAATCATGAGGGTTCCCGGGTAGATGGTTTTGCTCACCACATCAACGATCTGGCCGGAAATGGAAAATGCCGCTTTCATTTCATTCCACATTTACGGCCGTCAGCTTGAAAGGGGCAATTTTGGAATAAGGATCCAACTCATCGCGGGTCAGTTTGTTCACGGCGGCTTCCCCGTAGTGGAAAGGCATAAACAGTTCGCCCGGGAGCACATGGTCGCTTTCCTGCAGTATGGTTTCCAGTTCACCCCGCCGCGAAGTGACCTTTACCCGCATACCATCCCTGAAGCCTTTTTTCCTTACATCATCGGGATGCATCAGCAGGAAGGATGCATTGGCGTAGTCGTTCAGGGCCTTGTTTTTGCGCGACATGGTGGCGGAGTGGTATTGGTAGAGAATCCTTCCCGTATTGAGCAGGAAGGGGTAATCCGGGTTCACCCTTTCGGTTTGTTGGGCGTAGTCGACCGGATGCAGCCTGGCCAGGCCGTTGGCGGTATTGAACTGATCCAGAAAGAGGGTGGCGGTTCCCGGATGGTCGGTGGTGGGACAAGGCCATTGCAAGGTTTGTTCTTCGAGGCGTTCATAGTTGATGCCCGCAAAGATCGGGGCCGTCCTTGCTATTTCATCCCAAATCTCACTTTCATCTTCGTAATGGCCCAGTGGCTTGCCCATGCGTTCCGCAATCTCACAAATGATTTTCCAATCCAGCCGCGCCTCGCCCGGCAAGTCCACCGCCTTGCGTACCCGCAGGACCCTGCGGTCGCTGTTCACAAAGGTTCCGTTCTTCTCTGCAAAGGCCGAAGCAGGAAGGATCACGTCGGCATAGGGGGTTGTTTCGGTATGGAAGATATCCTGTACCACCAGAAACTCCAGTTTTTTAATGGACTCGGCGGTATGGTTGGTGTTTGGGTCGGTGACCATGGGGTTTTCGCCCATGATGTACATCCCCTTGACCCGTCCGTCGTGGGCGGCCTGCATGATTTCGACGGTGGAGAGCCCTTTCTCCCCGTCGAGTGCTTCGAAGGGAACCCCCCAGATGCCCGCCACCCTGCGGCGGTTCTCCTCATTGTCGACGGGAATGTACCCTGGATAGATGGTGGGTGCGGCCCCGACATCGGAGGCGCCCTGGACGTTGTTTTGTCCGCGCGGGGGATTCAGTCCGGCGCCCACGCGCCCGATTTGCCCGGTGATCAGCATCATATTGATCAGGCAAAAGACATTGTGGGTGCCAGTCACCTGCTGGCTTAAGCCCATACCCGTTCCGATCAGGGGCCGCCTGGCCCTGGCGTATATGCGCGCGGCTTCTTCCATGAGGCCTGCCGGTACCCCGGTTGTTTCTTCCACATAGTCCGGCGTGTATTTATCGACCAGCGCTTTCAGGTCTTCAAACGCTTTCATGCCTCCGTCCACCCGCTTTTCAATAAATTCACGGTTGATCAGGTCCTCCTGAATGATCACCCGTATCATCCCGTTGAGCAAGGCGACATCCGTTCCGAGCCTTGGTTGCAGCCAGATATGGGCTTCCTTCACCAGGGGGGTCCACTTCGGATCGATGATGATGACCTTTGCTCCCTTGCGTTGCACGGCATGTTTGACAAA
>JAWLHS010000111.1:0-7950 GCA_041690235.1 Bacteroidales bacterium
GATCTGATCAACCCACGTTCCGTGCTCAGCGGCAACCAGCCGGTCATGAAAAAGACCCGGCACTGGTACCTGCCGCTCGACCAGTATGAACCCATGTTGCGCAAGTGGATACTTGAAGGGCATAAGCACGACTGGAAGTCCAATGTTTACGGGCAGTGTAAATCCTGGATCGACCAGGGGCTACAGCCCAGGGCTGTGACCCGGGATCTGGACTGGGGGGTGAAGGTGCCCCTGGAAGGCACAAAGGGAAAGGTGTTGTACGTCTGGTTCGATGCACCCATTGGGTACATCTCCGCCACGCGGGAATGGGGCGAAGAGAAAGGAATTGACTGGGAAAAATACTGGAAGGATCCCGACTCCAAACTGGTCCATTTTATCGGGAAGGACAACATTGTTTTTCACTGTATTATTTTTCCCTGCATGCTTCAGGCGGAGGGGTCCTACATCCTTCCCGACAACGTCCCTGCCAATGAATTCCTGAACCTTGAAGGCGATAAGATCTCCACTTCGCGGAACTGGGCCGTGTGGCTTCACGAGTACCTGGACGACTTTCCCGGCAAACAGGATGTGCTGCGGTATGTGCTCTGTGCGGCGGCACCTGAGACAAAGGACAACGATTTTACATGGAAAGACTTTCAGGCGCGCAACAACAGCGAACTGCTCGCCATCTTTGGCAACTTCGTAAACCGAACCCTGGTGCTCACGCATAAATATTTCGATGGAAAGGTACCGGCCATTGACAATGCGGACGGGAGCGGGGGACTTTCAGAAACGGATCGCAAGGCGCTGGATGCCCTGGCGGCATTCCCGGGCAAGATCATGAACAGCCTTGACCACTACCGGTTCAGGGAGGCCCTGGCCGAATTGATGAACCTGGCCCGCCTGGGCAATAAATACCTGACCGACGCCGAACCCTGGAAACTGTTCAAAGACAACCCGGTAAGGGTACAGGCCATACTGAACATTTCTCTTCAGATTTGTGCCAGCCTGGCTGTGTTGTGTGAACCCTTTCTTCCCTTTACTGCGGAGAAACTCAGGAAAATGCTGAACCTCGATAAGGCTTTATGGCAACAGGCCGGCGGACCGGATCTGTTGGCGGCTGGTCACCAGATCGACCAACCCAGCCTGTTGTTCGAAAGGATAGAGGACAGTGCGGTGGATCATCAGATGCAAAAACTTCTCAGCACAAAGGACCAGAATGCACAAACGGCATCCGTGGAACCCCTGAAGGCATCGATAAGCTTCGATGACTTTTCACGGCTCGACATCCGGGTGGCAACCGTTGTGGCTGCCGATAAAGTGGCAAAGACCAGGAAGTTGCTTCAACTCACGGTTGACACCGGGCTTGACAGGCGTACCCTGGTTTCAGGGATTTCGGGGGTCTATGAACCAAAAGACATCGTAGGGAAGCGGGTGATCGTACTGGCCAACCTGGAGCCAAAAACCATTAAAGGCATCCAGTCGCATGGCATGGTCCTGATGGCTGAAAACAACGATGGAGACCTCTCCTTTGTCGCTCCGGAGAAAGATTTTCCAAATGGAAGCCCCATAAGTTAAACCGGCCCAATCGGGTTAAGCCTAAAAAACCTTGCCTTATAGTCTATTTTATTTGGGGTTGATGCATAAAATTCGAAAAAAATTGACTACCTTTGCGCCTCTGTTGGCCCCGTAGTTCAACGGATAGAATGGAAGTTTCCTAAACTTTAGATACAGGTTCGATTCCTGTCGGGGCTACAATTTTTCTGCATTTGCAAACACTGGTCTTTGTTTTGAAAACTGTTTTTTGAAAAGCAAAGGGTTTTTACCTATCCACCTTATGAACAGAAAAGAAGACAGGCCGAGCAAAATTGCTTATGAAAGGCACCTGAACCAACTGGGTATTCCTGAAGAACGAAAGAAGTCAAAAGGGGGCCAGATCCCGGATTACGTCAAATACGGCACCTGGCTGCGGGTCAATGAACCCGATGGTTTTGAGTCAGGCTACCAGGTTTGGAAGGCGAAGGTCCGCGCCGAGAAGGGCTTTACCGACTAAATGTTTCTGACGGGTTTATCGCACAAGCCTTCCTACTGGTGAAAACTTTTCGCATCTTTGTGTGGCATAAATCGTCGCAGTGGATCCTCTAAAACGTCTGGCAGGTCAAACCGCCGTTTACGGTCTGAGCAGCATCATCGGCAGGCTGCTGAACTACCTGTTGGTTCCCCTCTATACCAATATCTTCCTGACCAGCCAGTATGGTGTGGTTACGATTATGTACTCCTATGTGGCGTTCCTGATTGTTATCCTCACCTACGGCATGGAAACGGCCTTTTTCCGTTTTTCAGAAGCCCGCCCCGGTGAACGGGAAAAGGTGTTCTCTACCACGCTGCTCTCGGTTCTCTCGACCTCAATCCTTTTTATCATACTTACTGCTGTATTCAGGCATTCCATTTCCTCAGCGCTCCGCTTCCCGGACCATCCGGAATACATTCTCTGGTTCGGGTTGATCCTGGGCATGGACGCCCTGGGTTCCATCCCTTTTGCACGGCTGCGAAGCGAAAACAAACCACTGAAGTTCGCCGGGATCAAGCTGTTCAATATCGGGATCAACATCGGGCTGAACCTGTTTTTTTTACTCGCATGCCCCTGGCTGCTTGAAAACGGTTCGGCATCCCTCCAGGGCTTTGTTTCCCGCATTTACGACCCCGCCATCGGGGTGGGTTATGTGTTTATCTCCAACCTGATAGCCTCCGCCTTTACACTGCTCCTGTTGTTGCCGACCATGTTCCGCACCAGGCTGGCGTTCTCTTCCTCCACCTGGCGACAGATGCTGGTCTACGGTTTGCCTTTGCTGGTGGCCGGTCTGGCCGGGGTGATCAATGAATCGCTCGACAAATTGCTGCTGAGATACTTGTTGCCTGCAGACACCGCCATGTCGGAGGTGGGCATTTACGGGGCCTGTTATAAAATCTCCATTATGATGACCATCTTTATCCAGGCATTCCGCTTTGCCGCTGAACCGTTCTTTTTCTCTCAATCATCAGAAAAGAACGCAAGGGAAGTATATGCCCGGGTCATGAAATTTTTCGTGGTGGCCTGCCTGTTGATATTTCTTGGGATTATGCTCTTTATGGACATTGTACAGCACTTTGTCGGCGAAGCCTACCGGGAGGGCCTCGGCGTTGTCCCGATTTTGCTGGTTGCCAATTTGTTTCTGGGCATTTATTTCAACCTTTCGATCTGGTATAAGCTGACGGGCCAGACCCGTTTCGGGGCCTGGTTTGCCGTTGCCGGGGCAGTGATCACCATCGGTCTGAATATTTGGTGGATCCCGCTGATCGGTTATTACGGTTCGGCCTGGGCTACGCTGGTTTGTTACTTCAGCATGGCTTTGATGTCGTTTGGTTTCGGACAAAAACACTTCAGGGTGCCTTATCAGACAAAGAAAATCCTCTTATTTATCGCCGCGGCCCTGGCGGTGTATTTTCTGGACCGGGCAACCGGCGATTTGCCCGGGCTCATTGATTACGTGCTGAACCTGTTTTTCATTGCTTTGTTCGCTGCCGCCGTTCTGATTATTGACCCTTCCTTGCGCCGCCCATGGCCCCGGGGCGAAACACCTTAATTCCCGGTCGTTGTGTCCGGGTGATGCCGCCTGACCATCCGGCACGCTGGCAGGTTTTCCCCAAAATGATTACCTTTGTGATAGGAAACATATTGCCTGGCCGTGAAGCGGGATCAGTTCCCCGTCCGGAAACCTCCGCCGGTCGTTTCTTCCGGGATTTCCTTCTTCCTGCCTGCACAAACATATAAAACCGCCTATCTGCAAATGGACAAAAATGTTAACCCTACAATTGACCAGATAAGAATTACGCCCCATGCCCAAAAGGTATTGGATAAACTCCTGCAGGAGAACCCCGACCTGAAGCTCTTGCTGCTATCGGCCGATACCGCCAGGGGTGCTTCAGAGGCTATCCGTCGGATGGCCATGGAGTATATGGAAGACCATCCCCATGCCCTGGCCTATTATAAGAATGAAGTCACCGGCAGGGAGGCCCTGGAAAAACTGGGGTGGCAGGATTATGCAGCCATCCGCATTCTCGACTATCTCGATCATGCCGGCCGGACTTACGAGGACCTTAACCTGCGTGGGAAGAAAGTGGGAAACGACCCTTTTAAGATGCTCTGGCTGGCCGCAAAATATAAAGAGGGCGGGGCCCAGGCCAACTTTTTGGTCGACATGAGGCATTTATTTCGCCAGTTCAAGGGGTTAAACAAGAAGCCTGATCTCGACAAGGAGACCGTTTTGGGGTGGATGGACCGTTACCCTTCGGGTCTTGACCCGGCCATTGTCAGGATACGGGAAGAAAACAAGGAACGGATCATCCGGATCCTGGCAGACAAAATCGCCGGGAAGGAAATACGAAGCCCCAGGTTCTCTTTTCAAGAAAAACGCTCCCGGAAAGAACAACTGGAGCAGGTCCGGTTTTGGTGGAACGACCATGCTTTTCACCTGCGTTTTGCCGTTCGCAGTCCGGGCTTTCTGAATGAACTGCTCGACCACACCCTCGATGAAGAGACCATGGAGGTGCTCAACAAGGCCGAAAAGCGGGGCATCCCGTTTTTTATCAACCCCTATTACCTCAGTCTGCTGAATGTCAATGCGCCTGAATTTGCCCGCGGGGCCGATCTGGCCATTCGTTATTACGTCATTTATTCCCGGCAACTGGTGCAGGAATACGGACAAATTGTCGCCTGGGAAAAAGAAGACGTGGTGGAACCCGGGAAACCCAATGCCGCCGGCTGGATTCTTCCAACAAGGCACAATGTGCACCGGCGCTACCCGGAAGTTGCCATCATGATTCCGGATACCATGGGTCGGGCCTGTGCCGGATTATGTGCTTCCTGTCAGCGCATGTACGACTTCCAGCGCGGCAACCTGAATTTCAATCTTGATAAACTGAAACCCAACGAGTCCTGGGATGCCAAGCTTGAAATGATCATGAACTACTGGGAGGGGGACTCCCGGCTGCGGGATATCCTCATCACGGGAGGCGATGCGCTGATGAGTGCCAACCACTCCCTGCAGAAGATTTTGGATGCCGTATACGATATGGCCCTTCGAAAGAAAGAAAAGAACAAAACCCTTCCCCAGGGCAAAAAGCAAGCGGAGATTCTCAGGGTCCGGCTGGGAACCCGGCTTCCTGTGTACTTGCCCCAACGGATCTCTCCTGAACTGGCCCGAATCCTGGCCGATTTTAAGGAGAAGGCATCAAAGATCGGTATCAGGCAGTTTGTTGTCCAAACCCACTTTCAGTCTCCCATGGAGGTGACGCCCGAATCGAAACTGGGCGTTTCCAGGCTGATCGAGGCGGGATGGACCGTGGCCAATCAGCTGGTTTTCACCGCCGCCGCCTCCCGCCGCGGACATACGGCCAAGTTAAGAAAAGTGCTGAACGACATTGGTGTTTTGCCCTATTATACGTTCTCGGTAAAAGGGTATATGGAGAACTCTTTTAAGTTTGCAACCAATGCCCGTGCTGCCCAGGAACAGACCGAGGAGAAAGCCATCGGTATCATCCCGTCGAAGTTTAAGGAGGCAATTAAGCGTTTTCCCATGGAGGCCGAATCAATGGTTGAAAACATTGATTCACTCAGGAAACAAGCCGGGATCCCCTTCCTGGCCACAGACCGCAATGTGCTGAATCTTCCGGGGGTGGGGAAAAGCATGACTTACCGTGTGATTGGAATTACCCGTTCGGGCCGCCGGATTCTTGAGTTCGACCACGACCGTACCCGCAGTCACAGTCCCATTATAGACAAGATCGGCAAATTCGTGATCATTGAGTCCAAATCCGTGGCCAATTACCTGGATCAGCTGGAGGAAATGGACGAAGACAGACGGGAATACCAAAGCATCTGGGGCTATTCGATCGGTGAAACCGAACCGCGGGCCTCCATTTATGAATACCCGGAATACGAATATCAGCTTACGGAAGAGATTACGAACTTCCGGGGATAGGCCCCGGCCAGGCAAAAGACCAGGGCACCGCCAGGGGGTTTTCTTACTCCGTTTTGATGGAATCCACCGGGTTTGCCACTGCCGCTTTGTAGGCGTGGTAGAAGATGGTTAAGAAAGCGACGCCAACCACCCCCGCAAAGGTCAGTGCAAAATGCCACCAGCTTTGGCCGATCCGGTAAGCGAAATTGTCCAGGTATCGGTCCATGATATACCAAGCCAATGGGAGGGCAATGAGGATGGCGATCCCCACGGTTTTCATGAAGTCCTTCTGCAAAAACACAATGACCCCGCTTACCGTGTCTCCCAGCACTTTGCGAATGCCTATCTCCCGGCGTTTCTGCTCTGCCACAAAGGCTGCCAGTCCGTAGAGCCCCAGGGCGGAAATAATGATGCACAGAATGGCAAAATAGGTGACCACTTTCATGACATTTGAATTGCCGTCGTACTGGCTCATGATGGATTCCCTGGCAAACTCCGGTTCGAAGGGAAGATCCTGGAAGGTTGACTTCCAGATGGTTTCAAGATGGGCCAATGCTTCCTCCCGGTTGTTTGGGTTCAGTTTGACGACCACCGTATTGAACCTTTCGGGCAACCATATGTAAAAGGCCGGTTCTATGGCATTGTCCAGACTGAAGTAATTGTAGTCCTGCACCACACCGACCACGGTCATGGGCTCCTCGGCGACGTATTCTGCACGGAATTGCTTCCCAATGGGGTCGGACCAGTTCAGGGCGTTGACAGCCGCCTGGTTTAGAATGACTGCCCTTGTTTCATCGGTCCGGTATTCCCTGTTAAAGTTTCGGCCAAAAGCAAACGGAACTTCCATGAGGGGAAAGTAGTTTTCGTCAACAAAACCGAACCGGACCATCAGTTCTACATCCACGCTGTCGAGGGCTGTGACGGGTCCCTGGCTGAATCCCACCCCGTTTGCCCCGCTGGCAACGGCAACACCCTTTACGCCGGGATGGGTAAGCAAATCAGCCTTTAGTCCGACGAAAGACCCCTCCTCGGTGGCCGACTGGTAAACCCGCAGGGAAACCACATCCTCGTAGTTGATGCCCAGATCTTTCGAGCGCATGAACACCCATTGGTTGTATATGGTCAGGGTGGAAAACACAAGCAATGTGGAAATGGTAAACTGGAATATGACCAATACTTTTCTAAGGGTGCCGGTGGTGTTTTTCCCGGCCGGACTTTTCCCGCCTATGGCAAAAACCGGTTTGAACCGGCTCATATAGAGGGCCGGATAAATTCCGGCGATGAATCCGACCACCAATAACAAGCCGAGTAATCCCACATTAAAGATCCAGTTCCCCAAAAAATCAAGGTTTAATGCCGTTCCCAGTAGCGCATTGAATTCAGGGAGAAAAATCTCTACCAGTCCGATGGAAACAACCAGCGCCAGGAAAGTGATGATAATGGATTCTCCCAGGAATTGCGTCACAAGGTCCATGGGCCTGGCCCCGACCACCTTGCGAATGCCGACTTCCAAAGACCGTTTGGCTGAACGCGCCGTGGAAAGGTTGATGAAATTGATGCAGGCGATTAGTAAAATCAGGATGGCCACGGCCGAAAACACGTAAACCTGGCTGATGGCCCCACGTGCATTGTATATGCTGAATTTGATGTGTTGCGACTTGAGGTAAATGTCTTGCATGGGCTGCAGGTACATTTGTGGACGGGGAGCATCTTCAAGCCCCATCTGGTTCATTTGCTCATCCACCAGTGTCCGGATGTTTTCCTCCGCCTGTTCGCGGCCGGAGCCCTCTTTTAAAAGCAGGTAAGTGGCCATGGAGTTGTTGCCAAAGTGCTGCAATTCGGGATGCAGGGCCTCTGCCGTTGAATAGGAAAACAGCACCTGGAAGGCCAGATGGGAGTTGTGTTCGTAATCTTCCATGACCCCTGTGACCTGGTAGGGCGTATCCCCAAACCGAAAGGTCTTACCGAGTGC
>JAWLHS010000112.1:0-7950 GCA_041690235.1 Bacteroidales bacterium
ATGAATATTGAATCGTTTCGCGCCTACTGCTTGTCAATGAAGGGGGTCACCGAGAAATTTCCATTCGATGAAACCACCCTGGTATTCTACGTTCAGGGGAAGATGTTTTGCCTGACCGATGTGGATGCCTTTGACCTCATTAATGTGAAATGCGATCCGGAGAAAGCCATTCAGCTGCGGGAGCATTACCCGGCGGTTTTACCCGGGTACCACATGAGCAAGAAACACTGGAACAGCCTGATAATGGACGGCTCCCTGCCGGTTCCCCTGGTTAAGGAATGGATCAGGGAATCTTACGACCTGGTGGTGGCTTCCCTGCCGAAAAAGCTGCGTGAGGAGCTGGGACAGTGAATTTGCCAAAATGCTTGCGGCAATTGAATTTATAATTAACTTTGCATCCTGAATTTCGGGGTGTAGCGCAGCCCGGTTAGCGCGCGTCGTTCGGGACGACGAGGTCGGAGGTTCGAATCCTCTCACCCCGACATCATTAAAACGCAATAAGCACGAAAACAGCTTGTTGCGTTTTTTTATTTGAGAAATGGCACACAATTTGCGTCGCAATATTCTCTTTTTAAATCAGTGACTCCCAGTAAGATTTGGCAGCTCATTGTTTTCCCGGCAAACTTTGAATTCCTGGCCGCAGCATTATATTTTTCTGAAGCAAATGATTGGATTTTGGGGGCCGCAGACCCTTGGGTCATCATTGAATATTTGTCTGAGGAAAAATTACTTTCTCCGGGTGTTTCTTTAATTCTTCCATCACGGCCTCAAAGAGTTTATTTCTGACTTTTCCTGAATCTTTTGGTTCAACCAGGTATCGTACGATGACTTCTATCCATGTATTGTTATGGGCTCTTAAAATAACAGAAGGGTATTCATCTACATTCAGTTCATCAACAGGAGTTTCTGCCAGAATTTTTTTAAAGCGCCTTACCCGTCTGATCATTGCATCACCAATTTTCTTCTCAACAACCTGTCTTATGGTATTTGTCGTAAACTTAAAATCACTACCGTAAGCGATTAACAAACCAAGCTCGTTCCAGATGAAAGGAAATAAAGGCCATGAGTAATTGTAAACATATTCGCTAAAAACCTTTGAGTTGACAAACCGAATAATACGTCCACTTGGATGGTCGCCCGATAAATAATCTCCGTTAAACTCCCACAATGTTGTATCAATGTAGCTCACATTAATTACATCCCCATACACGTTGCCTATGCGGATTCGGTCACCCACCTCGTAGGGCTTACGGATGAGAATGTAAATCCACCCAAAAAAACTGGTGATGGGCGTTTGCAAGGCAAAGCCAAGTATCAATGATAAAATGCCAAACGAAACCATGGCTGCATACCAGTTTTCGAACAACAGCGACAGGATGATGGCCAATATGAGTAGTCCGGCAAATAAGTTGGCAATGCGGTTGAAATTAAATACGGTGGTTTTATCCTCGATTTTTCTGGTAATAATTTTTTTAACCAGCCGTGTAGCCGCAATCACCAAGGAAATGAGCATCACTGCCAGCACGAATTTTTGAGCCAGCGGAATATAAACCTGGGGAACGGGTAGTTGTTTCCATCCCAAAAGGAAATAAAGGCCTCCGCAAATCAAAAAAACAAGAGCCGCTATGCCCAACAAGGGCGCTTCATCCCTTATTGCATCGGCGCTGGTCATTGTCGCTGTGTTTACACTTTCGCTTAATGCCTTTTGTATTTTCTCATCTTTTTTAAGGGCTTCTAATTCTTTATCTTCCATTGGTTCTGAAGTTTAAATAAGCAGGAAAAGAGGCGGGGTTTTCAAGTATTACCCAATACCTGATCACCGATAGGCTAAGTTAAGGTTTTCTGATCCAACTTTCCTTCAATAGCGATATCGCTTGCATCGAAAGCTTGTCGGCTTAAATCAGAGCAAACACCAAATAAGATCAAATCGTAAGTAAGGAGAAAACCAGCAATTTGGCTTCCAGGCTAGCCTTTCATCACCCCCGGACGGCTGTCTCCGCGTTGCCTGAAATAGCAGGTCTCGCTCTGGCAATCATGGTCGGGCGGGGCATAGATCACCACTTCGGTTTCTTCTCCTGCGGGACCCGCTACCGCGCAGACCACCTCCATGTATTCCCCGAAAAAGTTACGGCGTTTAATGCTTCCGCAAAAACAGTCTTCATGCTCCCCGGCGGGCACAAAACTCTCCGGGCGCACCGACAGCAATACTTCGCTCATGGGAGCGGGCAGCGACATGTCTGCGGCAATAAATCCGATGGGTGTCTGGAAACCACCTTCCCTGGCCACTCCTTTCAGCAGGTTGGTCTTTCCAAAAAAATGGGCCACATAGCTGTTTGCCGGATGGGTGTAAATATTTCCGGGCGTACCGGTCTGCAGGTTGACCCCGTCTTTCATGACCACCACCCTGTCGGCAATGGCCAGTACGTCTTTGGTGTCGTGGGTTACGAAAATGGCCGTTGATCCCGACTTCTGGATGATCTCACGGATGTCTTCCCTCATTTGCGTTTTTCGCATGGAGTCCAGGTTGCTGAAGGGTTCGTCGAACAGGATGATGTTGGGTTCGGGGGCCAGCGCACGGGCCAGGGCGACCCGCTGTTTTTGTCCCCCGCTCAGCTGATGGGGATACCTGCCTTCCAATCCCATGAGCCCCGTCATCTGAATGATGGCTACCGCCTTTTCTTCCCTTTCTTCCCGGCCCAACCTGAATAAGCCGAAGCAGATGTTTTCCCAAACGGTTTTGTGGGGGAACAGGGCGTGGTCCTGGAACACGATGCCGACACCTCTCTGCTCAGGCTCCACAAAGACATTGTCGCTGCAAACAAGCTGACCCTTGAGCCGGATTTCGCCCCGCCCGGGCGTTTCAAAACCGGCGATCATTCTCAGGATTGTTGTTTTGCCACAGCCGCTCTCACCCAACAGGGCAACGATCTCTCCCCGTTCCACGTCCAGCGAAAAATCCCTTACGGCATAGGCCTGGGTGCCGGGAAATTTCTTGTGTATATTTTTGATTTCCAATGTCTTCATTTCACATCCTTTCTGTCTGTTTCTGTCCTTGCCTGTCTGTTTCTGTCCTTGCCTGTCTGTTTTTGCCCTTGGGCAGCATTTGCGCAATCCTGTCCTGTTGAAGTCCCCGTGCTTGCCCGGCCCGCTATCCCCTCACCATGTCCGTTCCCCGAGCATCCTGTTCAGAATAAATGCGGGCACGGTTCCTACCAGCACAATGATCAGGGCGGCCGGGGCCGCTTCGGCCACCCGCTCGTCCGACGCATACTCAAAGGCCCTGATGGCCAGCGTATCAAAGTTGAACGGCCGCAGGATCAAAGTCAGGGGCAATTCTTTCAGCACATCGATGAAAACCAGCAAGGCCGCACTGAGCACCGGGGCTTTCATCAGGGGGAGGATCACTTTTTTCAGGGTGTTCAGGTTGGATTGCCCCAGCGATCGCGAGGCTTCGTCCAGCGAAGGAGAAAGCCTTGCCAAGCCACTGTCCATGCTGTTGTATCCGACGGCTAAAAAGCGGACCATATAGGCATACACCAGGGCAAACCAGGTGCCGCTGAGGGCGATGCCCCATCCGGGCCATGTCCCTGCCAGTAGTTGGTCCATCCATAAAAACGGGATCATGATCCCGATGGCCACCACAGCGCCCGGGATGGCATATCCGAGCGTGGCGGTTCTTGCCATCAGCCGGACGATCCTTCCTGGGAAACGGCGGACGGTAAAACTGATTAACAGGCTTGCCATCACGATCAGGGCCGCTGCCACCGCGGCCAGCAAAAAGCTGTTGCGCAGCAACTCCCAGAACCTGGGATCCAGCACTTGTGCCGCTGTTTGAAGGCTCCAGTACATAAGCATGGAAACCGGAATAAGGAAGCCCGGCAGCAAAGGAAGCAGGCAGAGGGCCATGGCGGAAAGCAGCCCCCAGCCATTCAGGCGGTGAATCCTTTGGGGGCGGAATTGTCCGTCAACATTTTCATACCGCATTTGTCCGCGCTGGTAACGTTCCAGCAGGATTAAAACCAGCACAACCACCATCAGGTAGGCTGAGAGCCTCATGGCAGCCGCGGCATTGCCAAAAGCGAACCAGGCCGTAAAAATGCCGGTTGTGAACGTATCCACCCCAAAGTACCGGGCCAGTCCGTAATCATTCAGCACCTCCATAAGGGCCAGGGATATGCCCGCAACAATGGCAGGCCGGGCCAGCGGGAGTGCCGCAGAAAAAAAGATGTTCAGTGGTTTACGACCCAGGGAAGCGGCCACCTCAAACAGGGTGGTGGACTGCTTTAAAAAGTAGGCCCGGGTGATCAGGTAAACATAGGGGTAGAGCGACAGGGAGAGGACCACGATGGCCCCGGGCAGCGACAGGATGTTAAACAGCAGGTAGGGGCCGGTATCCACCCCAAAGGTGTGGCGTAAAAACACATATACCGGGGAGGTGTAATCCAGAATTCCTGCCCAGGTAAAACCATTGATATAAGCCGGGATGGCGATGGGCAGAATCAGGGCCCACCCGAAAAACTTCCTGCCCGGGAAGTGGTACATGGTGACCAGCCAGGCCGTGCTGACACCCAGAAAAAAGCTTAACACCGCCACGCCCCCCATCAACGCAAGGGTATTCAGTACATATGTGGGTAAAAGCCTGGTGAGAATATGGGTCCAGGTTTCATCTCCGGTGCTGAACACTTCAGGAAAAATGACCAGCAGGGGCAGGGCCACCAGCAGGGAAGCCACGAAGGCGGTGATGACCCATCCATTCGTAAGATAACGAAGTGTTTTCTTTTTCATCATGCGCCGGACTTATTTCCACCCCGCCCGGTCAAAGATGAACATGGCTTCCTGCAGCAGCGGTTCCAGTTCTTGCAGTGGGATGGTGTCTTCCCGGAAAGATCCCCATGACTGCAATAATTCGGGCCATTCCACCTGCTTCGATACCGGGTATTCATAATTATCCGACGATAAAACGCGCTGGGCCTCATTGCTTAACAGAAAATCAATGAGTCGGATGGCGTTGTCTTTGTTCGGAGCCCCGGCTGCAAGTCCGATGCCGCTTACGTTCACATGCGTGCCGCGGCCGTTTTGGTTCGGGAAGAATATGCCTGCCTGTGCGGCGACCTCTCTTTCTTCCGCGTTGGTAGAATTGAGGAGCAATCCCATGTAATAGGTGTTGACAATGGCCACATCTCCAAGCCCTGCAGCCATGGCTTTTACCTGGTCGCGGTCGTTGCCCTGGGGGGAGCGGGCCATGTTACTTACCATTGCCTTTGCCCAGGATTCCGCCTGTTGGGGACCGTTGGCTGCGATGATGGAGGCCATCATTGTCTGGTTGTAGTGGTTCTGGGAGGAACGCACCAGCACACGGCCTTTCCAGCGTGGGTCAGCGAGGTCTTCGTATGTCGAAAGTTCTGACGCATCCACCCTGTTTTTGTGGTAGAGAATCACGCGCGCCCTTTTGGTCAGACCCGTCCAATAACCATTCGGGTCACGGAAGGCCGGTGGCACCACTTCAGACATGCGCCGGGAGGAGATGGGCTGGAGCAATCCATCAGAGGCGGCATTGACCAGCCGGCCAGCATCCGCCGAAATGAGTAAATCGGCCGGGGAAGCGGTTCCTTCCAGTCGGATGCGGTTGATCAGCTGGTCGGTATCGGCCTTGATCAGGTTCACCCTGATGCCTGTTTGCCTTGTGAATGTCCGGAAAAGCTGCTCATCGCTTTGGTAATGGCGGCCCGAATAAACATTCACTTCCTGGGTGGGGTTCGAACAAGAGGGCAGCAAACGCCCTGCACTGACCATCATTGCCAGTCCCACGAGAAAAAAAGCTGAAATAGAATAAGGCGATCGTATCCTGAGCATCCGAAAATAAGATTTGAATGCCCAAAATTATCAATAATCAATCTAAATAAAAACTAAAACCGGAAAAACCCCTAAAAGAGGGGATGCCTGCCCGGGGGATTCAAAACCCGGGAGATCCATCTGCCGCTTCACCGGCAGGCATTTCCGGTTCCTTAGGCTGGTCGGTAGCCGCTTCACCGGCAGGCATTTCCGGTTCTTTAGGCTGGTCAGTTGTCATGGAGTCCGGCGAAGATTCCAAGCCCTCATAAACCGTACCGCCTTCAGGAATTTTGATCTCGTAATACCTGCCTGAACGATTGGGAAGCTCGTAGTCGCGCAGCCAGGGATTCAGCAACTTCAGATTTTTGTAGGTCGTGTTGTGTTGCAGTGCGAAGTCCACCAGGTCGCTTATCGTGGTGTCTACTGCCACTGTTTTGTAACGGTGGGGAGGGTATAGGTCCCCGTCCCTGAAATGAAAACCAGAGGCCTGCGGGTCGGTAAATATGGTCTTGACGGCAAGAATACGGAACATATAACGGGCGGTTTCTTCGTTGAGGTGAAGGTCGTAGTAGTTGTTTGCACGCTGGGTATGAAGAACCCTTGTGAGCCGGGCATTCCCCATATTGTAAGCGGCGGCGGCCAGGGTCCATGACCCGAATCTGCTTTTGGCATCCAGTAAGTACTGGCAGGCAGCAGCGGTGGCCTTTTCTACGTGGTAGCGTTCGTCGATCCGGGCATTGACCTCCAGCCCGAGCTCCCTTCCGGTCCCTTCCAGTATTTGCCAAAACCCGGTAGCTCCGGCCGGGGAAACCACGTTCATTAATCCGCTTTCAATCAACGCAAGGTATTTAAAATCATTCGGCACACCGTGGGCTTCCAGGATGGGCTCAATGACGGGAAACCACCGATTGGCGCGTTTAAAAAACAAGATGGTTTGTGACTGCCAGTAGGTATTCACCAGGAGCTCACGGTCGTAACGCTCCCTGATGTCCTGTAAACCCATGGGAACCTCTTCCCCGGCAAAGAATAATGAGTCGGGCATGGGAATGGCGTAAATACCATATTGTTTTTTGAACGAATCGATGTATACCTGGTCGGGTTCATCTGCCGTGCGCCAGTCGGCAAATAAATAAACCAGGGAAATTCCTGTTATGGCCAGCAAAAAGAATAAGGGGAAGCGCTTTAGCATATCATACCGGGCTTTTAAATTAAAATCAGTTTAAATTGTGCAGTGAATCCAGGCATAAAAACCCCCTTTCAGGCTTCTTAATGCCTTGATTGTGCAAGGATTCACAAAAATAGTCATTTCGTGGCAATTGTTGTGAATGAAAAAACGGATTATAAAAATTTCTTAGCTTTGTAACCGATTAGAAATTACCCACATTTTAAGGATATTTGGACTATGGACATTGCGGAAATGAAAGGAAAGCGTAAGCAATTGAAAGAGATCAGTTATAAACTGACGCCTCTTGATAAGGGGTATACGGATAAGATCCTGTATATCAACGTTGGCACAAACGAGGTGAAGGAAAAAGAGGTCCCCGCCGCTATGAAAGAAAAATTCATTGGCGGAAAAGGATACGGTCTGCGTTTGCTTTGGGATGCAACAAAGCCGGATACCAAATGGAACGATCCCTTGAACGAGATCATTATCTCCTCGGGACCGGTAGGGGGCATCACCCAATATTCGGGAGCCGGGAAATCCTTGCTGGTGTCCATTTCTCCTCAAACCGACTCGGTAATGGACTCCAATGTGGGTGGTTTTTTCGGCCCGTTTCTTAAGTTTTCAGGTTTCGATGCCCTGGAACTGCAGGGAAGAGCAGAAAAGGACGTGATTATTCTGATAGACGGCAAGAATCAAAAAATTGAGATTTTTGAGGACCCGGGCCTTTCGGCAGACAGCCACCTGCTGGCCGAAGAGCTCACCGAGATGTTTGCCGATGACGAGAAAGACGCAAGGAATATCGGCATCGTTTCCTCCGGGGCTGCGGCTGAACATTCTCTGCTGGGCATGATCAATTTCACTTTTTACGACATGAAGCGCAAGAAGATCCGGCTGAAACAGGCAGGACGTGGCGGAATTGGCACCGTAATGCGCGACAAAAAGATCAAAGCCAT
>JAWLHS010000113.1:0-7945 GCA_041690235.1 Bacteroidales bacterium
AGCCTTCAGGCAGGTACGATTTTCTCCACCACCCAAATGAATGGCATGAACCCTCTCTTCCCTTATACTCCGCATATGGCCGGGGGCGAGTCAGCGAGTGTTCTGGGCAACCAGCGGATGTTCAGCACCACTTTTTTTGCTTTCGGCGCCTACCAGGTAAGTCCGCGCCTTACCCTGACCGGCGGTACATGGCTGGAAAGGGGTACTGCCGGTGTGCCGGAGATGCGCATGAATGCCCAGGCCTTTGACACGAATCCCCGGGGGATGATGTTCGGCTTCGATTACCGGGTTACGGACAATTTCAGCCTGGGTGCCGAAGTAAATATTTCAAGGGGATATAACCCATTTAACCCCTTATACAACAGGGGGTTTTACGACCCCGCCTTTGGCGGTGTCCGCTCCCCGTTTGGCAGCCCGTCTCCGTTTCACCGAAACCCCAGGTGGTAGATTGCGCCTGATCACGGAAAAGACAGTAACCCCGCGATAGTTATCAATGACCCCTGGCGGATATCTTTGCTCCGGCCAGGCGATCCATTCATCCAAACCTTATTTTCATGGACTCTTACCCTGTTTTTGCCGGAGGTGAATTTGTAAGGACCTCCAGTGAGTTGATTGTTTACAATCCCTTCGATGGGGAAGCGGTTGGGCGCACCTGGCTGGCCGGCGGGGAATTGATCGACCGGGCCATTGAAAGGGCCATTGAAACCATTCCCTTGCTGGGTGCCATGCCGGCCTATGAACGCAGTGAGGTGTTGATGGCATTGTCGGATGGGCTGGTCAAACAGGAGGAGGATTTTGCCAGAATCATTTCATGTGAGGCGGCCAAACCCTGGCGTTACGCCCTGGCGGAGGTAAGGCGTGCCGCCCAGACCTTCCTGGTTGCAGCCGAGGAAGCCAGGCGACCACCCATGGAATATATGCGGTTGGACTGGCGGCCTGAGGGATCCCGCCGTGAGGGACTGGTGAAGTACTTTCCCATAGGGGTGGTGGCTGGCATCAGTCCGTTCAATTTCCCGCTGAACCTGGCGGTTCATAAACTGGCTCCGGCCATCGCGGCGGGTTGCCCCATTGTGCTTAAACCGGCCTCTTCCACTCCCCTGTCAACCCTTGCCCTTGCCAGGCTCATAGCTGAAACCTCCCTGCCGGCAGGGGCGGTTTCGGTTGTACCCGCCGACAGGCGGGCAGGGAACCAACTTGTGACCGACGAGCGCATCCGGCTGTTAAGTTTTACCGGTTCCCCTGAAGTAGGCTGGAAGATGAAAGAGAGGGCGGGAAAGAAGAAGGTGGTGCTGGAGCTGGGTGGCAATGCCGGTACCATCATTGCCCCATCGGCCGATCTGGATGAGGCGGTGAAGCGTTGCCTGGTGGGGGGCTTTGCCTACCAGGGACAGGTTTGTATCCACGCCCAGCGAATGTACGTTCACAAGCAAGTTTTTGAAACCTTTCAAAAAGCCTTTCTGGAAGGGGTCAAAGCCCTCAGGTACGGCCATCCATTGTCGCCCGAAACCGACATCACATCCATGATCGATGAAGAGAACGCCGTGCGAATGGAGCGCTGGACCAGGGAAGCGGTTGAACAGGGAGCCCGCTTGTTGTCCGGAGGAGAACGACAGGGGGCATTCTTTGAACCTGCCGTGATGGTGGGGGGACGGCCGGGGATGAAAGTCGTCGATAATGAGGTGTTTGGTCCCCTGGTTACACTCCACCCTTACGAAGACATGATGGAAGCCATCCATGCTGTTAACAACAGCCGATTCGGACTGCAGGCCGGTGTGTTCACCAACCAATTGGATGAACTGGATCTGGCCTTTAACCACCTGGAAGTAGGAGGGGTGGTTCATAACGATGCCCCCATTTTCCGTGCAGACCATATGCCTTACGGAGGGGTCAAGGACAGCGGAATGGGCCGTGAAGGCGTGAAGTATGCCATGCATGATATGCTGGAGCCCCGGATTCTTGTGAAAAGAATGGTGCGATAAGTCTCCGCTCCTCCGGGGTGTCCTATTCCCTTGCCACGGAGGGCTACTGCACGAAAAATTTATCTTTTTCCGTTGCAGGATTGAAAAAAAATGTTTAAATTGTGGTGCTGTTTGAGACTAGATTAGCTGTCGAGGTTTGCCTGATTCTAGTTGTTTTAATTGGTTAATGTTGTTTTTGTTTTGGTGGTAAGAATTTGCAGGAGGCGATCTACCGTACCGCCTCCTGTTTTTCGCCACAGGAATTCCGGAAAAAGGGGCCTGAAGCCCCTTTTTTCATGTTCTCAGCGGATCAACTCATGTTCTCAGCGGATCAAATGGAGTCAACGTTGCCGACCACCGCATCGGGAACTTATTGCATCTGCAGTCGCAGGTTATTGCATCTGCAGTCGCAAGTTATTGCATCTGCAGTCGCAGGTTTGTCAGGCCGGCACTTCGCGCATGACTGACGGCGTTGTTATACTCCGAACGTGTTATGCGCCTGGAGATTTCGGGGTAATCGAAAGCCTTGTACATCGGTGTGTATTGTGACATGATGTTGATGTAGGTGTCTTTGGGAAGGTTGTTGGCAATCCATCGCACAACCAGGTCGGTCCGGGCCACATTTTCGGGCATCACCAAATGCCGGATCATCAACCCCCTGTTGGCCAGTCCCGTTTCGGGATCAATGCTAACCGTGCCCACCTGCCGGTGCATTTCGATTAAGGCGTTTTGGGTGATCTCTGTGTAGTTGGAAGCCCCTGAAGAGTATTTGTCTCCCGCACTGCCTTCCCCATATTTAAAATCGGCCAGGTAAATATCGACCACCCCATCAAGCATCCTGAGGATCTCGAGCTTTTCCCAACCGCAGGTATTGTAAACGATGGGTATGCGGAGCCCCCGGGAGGCAGCCCGGTCTATGGCCTGAATGATGTGGGCGACATAGTGGGTGGGAGTGACCAGGTTGATGTTGTGACAGCCCATTTTTTGGAGGTGCAACATCATATTAGACAGTGCGCTGACGGAATGGGAACTTCCCCGCCCCAGGTGGCTGACATCATAGTTGATGCAGAAAACGCACAGCAGGGAACAATTGGTGAAGAAAATGGTCCCGGATCCATTGCGGCCAACCAGTTCGTTCTCTTCACCAAAATGGGCATGAAAAGAGGATATTTCCAGGCCGGCATTCGCGCGGCAATCCCCACGTCGTCCGCTCAGACGGTCTGTTTCACATTCGCGCGGGCAGAGGACGCAGTTGCGCATCATGTCGTGAATGACCCGACCCCGCGCAGCCAGTTCTCCATTTTTATGCAAGGCAAGGTATGGGGGTTCGTAAGGAACCTGGCGGCGCATTGTTTTTTCCATATGCGGGGGCTTGTATGATGGATGGCTGGATATCCCCAAAACCGCATGGGATCTGAAATCCAGTGAAAGCAGCGATCCGGGGACAAGCCATGCGACCGGAAGGCTGACCAGTGTCCGTAAAAATTTTCGCCTTCCGGTTTTACCCATGCTTATTTCAATTTGGTCTAAATTAAATGTCTGACAATCAGCGCAGAAGACAAAACAAATATAAGAAATCAGCGGACAAATTGTAAGTCTGGCCGGGGACAAATTTTCAGTCCGGCCGGGTTTTCCCTGTTTAATTCCGGGCCGTATTAAACAATTGGGGCCCCGATTGATTTTATTAAGGTGGGCCGAACGTAACAAAAAATCGTTATTTTTACATAAACAAACAAATATTGGAGGATGAAAATGGCACATTTAAAAACGACCTATTTGGGTTTGAAACTGAAGAACCCGATCATTATGGGGGCATGCAACCTGACCCTGGATTTGGACACGGCAAAAAAAATTGAGGACGCAGGGGCTGCCGCCATTGTTTTCAAATCCCTGTTTGAAGAACAGATCAACCTGGAGAGTTTTCAGATGGATGAGGAGCTGGGTGAATATGCCGAGCGCAACGCCGAGATGATCAATCTCTTTCCCAACCTGAAGCATGCCGGACCGGAGGAACATCTTGACAAGCTCAGCAAGCTCAAGGAGGCTGTCGGGATTCCGGTGATCGGCAGCCTGAATTGTGTGCATGCCGATACCTGGGCGGAGTATGCCATTGAGATGGAAAAAACCGGGGTGGACGCCCTGGAGTTGAATTTCTATGCCACACCCATGGGGATGGAAACCTCTTCAAAGAATATTGAAGACGAACAACTCTCCATTGTCAAAGAGGTCAAGGAGAAGGTGAAAATTCCCGTTAGCATAAAGATCAGCCCGTTTTACTCCAATCCCCTGCATTTAATTTCGCAGATGGACAAGGCCGGAATAGATGGGTATGTATTGTTTAACCGCTTATTCCAGCCGGATATTGATGTGGAAACCGGGGACCACTATTTCCCGTTTAACCTCAGCCAGGCAGGCGACTACCGTTTGCCGCTGCGGTATGCCGGACTCCTTTACGGGCAGGTGAAGGGGAGCATCTGTTCCAATACCGGGATCTTTACGGGCAATGATGTTGTACGGACAATCCTGGCCGGTGCCGATGCCGTACAGGTGGTTAGTACGGTATATAAAAACAAGGCGGGCCACATTTCCGTCATGTTGAAGGACATGGAGCAATGGATGTCTGATCATCAGTACGGGAGCCTGGATGACTTCCGCGGCAAACTATCCCGGAGCAATGCAAAAGACCCCTATGCCTATCAGCGTGCCCAATACGTAGACCTGCTGATGAAGCCTTTTGAGCTGATGAAAAAATATCCCCAGGTTTAATCCCGGGGATATTGTATTCAGGCCAGCTTACCGCCGGATTCAGATTTCTTCGTTTTTGGTTTTCTGGGCCACCAGCTTGAGGGTGTCGTGTGCAATGACCAGCTCCTCATTGGTGGGCACCACCATCACTTTAACCTGGGATTCGTGCCGGGAGATCAGCTCCAGCTTGCCGCGCAGGCCGGTATTTTTCTCCGTATCGAAATTAACGCCCAGAAATTCGAGTCCCTTACAGACCGCTTCCCTGGTTTCGGGGCCGTTTTCGCCCACTCCGCCGGTAAATACAATCAGATCGACTCCGCCCATGGCCGCCGCATAGGAGCCAATGTATTTTTTAATTCGGTAAATATACATGTCAAGCGCCAGCTGTGCGCGCTTGTTCCCCTCGTTCCATGCCGCGTTCTCTACATCGCGCATATCGGATGACACTCCGCTGACTCCGAGCACCCCGCTTTTTTTATTGATCAGGTTGTTGGCTTCTTCTACATCAAGGCCTTTTTTCTTCATGATGTATAGCAATGCCCCCAGGTCAAGATCCCCGCTGCGTGTCCCCATCAATAAGCCTTCGACAGGGGTGAGACCCATGGAGGTGTCGACCGACTTTCCATTTTTGATGGCCGCGATTGAGGCCCCATTGCCCAGGTGGCAGGTGATCGCCTTCACGTTGTTCTGGCGCATGAACAAGGCATCGCAGGCTTTTTCAAACACGTATTTGTGGCTTGTGCCGTGAAAGCCGTATCGACGGATCTTGTCCTCCTCGTAAAGGGAGTAGGGAAGGCCGTACATATAGGCCTGTGGTGGAATGGTCTGGTGGAATGCCGTATCGAAGACGGCCACCTGTGGTACATTGGGCAGGAGTTTCTCCATGGAAACGATCCCTTTCAGGTTGGCCGGGTTGTGAAGGGGTGCCAGTTCGATCACATCCTCAATATTCTTCTTGACCTCTTCGGTGATGGGGGCGCTTGCGCTGAAATTTTCACCTCCGTGGGCCACGCGGTGCCCGACGGCAATAATGTCAGCAACGCTTTCAATAACACCATGTTCCGGGTCGAGAAGTGCCTTCAGGATCAGGTCGATGCCGAGTTCATGGTCGGGGACATCCTGTATCAGCATGAATGCTTCCTTGCCTTTGGGCTGGTGCTTGAGTTCACTGTCCTTCAGTCCGACCCTCTCCAGCAATCCCTTGGCAAGCAGCTCGGCATTGTTGGCCATGTTGATCAATTGGTATTTGATTGAGGAGCTTCCGCAATTCAATACAAGAATTTTCATTCCTTCGTTTTTTGGTTAATGGTTCAATGGGTGAAATTATTTTCCTGCTGCCTGGTTCACGGTGATGGCCACCAGGTTTACAATATCATCTACGGAGCATCCCCGCGAGAGATCATTGATGGGGGCCGCCATGCCTTGCAGAACGGGTCCGACGGCCTCAGCCCCTGCCAGTCGCTGCACCAGTTTATATGCGATGTTTCCTACTTCCAGGCTTGGGAAAACAAGAACGTTGGCCTGGCCGGCAATGGGGCTTCCGGGGGCTTTGCTTTTTCCGATGCTATCGACAATGGCAGCATCGGCTTGTAGTTCGCCATCGATCATCAGGGTGGGGTCCATTTCTTTTGCCATTTTGGTGGCTTCGATCACCTTTTCACACATGGGGTGGGTGGCGCTTCCTTTTGTTGAGAAGCTTAGCATGGCGATGCGTGGCTCCTTGCCGATGATGGCGCGGGTCGTTTTCCCGGTCATTACGGCGATCTCTGCAAGTTGCCTGGCGTCGGGATCGGGATGCACCGCGCAATCAGCGAAGACCAGTATTCCGTCATCACCCCATTTTTTGTCCTTCATGATCATGATAAAGGCCCCTGAAACCACGCTGATTCCCGGCAGTGTTTTAACGATCTGGAAGGCAGGGCGCAATACATTCCCTGTTGAGTTCATGGCTCCGGCCACTTCCCCGTCGGCATCCCCGTTTTTGATCAGCAGGGTGGCCAGGTACAAAGGATCTTCCACCAGCCGGTGTGCCTCCTCCAGGGTCAATCCCTTTTTTTTGCGGATGTCATAAAGCATTTCCGCATAGAACCCTTTTTTCTCAAAGGTCAGGGGATCAATAATGGTGGCCTGTCCGATGGAGGAAAGCCCCAGTTTGTCTGCCAAACCAAGAATCTCTTCGGAATTCCCAAGCAGGATGATGCTGGCAATGCCCTCGTTGATAATGATGTCGGCCGCCTGTAAGGTACGTTCTTCTGTCCCTTCGGGTAAAACAATGGTCTTGTTTTCCTTTTTCGCTTTGGATTTGATGGATTCCAGTAGTTGCATTTTGTATGGGTAAGTTTAAGAAAGTTGTTGAATGTCAAAGGCCAGCAAAATTACCTTTTATTTGTTTTTGGGCAAAATGAAATTGTTATTTTTTTCGACCACCTTGTCTTCTTTCCTGCATCGATTTGTTAACTATTTAACAATTTGTGGTATTGAGGCCTGGGTGCCCCGGGGTGTAAAAAACCCTTAACTTTGCAAAAACAAAAGGAAATGGATGGGTTGGGTCAGGCGGTGGATTCACTGGTCATCAGCAGCAATGAATTCTATGGCAGCCCCCATCTGCTGCCCCTGCAGAATGATGTTTTCCCTTTGGAGGCAGGGTTTCCCGGCGACTGGGCCCTGGTCCTGATCATGATTTCAGCCTTGTTCCTGGCCATCTCCCGGTATTATTTTCCTGCCAGGATCACTCAGTTCTTTCGTGCAGCCTTTGCCACCCACCATTTCAACCAGATGGAACGAGAAGGGGGGGTTTTTGATGAAACCGTGACTTACCTCTTGTTTTTTAATTTTTTACTGGTCTTTTCTTTCCTGCTTTGGGTGAGTCTGCATTATTTCGGATGGATGCCAGACTGGGACTTTCTGAACCCTTTGCTGTCGTTTTTTCTGGTATGCCTGGTTTTATCGCTGTTTTTTCTCCTGAAGAGCCTGTTTTTAAGTTTTTTATCCTGGGTGTTCAATACCCGGCAGTCTACCCAGACCTACCTGAAAAACATTTTTTTGTTCAATCAGCTCATGGGCCTTGTTCTGTTGCCGGTGGTCGGTTACGCTGTGTACCATCCGACGAAAACGGGAATTCTGATTGCCTGGGGCGTATGGGTTTTGGCCAACCTGGTGAAAATTGCAAGGGGTGCTTACCTTGGGCATAATGTTTCCGGCTTATCGGGATATTATTTAATTTTGTACCTTTGCGCCATCGA
>JAWLHS010000114.1:0-7874 GCA_041690235.1 Bacteroidales bacterium
ACCTGTTCCGGTCCGGCATCCGGATTTGCAGTCATCCACTTCCAGGTTTCGATTTCCGCCAGGGCCTGTCCACCCATATCCACATTGTACCAGAATGATGCCAGCGCCTGAAGATGCCTGACTTCCTCGGGACTCCCCTCATCCAGCCCGAGGGCGGTGATATTTCTATAGGCCAGATATTCAGCCATTCCTTCCGTAATGGCCCCGGTAGGAACGCCTTCCAGGATGGAGTAGTCCGCTTCGCGCATGGAGTAGAGCATTTCCGTCACATGGCCAAGCTCATGCATCGCTATGCGGAAACCCTTGTAATCCAATCCGCTTTCCGGGAAAGCCGCCGTAAACAAAGCCGGATAACCCGGGAGGGGCGGACGGTTGGAATAGCCCCCGCTTATCACCGGCCTGATCTCGATGCTGTTTCCAAGCCAGTCGGCTTCATTTTCAGAAAAACCCAACCGCCGAAAGATGGCCGGCAGGTCCCGTTGCAGGTCTTCCGGCTTCTGGTAACGAGCCCTGACAATGGAATCAAGTGTGTTTGCGGGATACCTTGACTGTGCCTGGAAGCCGCTATACCAGATATCAAAAGGCTGCAGCGGCCTGCCAAGCTCTTGGCTGACGAGTTCTCCAGCCAGTTTAAACTCAGGGGATCCCAGCATGGCCCTTAGCATGTCTTCCACTTGCTCCAGGCTGAGCTGCGATCTGCGGAATGTCCGTTCCAGGGCTGAGGATCCATCATCATACAGCTGATCTTCCGCTTGCCGGTTCCTTACTGACCAGTTGAAGCCCTCGTAACGTTTTAATCCCTCGGGTGTAAAGGCAACAGGCTGAAGATTTCCCTGCTCCATCCTGAAAAGCTCCTGCCTTACCGGGTCCCACCAGGTGTTTTCATCCGCCAGGAACTCTGCCGGAATGTCCCCCATTACAATACGCTCGATCACCTGCCCTGTAAGCCACTGCCGTTGAAATCCATTTTCCCTTGTATAGTCCTCTTTAATATTGTCTCTCAGTCCATGATGACAATTCAACAGAAAGTCCCCCGGAAACGGGGATGGCTTACCATCAGAAATCAATTGCCCCATGCGTAAAAAGTACGCGCTGATATGTCGGTTAAAGCGCGAAGCTTCCTCCCTGTAAGGCACCTGAAAATCATCCGGCCGGCGGAATGCGTACCAATCGCCGATTCGGACTTGTGCCCAGGTCTTTCTGTCCCACGACGCCCCTTGTTCTATGACCTCATTGGGGTTTATATTCGGATAATTCAGCTGGAGGAAGAAAGCCAGCTTGCTTTTCCAGGGATCGGTCGAAGGGATTGCGTTGCGGAAAAACTCATCCGGTGGCATTTCATCCCTGTCCGTAAAGCTGCTGTATTCGGTGAACCGGGAGCGGATAATGGACGAATACCCCTGTAGTACCTTCAGGTTTTCAATCACCAGCTCCAGGTTTTGTTCCCGTTCACTGTCTGACATAAAGTTTGCCACACAGAAGTTCACAAAATCCGCCTCACTGCCATCACTTTCATGCCAGAGAGAAGCCACCATCCCTGTGCCCCGGTCAATGAGGTCCTCCATGCCCTCCCCGTGTATGGCCAGCAGGGAATCCCTGGCCGACTCCAGGGCCGTGCCGTTAATGAAAGGGAGTGATCTTGCAGCTCCCGAAAGGCTTAGGGGGGTGCAGGCAACGGCAAGGGAAACCAGTATGGTAACCGGCCAGGATGGGATTAAGCGTTTAAAAATGGCAGTCATGCTTGAAAAGGATTTGTGTAAGACGAATCAGAGGGAAATATGGCAGACATGTGGACAGGACATTGGAACGGGTGTCAGGTCTTTCGAAACACCAGCTGAGCTGCAAACAAGTCATATACAGCACTTCCAACGGTTTTAAACAACCGTGTGGCGGATGGTGCAAGGACGATCTCTTTGCTGATCAGCTTGCCCAGTGGATGGATATCCTGTGCCGGGATGAGGCCTTCCTGAACCGGTATGGCCAGGTCCCCGCTCTCCGTTGCTGCATGTGCCGTATCTACAAATACCTGTTGTGTGTGGCTAAAAATGGAGGATGGCAATTCCCGGTAGTCAGGTTTATAGGACCCTACGGCAATGATGGTTTTGCCGGCCAGAAGATCCTTATCATCCGGGAACAACGGATGTTTGGAGTTGGTTGCCGTAATGATGACTTCCGAAACCTTTGCAAGCGCTTCAGCATTTCTGGCCTTTTGCAGCCGGATGCCCGGCAATTTTCTTTCGGCAAAATCGGTGAAAGCAGAAACGGCCGCTTCGTCCTTGTCATAAAAGTGGATCGTTTCAAAACCCCTTACCTGGCAGGCAAAAAGGGCCTGGTACATTCCCTGGGTGCCTGTTCCCACGATACCCAGTGATTTTACATTTCCCGGAGCAAGGCAATCCAGGCCGGTGGCACCCACCGCTGCTGTGCGCATGGCGGTAATCATACCTCCTTCCAATACGGCAAGCGGTTCACCTGTCTGGCTGTCGTTCAGTATTACGGTACCATGGATGGGGGGTTTCCCCAGTTTATGGTTTTCAGGGCAATAAGATACCAGTTTGGTAACCCAGAACTGGTCATTCACGCAAGGCATCAGCAGGAAGGTATTCCTGCCAAAGTCAATGTGTTGGCGCTTCCCCATGCATTTATCGTAATAGGGTGTCTCAATGAGGGCCCCTTTCATCGCTTCCAGCCATTCCCGGTAGGAAGCGGCGCTACCGATGGCAGCGGCATCAATAAACTTCATCCTGTAAGATTTAGATTACTTGTTCAGTTGCATCCATGGATGCCAACTCCGCAGACAAATATACAGGCCCAATTCCGGATTTTCTTTCGGGATATTACCCAAATACCATACTTTGTTGACATCAATGACCGGATCCTCAATATACCGGGAATAAGTTTATCGCTGGACAAAGTAAAATGTTACAGGATTGTTGCACGCCAACGTCAGGCTGGGCAAGGGTTTCCCTAAGTGTAACATCCCGATGACCTGCCAAATGAAATATCATCATGAATAAGCAAATCATATTAAAAGCAAATCATATTATAAACAAAACCAAATCCACCAAATACATAAGCCTGAGCCTGGTGCTTGCTGATAAAGGTAGGGCCATAAGAAGGGCAAGTTTCCGACAAATCAAATGGAAATTTAAAAACTGAACCGTGCGGAAATCATCAGTTGCGAAGGCCTGAGGAAATATGTGTTCTCCGATACGGTGAAGGCGACCGACTGGTATGTGATGTAAGTGTTCGCGTTGAATACATTCAGCCAGCGGGCTTCAATGTCAATGCGGTGTCTTCTGATGGTATAGCGGTACAGCAGGTCGGCGAAAAAATTCTCGTTGTCCCTGTGGCGGTAGTATTCGGTGGTCAGTCCAATGTAATGACCGCTTCTGGGAAATGCATGAAAATCGATAAAATGCCTGAGCATGCTGATATTGCTGCTGCGGTTCGATCCGATATGGGTTTGGATATAGCTCATGTTGGCTCGGTATTCGGCCCTGAGCCATTCGGTGATGCTGGTGTTGATCTGCGGGTTGATGTTAATCATCCGGTTCGATGTTTCAAAAAACTGCTGGTTCAGCAGCGACTGGCGGCGGCTGAGGCCGTAGCTTGCACGCAGGCCCAGGGTACTCTTTGCCGCGCTGAAGTACTTACTGGTTTGACCGGAGATATTGTGCATGTATCCTGTATTGGGCTGTTCAAAAGCCTGCAGTATGATGGTCCCATCGGGCTGCACCTGGTTGCTGTAAATGAGGTTAAAGTCGTTGATGCTGAAAAGATAGTTGAGCGAATTGAAGAAGGAGGTAATGGGGTTGCGGTAACTAACGAAAGCCGAAAGGTTGTGGCGTTTGGTTTCAGAAAGAGGTGCGGCATTTTGCTGCAGGCTGCGGTGGTTTTTCATGATGTAGCCATAATGCACTCCGTCCATATCGCCCAGGGTGTTGCTGTAGCTCCATGATCCCCTGAGGCGCCAAAACCCGCTGATGCGGTAGTCGGCCGATAACCTGGGGTCAAACAGCAGGCGGCTCAGTTGCTGCCCCTGGTTCAACTGTCCGTCGTTGAGGCCTATTTGCTGCCAGCTTATTGGCAGGGCGGCGGTCAGGGTCAGGTCATTTTTGGAATAGTGGAGCTTGGTTTGCAGGTAGGCGCGGTAGTGCTCTCCTTCGAGCTTATTGGTAAAGGAATCAGAGGTTTCCTGCCATTGCGCCTCTTCCTGCTGCTGCAAAAGGCTGCTTATGAGGCTTTGGTTTCTGTAGGTAAAGCCCAGGCGTGGGCTGATGCTTATTCCTTTCCAGCCCAGGGTAAAACCTGCCGAATGATCGGCAAAAAAACGCCTTAGGTCAATATCCTGACGTAAACCATCCATTGGCTCACCGGCATTGAGCACCTGATCAAAACGGCCAGGGTTAATACTGAGTTGCTGGGGGCTGTGGTCGTACGAAACGAAAGACATAAACTCCACCAAGTGGCTGCCCAACGGGCTGACCGACCTGAGGTCGTTCGAGAGGTTGCGGAAAGGCATTTTCAGCGACTGCTGCATGGCTTCGCCGTTGGTAGTTAGCATCCCGCCCCGATTGTCCCAGCGGCTGTTGAACCTCAGCCTATTGTCCAGGTAGTTCTCCTTCACGTTGCGGTTCAGAGTGAACTCGCCCTGCAGATAGCTGTCGCGCAGGCTGTTTTCGATTGATTCGGCAAAATACAGGGTATCGGTCGGCGAAAACAGGGTTCGATTGCTGAGGCCCTGCTGGCGCTGGCTGTCGTTGATGTAATACAGGTTGGCGCGCAACTGAAAGTCGTTGTTAAGGCGAAGTAGGGCGTTGCTGTTGAGCAGATGAATGTTGTTGTCCAGGTAACGGCTTTCGTTGAAGTCGGGTGGTGACAGGCTTTGAATGCTAAGCATTTCGGGATTTTCTCGGGGGCGGTCGGCACGCTGCCGCATATCCTGCAGGGTGAGGGCAGTCAGCTGTTTGGATGCATCCCGTCCGGCATTGTTGGCCTGGTAAGAGTTGACCACCTGGAATTTCTTTGTGAAGGTCATGGGGGTGATGCTGGCATCCCACAGCAATGGGCTAAGGCCACTGCCAAGCCTTGAGGTCCCCGTGGTGGTGATTTCCCGCATTAACCTGAGGTTCATAGCGGCCTGGTATGAGGGCACACGCTCTTCGAGTATGCGAATGGGTTGATGGTTCTCAAGAATCTCCACGGCAGCCACCGAGCGGTGTGGCATATTACTGCTTATCATGCCGTAGCGACCGCCCATCAGGTCGAGGCCTTCCACATAAAACCGGTTGATGGGCTCTCCCTGGTAAAGAATGCGACCCGAAGGTTCCACTTCAATGCCGGGCATGTTTTTCAGCACATCGGCAATGGAACGGTTCTGCTCCTGTGCAAAGGAACTTACCAGGTAGCTGATGGTGTCTCCCCGTTTTTCAATATCAGGGGCTTTGATGGTAAAGGTGCTCAGCTCTTTTACTTCGTAAATTAGCTCAAACTGCACCGTTTGAGAACGATTGGCTACGCGGCGTCGCTCGTTGCGGTATTGTACGGAGCTGGTTTCAATATCGAGGCTGTCAGAGGCACTGTTTACAGTGGTGAGCCATCGGCCCTGTGCATCGCTTACTGCAAAGGCAATCATGGCCTGCCTGTCTTTGGGATAAATCAGTATGTTGATGTTATGCAGCGCTTCTCCCTCCAGACTAACAACGCGACCCTCAAGCGTTACCTGAGCAGGCAGTGTCTGAACTGACACATACGCCAAAAATATTATCACCAACAACCTCATGCAGGTGTTTTTCTTTTTTGCATCAAAAATCGTGCTATTCGGCTATTAGTTCAATGGGGTTGTTATGCCGGCTCATGTTATCACTCATCACATGCCGTGAATGACTATCAGGGACAATGTCTGTCCTTCCGATGAAACTATTCCGGAATGAGTTCCAGGCTCTGAAAAAACCTTCTTTGGTGGTTCGAATATAAGTTCGTTCAGTGAAATATATGGGTGCCTTTTCTAAGGGTATTTCTATTGAAACCATCTCAAACAAATAATGGTTCCTGGAGTCGTGGATCCTTAGAATTAAGCCGGGCAGTCCGTTGAACTTATAAGGGCCATCGTTATAAGGTATTTCGGGAGCAAACCAGGCGACCCAATCCCTGCCTCCAAAGCGGGTGGTTGCCTCATGTACCATATAGCCTGAAATGCTGTCGGTTACACCTGTAATTGACCAATTGAATAACTTGAGGTTTTCAGTGTAAAGATAATGATCACTAGGAAAATGGTCAATTGTAGTGATTTTCCCTTCGGGATGATTTTTAAAAATTTCGTAACGAAAAGCTCCACCCCGCATGGCGGTCGCAGGGTCGTTCACAAAGGCCTGGAATTCGGCTACAGTGGAAAGGTGTTGCACGGCCCTAATGAAAGCTGCTTTGGCTTCACTATAAAATGAACTTGTCTGTTCTCCAACCATTAGGGTCATTAATTCTTTTCTTTTCCTGGGATTGAGGGAGTCTTCCTGGAAAGTTTGCTCGTACGAAACAACAATTCCTGCCTGTCCTAGTTCTACTTTCGGATATACAGTAAATAATTGGGAGAACCCTGGAAAACTCAAAAAAAAGAAAAGAAGGATGATTAAGCTGATGGGTTTTTTCATCTTTTTGACGTGTGAATTCTTTATTCCTTTTGTCGTAAGAGGCTGGAGCAATTTAATAGTCCTGGACCAGCCTCTTACTTAAATTCTTTTTGAAAAATGCGATATTACGGTCATTGGCCAACTGGATCTTCAGGGCAATAATAATTCATGTAAAATAAATAATCATCATAATTACATACAACTCCTGTCCAACCACCATAACCTAAACCATCAAATCCGTCGGGGCAAGACACAGATATAGTCTCGCATGTTCCACCTGAGTCGCATTCTGCAGACTTAGAAAAGCCAAAAACCATTGCCGCCACAAAAAGTAAAGCTAAAATTTTTATTTTCATCGTTTTTATATTTAGGTTAATACACAGAATAACCTTACAAATTAAAAAAAAAAAACGATAAAAGCAAGAGTTTGCAAAATTTAATTTATCACTTATGCGCGTTATTGCTTATTGCATCGAGTTAATTTACCTTTATAGCTGTTTAGGTTGTATTGGGTTTGGCCATCAAGCCTGTTGTTGAAACCAGAGGGATAGTACCACATCGTGCAAAAAGTTCTGAACATTTTCCTGAATGACCAACTCCTTTATCCGCTGTAGGCGATCAGCGGTGATCGGCTGATTGGCGCCACAGAACAAAGGGGTTGGCATTTTCTGACCCCTCTGTCCGTTCACATAGACAAGTCAGCTGTTTCAACCTAACTCATTAGGCCTGGAGTTGGATCAAAGTGGGCTCGACTCCCTCTTAACCCCTATAGCATTTTCCGCAAAAATGTCGAAGCAGCTGGGCCAAAATCACGCCCAAATCAAAAATTGTGTTTCAAATTGTGTTCGCAAAAAAAACCACCCACAGGTTTTACCCTGTAAGTGGCTGATTATCTGGTGACTCCGCCAGGACTCAAACCTGGAACCTTCTGATCCGTAGTCAGATGCTCTATTCAATTAAGCTACGGAGCCAATTGCGTCTGCAAAATTACGAATTTTTTGCAATCCAGAAAACCTTTTTTCTTTTTTGTACTTCCGGCTGGCGGTGTATCAGCGCCTATTCGTATTTCAGGGCCTCCGCCGCATTGACCCGGGCGGTCTTCAAGGCGTGGTATGAAATGGTGATCCAGGCGGCAAGGATGCATACCAGGGGTCCGACAACAAACAGCAACAAGCTGATATCCTGTCGGTAGGCAAATGTTTCCAGCCAACGGCCAAGAACCAGCCAGGCAACGGGCCAGGCCAA
>JAWLHS010000115.1:0-7845 GCA_041690235.1 Bacteroidales bacterium
GAACACATCGAATTTGCGGGTGTCCACTCCGGTGACGCCACCATGGTGTTTCCTCCCCAGAAGATTTACTTCGAAACCATCCGACGAATAAAGAAAATCAGCCGGGCCATCGCTGGAGCGCTGAACATTTCCGGGCCTTTTAATATGCAGTTCCTGGCAAAGGACAACCAGATCAAGGTGATCGAATGCAACCTGAGGGCCTCCAGAAGTTTTCCGTTTGTTTCGAAGGTGCTGAAGGTGAATCTCATTGAGCTGGCAACCAGGGTCATGCTGGGCGAACGGGTCGAAAAACCCGTCAAATCCATTTTCGACCTCGAACACATCGGCATCAAGGCCCCCCAGTTCAGCTTTTCCAGGCTGGCAAAAGCCGACCCGGTTCTGGGCGTGGACATGGCTTCCACCGGTGAGGTGGGCTGCATCGGAGACAGTTATTACGAGGCGGTTCTGAAGGCCATGCTTTCTGTCGGATACACCATTCCCGAAAAGAACATCCTGCTGAGCACCGGTCCCATGCGCTCCAAAGTGGAGCTGGTGGATTCCTGCAGAATGCTGGTGGAAAAGGGCTATAACCTGTTTGCCACCAGGGGCACGGCCCACTTTTTGCAGCTGAACGGAATATCGGCCGTAAGCCTTCACTGGCCGGACGAAGAAGCAAAACCCAATGTACTGGACTACCTCAAAGGCAAACTCATCGACCTGGTAATCAATATTCCCAAGGACCATAGCCAGACTGAGTTGTATAACGACTACGAGATCAGACGCAACGCCATCGACTTTAATATTCCGCTAATCACCAACGCCCGCCTGGCCAGCGCATTTATTTACGCCTTTTGCATCCTGGGATCCGACGGACTGAAAATCAAGAGTTGGGACGAATACCAGGTTTAAACACTTTTTTCCTATTTTTGCACATTGCGACCGAATGATTCCCAAACGCCCTCTTCCATGCGCATCAAACTGATTATTGTCATCCTTGTTTCGGTCAAAATCATCGTTATCACACTTTTTATGACGCACTTCAAACCCTTCAGGAAAAACGAACAGATTGTTCTGGACGCAATTCACCAGCGAACAAGCATCCGCTCCTATACCAGCCGGGAGGTGCCAACCCATTACGTGGAGCAAATGCTCCGCGCCGCAATGGCCGCTCCCTCATCACGGAATGTGCAACCCTGGGAGTTGTTCGTGATTACCGACCGCCTGGCCCTGGATGCGTTGGCCGGGGGACTTCCTTTTGCGAAGATGCTGGCCCAGGCCCCCATGGCCATTGTCGTAGCAGGCAATACCGAGAAGGGAAATCCAACCGGGGAGCAGGCTTATAACTGGGTGATGGACTGCTCGGCCGCCACACAAAACCTGTTGCTGACGGCCCATACACTGGGACTGGGGGCGGTATGGACGGGCGTCTGGCCCTACCAGGACAGGGTGGATGTCGTCAGAAAAGTACTGAACATCCCCAATCATATCATGCCCCTCAATGTGATTCCCGTTGGATATCCCGATGGGGACCATGAGCCGAAGGACAAATGGGATGAAAATAAAATACACTGGATCGGAAGTAAAGGAATATAATAGGGAGTCTGACATTAAAACCCATTAAACCAAACCACCATGAGGCATCTACTGAAGAAAATTTTGATTATCAGCGTACTGGCAATGGTTTCCGCCTGCCAGTCACCATTGGAAAAGGTAGACCTGATCATCCGGAATGCCGTCATTTATACCCTGGATGAAGGATTCACCATGGCACAAAGTGCCGCCATAAGGGACGGTGTTTTTGTGGCTGTGGGAACAGACAAGGACATCGGGGCCGCTTACACGGCAACGGAGACCATGAATATGAACGGGGCGTTTGTGTATCCCGGACTGATTGATCCCCATGCCCACTTTTTTGGATACGGAACCAGCCTGATGAACCCCGACCTATCCGGAAGCCGGTCTTTTGAAGAGATCATTGACCTGATCAAAGACCACCATGAAAGGTTTTCCGGGGAATGGATACTGGGCAGGGGATGGGACCAGAACCTCTGGCCGGTGCAGGAATTTCCACACCGCAGTCAGTTGGATGCGGTTTTTCCGGACATCCCTGTTTTGCTGGTTCGCGTGGACGGACACGCAGCCATAGCAAATACGGAAGCCCTAAACAGGGCAGGTATTACAGCCAACACGCGGGTACCAGGCGGTGAGGTGGCCCTGCGCAACGGGGCACCCACCGGAATTTTGATTGATAATGCCATCGGACTGGTCCGCGGACTGGTACCCCCACTCACGCGGCAGCAGGAAATACAAGCATTACTCAACGCCCAGCAAAATTGTTTTGCCGTCGGACTGACCAGTGTGAGTGATGCAGGACTCGGCAGATCAACCATTGAATTGATGGATTCCCTTCACCAGGCAGGTGAATTACAGATGCGCGTGTACGCCATGCTTAGTCCCACAACAGAAAACCTCGAGACATTCATGTTTCACGGCCCCTACAAAACCGACCATTTGAATGTCCGCTCCCTAAAGCTTTTTGCGGACGGGGCGCTGGGCTCCCGGGGAGCCAAATTGCTTGAGCCTTACAGCGATGATCCGGGCAACAGCGGTCTTTTGGTGGAAACCCCGGAATACCTGGCGGAGATGTCCCGAAAAGCATTCGATTGCGGCTACCAGGTGAACACCCACTGCATTGGGGATTCCGCCGTCAGATTGATGCTCCACATTTACGGGGAATTGCTTGAAGGCGACAACGACCGGCGCTGGCGCATCGAACATGCCCAGATCATCCACCCCGAAGATTTTGATCTGTTCGGGAAATACCAAATTGTTCCAAGCATCCAGGCCCTTCATGCCACCTCCGATATGTTGTGGGCGGTCGACCGACTGGGGGCGGAACGCCTGAAGGGAGGCTATGCCTATCAGCAGTTGTTGAAACAGAACGGCTGGTTGCCCAACGGAAGCGACTTCCCGGTGGAACCCATTAACCCGCTCCTTGGCTTCTATGCCGCCGTTGAGCGAAAAAACTTTGACGGGATCCCCCCCGAAGGATTTCAGATGGAAAACGCGCTGACGCGCAGGCAGGCCCTTCGGGCCATGACCATCTGGGCCGCGAAATCCCAGTTCGAGGAGGATGAAAAAGGAAGCATTGAAGAAGGAAAATTCGCTGATTTTGTAGTTACCAGCCAGGACCTGATGACCATGCCGGCGGCAGAGATCAACACCCTGCCCATCGACATGACATTCGTAGGCGGAAACCTCGTTTACAGCAGGTAGACAAAAAAATATTCAAAATGCTTGTTTGAATAAAAAGGAATTCGTATTTTTGCAGGCCTGAAAAACGAGGAAAATAACCCAGTAAAAGAAGAAAACCAGATGTATTTAACCCCCGAAATCAAGAAAGATATTTTCACCAATTTTGGAACCAGTGAAGCCGACACCGGCTCCGCGGAAAGCCAGATTGCCCTTTTTACCCACCGGATCAAGCATTTAACCGGACATTTGAAGGAAAACAAAAAAGACAAAGGCACCCAACGTTCCCTGATCAGACTGGTCGGCAAACGAAGAAGGCTGCTGGATTACCTGAAAAATACCGAGATTGACCGGTACAGGGAAATCATCAAAAAACTGAACTTAAGGAAGTAATTTTCCCCCGAAATAGCAGGCAATTAGGTTCTAATTGCCTGCTTTTTTTTTAGATTCGTTGTATTGGTCTAAGTTTGACACAAACAACGAATAATTCAATTTAACAAGAAAAATAAAGACGAAGAAGATGGACATTGGAATTAAGAAGACGATTGAAATGGGTGGTGGAAGAACCATTACCCTGGAAACCGGAAAACTGGCCAAACAGGCCGACGGATCTGTCGTGGTCACCAGCGGACAGACCATGCTGCTGGCAACGGTGGTTGCAAGAAAAGAAGTATCGGAGGGACAATCATTTTTGCCCCTTTCGGTCGATTACCAGGAAAAATACGCTGCAGCGGGGCGCTTTCCCGGTGGCTTTTTCAAACGCGAAGCGCGCCCCTCTGAATATGAAATACTGATCTCCCGTTTGGTCGACCGCGCCCTGCGGCCCATGTTTCCCGACCACTACCGGGCGGAAACCCAGGTGTTGATATCGTTGATCTCCGCCGAGAAGAACATTATGCCGGACGCATTGGCCGGACTTGCTGCTTCCGCTGCACTGAGCGTTTCAGACATTCCCTTTAACGGCCCCATCTCTGAAGTCAGGGTGGCCCGCCTGAACGGAGAATTCATCGTGAACCCCACCTTCAGTGAACTGGCTGAAGCCGACATCGAAATCCTTGTGGCCGGTACCCTGGACAATATTGTAATGGTTGAAGGCGAGATGAAGGAAGTCTCCGAGCAAGACATGCTGGAGGCCATCAAAGTCGCTCACCAGGTCATCAAGATCCAATGCCAGGCCCAGCTTGATCTTGCGGCCGAAGTGGAAAAATCCAAGGTCAAAAGGGAATACCCGGAAGAAATCCGGGATGAAGCCCTCCTGGCCAAAATGGAGGAAGCCCTGAGCAACAAATTGTACCAGATCGCGGCCCAGGGCAATGCCGACAAGCATGGACGAAAAGAGGCCTTTGAGCAAACGAAAGCCGAATTTATCGAAGGATTCAGTGAGGAAGAACTTGCGGAAAAAGAAGGCCTGATTGGCAAATATTTTTACCAAATCCAGAAGGAGGCCATCCGCAATGCGGTGCTGAACGACGGCATTCGTCTGGATGGACGCCGTACCAATGAGATTCGCCCCATTTGGTCGGAGGTCGACTACCTGCCCGCCGCCCACGGATCCGCCGTGTTTACCCGTGGCGAAACCCAGGCGCTGACCACCGTCACGCTGGGCACAAAGCTTGATGAGCAAACCATTGATGGTGCCGTGATTGAAGGCAAGAGCAAATTCATGCTGCATTATAACTTTCCGCCCTTTTCTACGGGTGAAGTTAAAATGGCGCGCTTTACCTCCCGCCGCGAGATCGGACACGGAAACCTGGCCCTCAGGGCCCTGAAGCCCGTGGTTCCGACCAACAACGACAATCCGTATACCATCCGGGTGGTATCGGATATTCTTGAATCGAACGGGTCCTCTTCCATGGCCACTGTTTGCGCAGGGACACTCGCCCTTCTCGACGCCGGGGTAAAAATCACCAAACCGGTATCGGGTATCGCCATGGGACTGATTGCCGACCCAAAAACAGGCAAATACGCCGTGCTCTCAGACATTCTGGGGGACGAAGATCACCTGGGAGACATGGACTTCAAGGTGACGGGGACAAGGGATGGCATTACCGCCTGCCAGATGGATATCAAGATCGAAGGACTGGATTACAGTGTGATGGAAGAAGCGCTCGCACAAGCCAGGGAAGGACGCCTGCATATTCTGGACGAAATGGCCAAAACCATTTCCGAACCCAGGGCAGACTACAAACCCCACGTACCACGCATCGTGAAGATGACCGTTCCGAAAGAATTCATCGGTGCCATTATCGGCCCCGGCGGAAAAGTCATTCAGGAAATGCAGAAAGAAAGCGGCTGTACCATTGTGATCGAAGAAATCGGTGACTATGGAGTGGTCGATATCGTTTCGGAAGACAAGGAGTCGATCGATTATGTGATCAAACGCATCAAGGGCATCACCGCCGTTCCTGAAATCGGACTGGTTTACACCGGAAAGATCAAGAGCATTGTGGCGTTTGGCGCCTTTGTGGAGATCATTCCCGGCAAGGAAGGCCTCCTCCACATCAGCGAGATCGAATGGCGAAGGCTGGACAAAGTCGAAGACTCCGGATTAAAAGTCGGCGATGAGATCGATGTCAAGCTGCTGGATATCGACAAAAAAACAGGCAAGCTGAAACTCTCCAGGAAGGTTTTACTTCCCAGGGAGCCACGCAAAGACGATTAATGCATCGGACCGAAAAAGGGAGAACCATTTTGCAACCAAATGTTCCCGCAGGATGGTTTTCCCCCAATGGTCGCGAATGCAGGCAAATGCTAATGATGCAACCTGCGGATGTTTTTTACGTAGAATAACGTATAACGAGCTTATCCGGGTTTCTCAATGAGGCAACTGAAGATTACCAAACAGGTCACCAACCGTGATACGGCATCTCTGGACAAATACCTTCAGGAGATTGCCCGTGTGGGACTTATTACAGCAGAGGAAGAAGTCATTCTTGCCCAAAAGATCAAGCAGGGAGACAAGGCCGCATTGGAAAAACTAACCAAGGCGAACCTGCGGTTTGTCGTTTCGGTTTCAAAACAATACCAAAACCAGGGCCTGAGTCTGCCTGACCTGATCAACGAAGGGAACCTCGGACTGATTAAGGCCGCACAACGCTTTGATGAGACCAGGGGTTTTAAGTTCATCTCTTACGCGGTCTGGTGGATCAGACAGTCCATTCTCCAGGCGCTGGCGGAACAATCACGGATTGTAAGGCTGCCACTGAACAAGATCGGAACCATCAACAAGATCAACAAGGCTTTTGGGCAGCTCGAACAACAGTTGGAGCGCGAACCCAATGCCCAGGAAATCGCTGACCTGCTCGGGCTCCCCCTCGAAGAGGTAAAGGAGAGCCTGAAGAATTCCAATCGCCACATTTCGATGGACGCACCACTGGTGCAGGGTGAAGAGTCGGATATGTATGAAGTTATGGGCAACGACGAAGCAGACATGCCCGAAAGCAATCTGCTGCGGGACTCCCTCAAACGGGAAATCGAACGCACCATCTCGACCCTGACCGACCGTGAGGCAGAGGTGATCCGTTACTACTTCGGACTCAACGGCATGCAACCCCATACCCTGGAGGAAATCGGTGAAAAACTCGAACTGACCCGCGAACGTGCACGGCAAATCAAGGAAAAGGCGCTGCGGCGGCTGAAGCATATGTCCCGGTCCAAGAACCTGAAAAATTACCTCGGTTAGATTCTGGCCATTGGCGGTTAGCTATTAGCCAACAGCCAACCGCCAACACCCAACACCCAACAGCCAACAACCAACAGCCAACAACCAACAACCAATGCCTCTAATAGCCCCCTCCCTTCTCGCCGCCAATTTCCTGAACCTGGCCCATGACATTGAGGTGGTCAACCAGTCTGAGGCCGACTTGTTCCATGTGGACGTGATGGATGGGAATTTTGTACCGAACATCACCTTTGGCTTTTTCATCATCAGGCAGATCAAAAGCATCGCCAGAAGGCCGCTGGATGTGCACCTGATGATCGCTGAACCCGAACGTTTCCTGGAGGATTTCAAGGAGGCGGGTGCCGACGGATTGACCGTGCATTATGAAACATGTCCCCACCTGCACAGCACCGTGCACCGGATCCGCGAACTGGGAATGCGGCCAGGAGTGGTCATTAACCCACACAACAGGGTCGATTTACTCGAGGACATCCTGCCCGAAGTGGACCTGGTGCTGATCATGTCGGTCAATCCCGGTTTCGGGGGACAACATTTCATTGAAGGGACGTACCGACGCCTGGAGCGCCTGCGGGAATTGAGGGAAAAAGCCGGATCCCAGTTCCTCATTGAAGTCGACGGCGGCGTGGATCTGGACAATGCGGCAAGGCTCGTACAACACGGGGCCGACATTCTGGTGTCCGGCACCACGATCTTCAAATCATCCGACCCCATCCGGACCATCGCCAGATTAAAACAAGCCGTTTAAAACGAAAACCGCATCGCAGCCATTGACCGGTCTCCATGTGCCATCATGTGAGGCGGGCGGGGTTCCTTGTCAATAAATTCCGGCAACCCGTGAATGATGTCCAGCAGATGCAGTTCCACGCTTTGCTGCGGATTGACATGGATACCTATCACAACGCCTTCTTCAGGAAAGGCAAAATAGGGCAGGT
>JAWLHS010000116.1:0-7815 GCA_041690235.1 Bacteroidales bacterium
CAATCCCGCCGACGGGTTCACGGCAAATCCCAGCGAAACAATACATACCAGGAGATAGGCCGCATAGACCGGGAAAACAGGGATCCTTAAAACGGAAAAATCAGCCCCCTTAAAAACCTTTTTAAAAGAAAAAACCAGGGTCAGGGTGATGAGAAAGACATAGAGGGCAAGCAGCCTGGGGATCAGCGAAATATCCATGGCCTTGCGGGTGGTGATCAGCGGAAGAGCCACCACACAGAAAAGCAACAAAAAAGAAAGGAGGCCCGGCCACAACCTGTCAGGCTTTTTTACTGCATTCTTCGATCTTCTGCCCATACGCTTGCGCAGTTAATTTTGACAGGGGTTTGCAGCAATCAACGAAGGTACCTGTCCAGCCACCCAAAGAACTCGTCATACCAGAACATGCTGTTCTGCGGTGTAAGGATCCAATGGTTCTCATCGGGATAGTAAACCAAGCGCGCATCGAGTCCGCGCAGCTTGTAAATATTGTACACCAGCAAGCCATGCGCCACCGGCACCCGGTAATCCCCTTCACCGTGGATCACCAGCATCGGACTGGAAAAATTTTGGGCAAACTCGGCGGGATTCTGATCGTTCATGGATTCCCTGTCTTCCCAGGGCGAACCACCGTACTGGTATTTCCGGTTGGCCGAAAAGTCCGACGCAAACTGCAAGTGCAGGTTATACACCCCGGCATGATTCACCAGGCAGGCAAACCGGTCCGTATGCCCGGCAATCCAGCCCACCATATAGCCGCCATAGCTTCCTCCGGCCGCAGCCATCCGGTCCTCATCGACCAGTCCCCGCTCAATGAAATAATCCGCTGCCTTCATAATGTCTTCAAAGGGTTTGTCGGCATGTTGGCCATGGATGCTCATGGCAAAATCCTGTCCGAAGCTCGTGGAGCCGTGAAAATTGGGGAAGGCCACGATATAACCCGGGGAGGCAAACAACTGGCTGTTCCAGCGGAAGTGGAACTGATCGCCGAATGTACCATGCGGTCCCCCGTGGATCATCATCACCAGGGGATATTTGACCGATGGATTGTAATCCGGCGGGTAGTTGATGAACATTTGCACTTCGGCCCCGCCGGCCCCTTCATAGGTGACATTCTCAATGGCCCCCCATGCAATGTCCTGAACGATCTCATCATTGAACCGGGTCATCTGGATGGCGGTGCCCGTTCCCATCTCCAGGCGGTAAATATCGGCTGGAGCGCTCAGGTTGTTGTGCGCAAAGACCAGCTTGTCCGGCCCGGCCAGCGCCACACCCGTATTGGTGCCTCCGCGGAACACTTCCGTGTGGCTGCCGCCGTTTGCAGGAATGCTGAAGATGGACAGCATGGCGCGGTCCTCCGCCTGAAAATAAATCGTCTGGCCGTCACCCGACCAAAACCAGTTCTGGCAACTCAGGTCAATCTCCCCGGTCAGCGCCCGGTCCTGGCCGGTCCGGATATCGTACAAGTGCATCACCACCCTGTCGGCATAAAAATGCGGAATGCTTTTTCTCCCGTAGAGGATATAGCGTCCGTCGGGGCTGTATACCGGATCGCTGTCGTCGGCCGGATTATCCTGTGTGATATTGATCAGCCGCCCGCTTCCATCCGTAGCCAGGAGAAATACATCAAAATTCGTATTGTCAAAGGGAGGTTGGGTGGCATTCATGCTCAGGGCGATCTGGTCTCCACCCGGCGAAATATCGTACGACACCCCACCCATCAGTCCGAAGAAATTCGCAGTATGTGGCATCAGATCCACGACCTCCCTGCTGTTCACCTCAAGAGAGAACAAGCGCGGGTAATAGCCATCGGTCAGCCACCGGTCCCAGTACCGATACATCGTATTCTCGGTCACCCGGGCCGTAACCTTGCTCTCACGCATTTCCTGCTGCAGGCTGGAGAGTTTGTCCCAGTCGCCCCCGTATTCAGGCAAAATATTCGCGGCAAAAGCAATCCGCTCTCCATCGGGAAACCATTTCAATCCGAACACACCAACAGGCAGGTCGGTCATCTTGCGGGCCTCCCCGCCCGCCAGGCTCAGCACGTAAACCTGTCCGGGACCCTCATCCCTCCTGGAAACAAAGGCCAGTTTTTGTCCGTCCGGGCTCCAAACGGGTCCGCTTTCCTTTCCGGAAAACGTCAATTGCTGCACCTCCCCTGTTTCATTGTTCAACAGGAAAATATCGGTCGAAGAGGTGTTCTTCTCAATATCGTACCCGGTCACCGTAAACGCAGACCATTGTCCGCCGGGCGAAACCACGGGATTGCCAACCCGCTTCATCTGCCACATGGTGCGGGCATTAAAGGGCTGCTGCGCCACGGAGGCCGGCGTCACCATCCCACAAAAGATCAATAGCCAGAGAAAATGCCTGAAATGTTTCATAAGTTTTCTGATTTGAGCGAATAAGCCAATGATGATCAATACAAAGAAACAAAAGATGGCCCAATTTACCAAAAATGGCGTTCAGTGGGGTTTCTCCCCCGGACAAAAACAAATCCTTCTTAATTTTGTTAGAGAATCAAACCCAAATGTTAAACACCTGCATTAATCTATATATGATGGAAAAACCCGCCACGACCGACCTTGACATTCATCCAATCATTAAAAAACGATGGAGTCCGCGTTCCTTCAAGCCTTCAGTACCCGTTGAAAAGGACAAGCTCCGGCGCATTTTTGAAGCAGCCCGCTGGGCGCCCTCCAGCTTTAACGAACAACCATGGCGCTTTATCGTGGGGATGAAAGGGGATTCCACCTGGGACAAGCTTTTTGAAACCCTTGCCGAATTCAATCAGAAGTGGGCCCATTTAGCCCCGGTGCTGATCCTGACCCTGGGAAAAAAGACCTATGCCAAAACCGGGAAGCCCAACAAAGTACATCAATACGACCTGGGAGCCAGTGCCGCCTATATGACCTTTCAGGCCTACTCCGAGGGATTGGTCATGCACCAGATGGGCGGATTCAGCAAAGAAAAGGCCATCGAGGTCTTCGCCGTTCCCGAAGATTACGAGCCGGTTTCGACCATCGCCATGGGCTACCAGGACCGTCCCGAAAGGCTGATTCCCGAAATGGAGGAATCGGAGCGCGCATCCCGCCAAAGGCAAGACATAGAGAAAATGGTGTTTTCAGAAACCTTTGGTCAGTCCGCCGAAAATATATTGCCCCGCTAAGCTTTGTTTCGTACATTCGTTTATTCTTTCCGAAAATCAGAGAGGCATGGCTCCGGACAGAAAGAAAAAACGCAGCGAATCTTCAGGACACCGCCGGGAATGGACCCGCAAGGTCCACCAAATCATTTTTGAATCGAACACCTTTGCCGGAAAGCTGTTCGACGAGATCTTGCTCGCATTGATTTTACTCAGCATCCTGGTGGTCATGCTCGACAGCATGGCGGAATTCAGGGTTCTTTACCGCCCGCAGCTTTACAAGGCGGAATGGTTCTTTACCATCGCCTTTACCATCGAATACATTCTGCGGATCATCACCTCACCCAAGCCGGGAAGGTATATTTTCAGCTTCCTGGGGATCGTGGACCTGCTGGCCATCATCCCCACCTATATTGCCTTCACCTTCCCCGAAGCCCAGCCGCTGATCGTGGTCCGGGCCGTCCGACTCCTTCGCATCTACCGGATCCTGAAGCTATACCGCTTCGTACGCGCCGGCAACCTGATGCTGCTGGCCCTGCGCAACAGCGCGCGGAAAATCCTGATATTCATGTTGTTCATCCTGGTGCTGGTTATCATGCTGGGCAGCCTCATGTACGTGGTGGAGCAGGGGGAAAACGGATTTTTCAGCATTCCCATGAGTATTTACTGGGCGGTCATCACCCTGACCACGGTGGGATATGGCGACATTGTTCCAATAACCGGCCTGGGAAAATTCATCGCCACCTTTATCATGCTTTTGGGTTACAGCATCATCGCCATCCCCACCGGCATTGTTTCGGCAGAGTTCACGCGCTCGATGGACAACAATAAGCAGAAAAAACAAGGTTGCCGTTTTTGCGAGGACCCCTTGCACGAAGTCGGGGCCCAGTTCTGTAAAACCTGCGGGGCGAGGCTGGATTAATGCATCTCGTGTTCACTGTAAATGTTTTGAACCCAATTCCATCAATGACAAACTATCCGGCAAAAATCCTGGTCGCATTTGCCAAAGCCGTTGAAGAAGAAAAAGAATTTCTTTACTGGCTGATCCATCATGGCTATCCCGAGCTGGGAGCCCTGGCCAATGCGATCCATACCAACCGGGAGGCTGTCCAATGGCTGATCAAACACAAGTTTCCCCATTTTGCGGCATTCAGCCAGGCCATTTACGACGACAAGGAAGCGCATCAGTGGTTAATACGGCACCGCTTTGAGCTGCTGGCGGTATTGGTCGACGCCGTGAATGACAAACCCGGGGCCATCCGGTGGCTGGCAGACAGGCAGCTGGATATCTTTCTACTGATCGCAAGGAAAATCAAGGAATCAAGGCAGCGCAAACTCGATGATTTGAACGATTACCACAAACTTCGCTAGAAACGGGACCCTGTTTCGGATCAGGAATATGCCACCTTCGGGCCGTATTTCCAATATAAGGCGATGGCCGCATCGAACGCTGTTCCAATCAGGGCGATGCGGTCTTCAAGAGAAGAAACAACTGTGGCGTGTAGCCCCCTTGCTTGGCTTTTAGTCCTTTATGGAATCCAGCATCTCCTTCACGATATTCTCCGCCCCCTCCCCGATCTGAACGATATCGGCATCCAGCATATAGCAGGGGGTTGTAAACACCTTGTTCATCTCATCGATGACCACCTCCCCGTGGTCGGTATTCAGATGGGTGGCTCCCAGTTTGGTGACCGCTTCGGCGGTGCCTTTGTCCTGCCCGATGGTTAGCTTCACCTGTCCCAGCACCGCGGCCAGAATCACGGGGGAGATGCAGAGGGCCCCGATGGGTTTCCCGGCTTTGTGCATACCTTTCAGGGCTTTTTGCACGGCCGGATTCACTGTACAATCCGCTCCGTCGAACGCAAAAGTACACAGGTTCTTGGCCGCGCCGAACCCCCCGGGCAGCAAAATGGCGTCATAGCCGGCCGGGTCGAACTGCTCCAGGGCATGAATCTTGCCGCGGGCTATGCGGGCCGACTCCACGAGCACATTTCTGGTTTCCTTCATCTCCTGGCCCGTGATATGGTTGATCACGTGGTGTTGCGGAATGTCAGGTGCGAACACATCATACGTGGCACCAAGCTTCTTGATGGCATACAAACTCAATGTGGCCTCATGGATCTCTGATCCGTCAAACACACCACAACCGGATAATACAACGGCAAATTTTTTCATGATAAAAATGTGTTTTTTTTTACTCGTTTCCTCCTGTGAATATGCATTGGGACGGACGGGCATCCATCAATCCGCCCGCAATCTGTCCCGGATGGTAATATATAAAACCCCGTGAAATTCTCCAAATTTTCAGGAGGCACTATCCGGGCGACGCCCATATCCGCATGGGTGCCTATATTTTCGAAGAAAATTTGAGAAGCGCCCATGCGGATATGGGCGAGCCCCCGTTATTCATAGCGAAGCGAAGTCACCGGATCTTTTTCCGCCGCCTTGCGTGCCGGCATGAATCCGAAGACAATGCCAACCGTTGCGGCCACTCCGAACGAAATCAGGATGGAATCGAGCGACACAATGGTAAGGATATCGGTAAAGCGGGCGATGCCCCTCGAAAGGCCGATCCCGAGAAAAATCCCGAGTAGTCCCCCGCTGATGCTAATGATCGTCGACTCCGAGAGGAACTGGAACACCACATCCGTCTTCTTGGCACCCACCGCCAGGCGGATGCCAATCTCTTTGGTACGCTCCATGACCGAAGCCAGCATGATGTTCATGATGCCGATCCCTCCCACAATGAGAGAAATCCCGGCAATGGCCCCCAGCACGATGTTAAAAATGTCTTTGGTACGCTGCTCCTGTTGCAGCAGCAGTTCGGGAATGATCACCTCAAAATCCTCCACCCCGTTGTGGCGCCTGATCAACATGCGCTGAATAATATCTGATGTGGTCGTCAGCTGATCGGAGCTTTCCACCTGCACGGTAATCCGGTCCAGCTGATGGTAATTCCCCGCCTTTTCCTGGTCATCATCGGCCGGTGCCGCCACCCCGCCAATAATCACTACATTCGCGCCCCGCATGCCGCTCCCGCGCCGCGAGCGCTGAATATCGGTCAGCGAAACCGCCGACCGGTCCTGAAACCGCAGCAACAGGGTTTGCACCGGGGTATAGATTACATTGTTGAACTCGCTCACGCCCAGGTTCTCAATGGCGTCCTCAGTGACCATGCGGTCTTCCACCACCCCGATGACCGTCAGCCAGTTGTTGCCCGCCTTGATTTGTTTTCCGATCGGATCGGTATTCCCAAAGAATATGCCACGGATGTTGTTCCCAATAATGGCCACGGCCGCTCCCCTGAGCAGGTGTTCCTCCGTAAACATGCTTCCCTGTGAAAGACCCAGCCTGAAAACCTCAAAATAATCGGGCGTGACCCCGGCCACGCGCACCGGACGGCGGATGCCTGAACTCATGGCGAAGGCGTTGATCTCAATCTCCGGACTGATCCGTTGTACGGTGGGGATGACGGTTTGTATGCCCTGCACATCCGACAGGGAGAGTCCGGGGGAGAACCTCCCGCGCAGGGTTTCGTCCTGGCTGTCGTCTTCGGCAAACAGGGGCCTGATAATGATGTTGTTCACCCCCACCATTTGCATCTGTTCAAGGATCTCCTGCCGCGCTCCGTTTCCGATGGCCAGCATGGCAATCACCGCGGCCACCCCGAAAATGATCCCCAGGGCCGTCAGCACCGACCGGAAACGATTGGCAATCACCGCCTCCATGGCGATGTTCAGGTTATAAAAATATTTTTCCAGATCATGTGGCATACCGGCAGGGGCTTATTGGTCGAGCAGGACCAGGCGCATTTCTTCGGGAGAGACAGGAATGGTCAGGCAGACCTTATCCCCTTCGTTCAGGCCCTCCCTGACAATGATCTGGTTTTCGTTTCGCATTCCGGTTACGACCTCCTGTCGTACCATCCTGTTCTGATGTTGCCGTACCACCCAGGTCATGCTATCGGTGGCATGTATGGCCTCAATGGGAATGAAAAGCACGTTTTCCTCGACATGGGTGATGATGGTGTTTTTGGTGGTCATCGCCGGACGAAGAATGGTGTCCGACTCATGGATCTGAATTTTCACCTCAAATACCCGGGCATCCTGGTTGGGTCGTTGTTCCCCGATATTGGCCACCTCGGTCACAATGCCTGTAAAGCGTTTTTCCGGAAAGGCATCGACCACGATCTCGGCAGGCTGGTTGGTTTTTACCTTGCTGATGTCGATCTCGTTCACATAGGTTCGCGACATCATCACCGAAAAATCGGGCAAAGTGGCTACGGTATTGTCCCACGTACTGACCTGCGAACCGACCTGTATCTTGGATCCGTCCCAGTTCCGCCGGTAAATCACCATGCCGTCCTCCGGGGCATAAATCACGAATTCATCCAATACATCCAGCATGTTTTGATGGCGGCGCCTGATCTGCGTCAGCGAGGCCGTCACTTCCTGCATCCTGGCGCGGGCCTGCTGGCTGCGCAAGTCGTAATTGTTTTCTGCCTGCTGGTAGGCACGCTGCATCTTATCGAGGTTGATTTCTGCCTGCCGTATGGTCGCCGGGGGCTCAAACTGCGATTGCTCAAGGGTAATCTGGGCCTCTTCGTAATTGAACTGCAGGTTGACCAGCTCATCACGGGCATTACGCAGATCCAGTGTGGTATCCAGCATGGT
>JAWLHS010000117.1:0-7769 GCA_041690235.1 Bacteroidales bacterium
GCCTGAATGATTTCTTTCATTTTTTCCAGCGTTATCCGGGTTATGAATTCCTGGTTGATTTCAATCAGGGGAGCCAACCCACAGGCACCGATGCAGGATACAACCTCCAGGCTGAACAAACCGTCCTTGTCCGTTTCCCCGCTGCCAATTTTTAGCAAACGCTCCAGTTCCTGCAGTATGGTAGCCGCACCGGCCACATGGCAGGCCGTTCCGTGGCATACCCTGATATGATACCTTCCCACAGGACCAAAACGAAAATTATCGTAGAATGTGGCCACCCCGTATATTTTATTTACACTAATTCCCAGGTAGTTGCCAAGCTCTTTGATGGTTTCTTCCGCTAAAAATCCAAACTCATCCTGGATCATCTGCATGATGGGGATGAGATCTTCCCGCAGACGGTTGGGAAACTGGTCGAAAATGGATGCTAAGGCGGGTTGCATAAGGCTAAGTTGCTATTTGTTTCACAATTAAATTATTCATCCGTCCGGCGCCCGGCTTAGAAAACTTAATAATAAGATTATTAAAGGATTAAGCCCCTGTCCCAAGCACCAACAAAAATACATAAAAAATCAGGAAAGCAGGAATTAATTGCCAAAATTCCAGCATAAATGCAATAAATGTTATTAAGATTAAATCTTAAAAGGGTTTGGTTGATCAAGATGTGAATGATTTAACTATTTTTTTTGGAAAGGATTTGTAATTTTGCTATCAGTCATAGTGTTTATCAATAAAACGGGGCTTTTCAATGAAAGGACGGCTTGCGGAAATCATCATTTGCATGGGAAGCAGTTGTTTTTCAAGGGGAAACAAAAAGGCCCTGCATATAATACAGGCGTTTTTAAAGGAAAGGGGGCTGGCTGCCCGGGTGGTATTCAAAGGATCCCATTGCCTGGGAAAATGTGAGATGGGTCCCATCATCAAGATCGACGAAACAGAGTATCAACAACTGGATATCAACCAGCTTCCGGGAATCCTGGAACAAGCCTTCCCGGAACAATAAGGTATCACTTGCTCACTTAACCTAAGCGGGAATTATGCAAATCATCGAAATAGACCACTCCCGTTGCACCCAATCGTACGCATGTATCAGGCATTGCCCTGTGAAGGCCATCTCCGCGAGGAGCTCAGACGGCATGCCCCTGGTCAACCACCAGCGATGCATCGGCTGTGGAAGCTGCGTCTCCGTTTGCGGATCCGCAGCCATCACTTACGAAAGTGCCGTGCAGGATACCATCGAATTGCTGGGCTCTGGCCAGAAGACCGCGGCCATTGTCGATCCCACCATCAGCGGTGAATTTCCTGACATTACGGATTACCGGAAATTCGTTGAGATGATCCGGACCCTGGGATTTCATTATGTGAGTGAAGTATCGTTCGGGGTAGACCTTGTGGCCCGACAATACCGGGAACTTTTTTCCAATTTTAAGGGCAAGTATTACCTTACGGCCAATTGCCCCAGTGTGGTAAGCTATGTGGAGAAATTTCAACCCGACCTGACCGGGAACCTGGCCCCTATTGTTAACCCAATGACCGCCATGGCCAAAGTGGTCAGAAAGGCTTATGGCGGTGATCTCAAAGTGGTGTTTATCGGCCCTTGCCTGTCGGCCAAAAACGAGGCCAGGCTTTACGATGATGACGGCAGGGTGGATGCGGTGCTGACTTTCCAGGGCCTGAGAAAAATGTTCGATCATTTCCAGGTAAAGGAAGGCAAGGTGGAATACTCTGAATTTGATCCGCCCATCGGAAACCTGGGTTCCCTTTACCCCCTGAGCAATGGTATTATATATGCGTCAGGACTGAGCGAGGATCTTCTGACCGGAATGGTCATCACAACCGACGGCAAGGAAAACATGCTCCAGGCGGTGGACGAGTTCAATCAATCGACCGAACAAATCAAAAAGCATTTTAACATCTTTTATGATGAGGGTTGCCTTATGGGTCCGGGAACCACTGACAAATCCTTTAAATTTCTGAGAAGAAGCCTGGTGGTCAAATACGCCAACAAGCGCCTGAAGAAGTTCGACCAGAAACAATGGGAGAAGGAAATGGATACTTACGCATCCCTTGATCTTGGCAGAACCTTTAAAAAAAATGACCAGCGCCTGCCTGAACCGGACAGTGACCGGGTGGAGGAGATCCTGAAAAGCCTCGGGAAAAGTCCCCAGCAGGAGGCATCCTGTAACGCCTGCGGATTCAGGAGCTGCAAGGAGTTCGCGGTCGCTGTTAGCCAGGAACTCACCAAACCCGAGATGTGCCTGACCTATTCCCTGAAGAACAAGCAGGATTACATCAAGACCCTGAAAAACAATAATGAAAAACTGAAAAAACAACAGGAAAAACTGATCGAAACCGAAAAGGCGCTGCGCTCTGAAAACCAAAACATCAAGCTGGCCTCCGAAACAACTTCCGCATTGCTGAAAAACCTGCCATCTGCAGCCGTTATCGTCGATGAGAAACTGCGTGTCATTGAATCCAACGAGAGTTTTGTAAAGGTGCTGGGAGAGGATGCAAAACTGATCAACGAAGTGATTCCCGGGCTGGCCGGGGCAGACCTGAAAACACTTCTCCCCTATCCGATTTACAACCTTTTCTCCTTCGTCCTTGAAAACGATGAAAATGTTACCGGCAAGGATGTGGCTTATGGGGAGGGCCTGTTGAATGTCAGCATTTACTCTTTGAAGCCCAATAAAATTGTTGGGGGCGTTTTCCGGGATATGTACGTGGCTGAAGTCCGGCAGGAGGAAATCATCAACCGGGTCTCTGACGCAATCGACGAAAACCTGAAGATGGTTCAGAATATCGCCTTTTTGCTAGGCGAAGGGGCCAGCACCACAGAGAAGATGCTGAACTCCATTATCGAGACTTACAACAAAGTCAAAAAACCCTGAGTCCGGATGCCGGCCATTAAATGGAACTGAATGGAAGAGGTTTTTTATATAGAGGTGGGATCTTCCCAGAAGAGCCATGCAGGTGAACGGATTTGCGGGGATGTCTTCGTTTCCCAGAAGGTGAAGGAAGAGGGACGAACTGTTGTGGTTTTGTCGGATGGAATGGGCCATGGAGTGAAAGCCAATATGCTGGCCACCCTAACGGCCACCATGGCCCTGAATTTTACACGGGAACACAAAGATGCACATAAGATCGCAGAGATCATTATGAACACCCTTCCTGTGTGCAGCGAAAGAAAGATTTCTTATTCCACTTTCACGGTGGTGGATATTGAAAAAACAGGCCAGACCACCGTGATCAACTACGACAATCCGGATGCCGTTGTAATCAGGGAAGGATCCCTGTTGAAGCTTGAATGGCAGAACATCATTCTTGAATCCGAAACCAACCGGGGAAAAGAAATTAAGGCCTGCACATTTGTTGCAAAGAAAGAAGACCGCATCATTTTGCTGAGCGACGGAATTACGCAGTCGGGCCTGGGCGGGGGTAAATATTTACTGGGTTGGGGACAGGACAATATGGAGGATTTTGTTTCCGGATTTGTAAAGGATCATCCGGGTGTTTCCGCTGCCAAACTTTCTTCCCAGCTTGTCAATACCGCGCATGCCAACGATGGTTACCAGGCCAAGGACGACATCAGCAGTGCCGTTGTTTATTTCAGGGAACCCCGCAAGCTCTTGCTCTGTTCAGGCCCTCCTTTCGAAAAAGAAAGAGACCAGGATCTTGCCAGGGTGGTCAAAGGGTATACCGGCAAAAAAGTCATTTGCGGAGGAACCACAGCGGATATCATCGGCAGGGAGCTGGAGATACCGGTTGAGGATACCCTGGAGTTCGACGACCCCGATCTTCCACCCATTTCCTATATGGAGGGCATCGATCTGGTAACGGAGGGGATCCTGACCCTGAGCAAGGTGGCGGGCATCCTGGATACTTATGGTTCCCGGACTGAGCTTGGCAAGGGACCGGCCGACCGTATCGTTCAATTGTTTCTTGAAAGCGATGAAATCAATTTCTGGGTGGGAACGGCTGTCAATATCGCCCACCAGGACCCCAATCTTCCGGTTGAACTTGAAATCAGGCGCACCGTGGTCAAAAGGATTGCAAAGATGCTGGAGGAAAAACTGCTGAAAGAAGTCACCCTGCGCTTCATTTAGGCGGAAGATCAGGCGCCCGGAAATAAAATGCTAACTTTGCCAGGTTTTTCGACATGGGCAAATTGAAAGCAGAAGATCACAACTTGTTTATGCAGCGATGCCTGGAATTGGCATCCAATGGGTTGGGGAACGTTGCCCCCAATCCCATGGTTGGATGTGTCATTGTGCACAATGGAATCATAATAGGTGAAGGTTATCACCACAGCTTCGGCGGTCCCCATGCCGAAGTTCTTGCCATTGCTTCGGTAAAATCTCCCGGTTTGCTTTCGGAATCAAGCCTCTATGTGAACCTAGAACCTTGTTGCCACCACGGAAAAACCCCACCCTGTACAGACCTGATTGTTGAAAAGGGAATCAGGAAGGTCTTTATCGGAACGGCAGATCCATTTCCGGCGGTTTCCGGCAAGGGAATCCAGGCATTGAAAGCCGGTGGATGCCAGGTAAAAAGTGATATTCTCACCAGGGAATGCCGTCGCCTGAACAAGCGTTTTTTTACGTTCCAGGAAAAAAAACGCCCTTATGTTATCTTAAAATGGGCACAGACAGCTGACGGGTTTATTGATGTGGTCCGAAAAGCCGGTCAGGAGGCCCGACCCACCTGGATTACAAGTGAACGCCTTCGTTTGCTGGTACATAAGTGGCGATCGGAGGAGGCCGCCATCATGGTGGGAACCAACACAGCCATCCTTGACAATCCGCGCCTGAACGTACGCGACTGGATTGGCCGGCAGCCCGTCCGGGTGGTCATTGACCGCAAGCTGAGGCTGCCGGACAAGCTTCATCTGTTTGATAACTCCCAGGCCACCCTTGTGTTTAATGATACCACCAATGAGGACAGGGGAATGACAAAGATGATCCGGATTAACTGTCAGCAGGCTTCGCCAAAGGAAGTTCTCCACAAATTGTACGCTATGGGTTTGCAGTCCCTGTTTGTGGAAGGGGGAAGGCAATTAATCCAATCTTTCATTGAGTCGGATCTATGGGATGAAGCCCGGGTTTTTTGCGGACCCCAGTTTTTCGGCCGGGGCGTGGCCTCCCCTCAGATCAAAGACATTCAGCCCTTACACATTCCCATTGGGAAAGAGCTTTTTTTCTGGTTCCGGCATCCGAATAACCAATAATCGCCTTTTGTCATGTTTTATCTGATATCCACCATCATTTTTTCCACAGCCATTGTGATCAGTTTCAGGCTGTTCACCCGTTTTGGGATTGACAACCTTCAGGCCATTGCCACCAATTACCTGGTGGCTGCGCTCATGAGTTTTCTTGTTTATCAGCATCAGTTTCAGGCGGTGGAGATACCTTTCAGGCCATGGTTTCCCTTTGCCATTGTGATCGGATTTACTTTTATTCTGGTATTTTTCGTATTTGCCTTATCGGCCCAAAAGGCCGGCATCGCCGTTACCTCCGTCGCTTCCAAAATGTCGGTGGTCATTCCTGTAAGCGTTGGCATCATGGCCTATGCCGAGCCCCTGAATACTGCAAAACTGACCGGGATCATTGCCTCCCTGTTGGCCTTCTACCTGACATTTAAGAAGAAACAGGAACAGCGCATAGACAAAAGGGTTCTGATCCTTCCCATACTGCTTTTTCTGGGGAATGGCGCCAACGATACCCTGACAAAACATGCCCAAAAGTTTCATGTCGGTGAGGAAACCCTGCTTTTTCTCGGAACGGTATTCCTCTCTTCCATGGTTATCGGCGGCCTGATTCTATTGGTCAGGTTACTGAAAAAGAAGCAATCCATTCATGGGCGCAGCATCCTTGCGGGCGTCTGGCTGGGGTTCCTGAACTTCTTTTCCAGCTATTTTTTCCTGATGGCACTGGGGGTATTTGAAAGTTCGGTTTTCTTTCCCATATTCAATGTGAGCATTGTCAGCCTTTCGGCATTGACCGGGTATTTCTTTTTCAAGGAACAACTTTCGCTGATGAATAAAGTCGGGATATTTCTGGCCCTTTGCGCCATTCTGCTGATCACCATGGGCACATGATAAACGGCTGACTGGCAAAAGTCACTACCTTATGCAGGAAGACACTTATCGGACCATTGCCCGGCAATCCAAGGGCTTATTCAAGGACAAAGGAAGTAAATTCATTGCCCTGGCCCATCCTGTGGATAACGAAACAAAGGCGAAAGACATCCTGAATGATTTGAAAAAGCAATATTACGATGCCCGGCACCATTGCTATGCCTGGGTGTTCCAGGCCGACCAGTCTGATTTCCGGTTCAATGACGATGGAGAACCCTCAGGGACGGCCGGGAGGCCCATTCACGGACAAATTATTTCGCACGGTCTTACAAATATCATCGTGGTGGTGGTCAGGTATTTCGGAGGCACGAAACTCGGGGTCAGGGGCCTGATCAACGCCTACAGGGGAGCCACCCGCGATGCCCTGGACCAGGCGTCTGTTGTTACAAAAACAATCAAAAACCGATACGAGATTCGTTTCCCCTATGAGGACATGAACGAAGTGATGCGGCTTGTAAAAGAATTTGAGCTGCAACAGGAAAGTCATCGGTTCGACCTTTCCTGCCAGTTGGTTTTCTCAGTAAGGCAAAAACAGGCCAACACGGTGGAGGAAGCCTTTGGCGGGATCAACGGCCTGAAGATTGTCCGGCTGAAATAGGGCCGGTTCCCTTCCCAAAACAATTCCCATTCTAAATTAGAGAATGTAAAAAGTTTTCGTTGCATTTTGTTTACAGAAAGCTTAATATTGTTATTTCCGCCCAACAAAATCCGGATTCCATGATTCGATCTCACAAGCCGTTGCTCCTCTTTGCCTTATCCCTTTTGATGGCCGTTTCTTCCTGTCAGGTAAGGGAAGAAAGCAAGACAGTGACAGGGGAATTACTGACCGTAGACAGCGTGAATGTTCCCGTTGTGGATCCGACCACCGATTCCATCATAGAGGGATACCGGGGCATTCTCGAAGAGGAAATGAACCAGGTCATTGCCCATTCCGCGCAACTGATGCGCAAGGGAACCCCGGAGGACCTTCTCAATAATTTTGTAGCCGATCTTGTGCTGGAAAAAGGACAAATGCTCTATGAGCCGGAGGACGGTGCTCCGATTGATTTCTGCATTTTGAACTACGGGGGTTTGCGAACCAGCATTCCGCAAGGACCGGTCACACGGTCAAGAATATTTGAAGTGATGCCTTTTGAAAATGAAATGGTGGTCCTGACACTGAGTCCGGAGAAAACCCGGCAGGTTTTCCAGTACATCGCTTCCCGCAACGTCGGCACCCCCATTGCCGGCCTGGTGATTGGTGTCCGCAACGGCCAGGCTGAGGAAGTCAGCATTCAGGGAGCGCCCTTCAGGCCCGACCGGCCCTATAAAGTGCTGACGACCGATTACCTGGCGGGCTCCGGTGACAATATGTCCTTTTTTGAAAACCCGATGAATACCGAAATAGTGGGCATGCGGGTTCGTGATGCCATTTTGTTGCATCTGGCGGAACATCAGGCCAGGAACGAGTCCATATCCTCCAGCCTTGACGGGCGTATCTACTACATGGAGTGACCCTGTACCGGATTGAAATTGATTTCCGGAGCTTTTCCCGATGGTTGAACAATGAAGGCCACGGCCTTTGTTAAAATAAAATTTCATGAACCGAACAAGCAGAAGAGACTTTCTGAAAATGGCAAGCCTTGCCGGAATA
>JAWLHS010000118.1:0-7720 GCA_041690235.1 Bacteroidales bacterium
ATGCTCATGTTCAGCATGTTCGGAGCCATATTCGGCATGAGTGAAGAAACCATTGCCTTTGTGATCATTCTCATCCCCCTGGCCATCTCCATGGGGTATGACTCCATTACGGGGGTGTGCATGGTATATGTTGGGGCCCACCTGGGATTTGCCGGAGCCATACTGAATCCCTTCACGATCGGGATCGCCCAGGGCCTGGCCGACATTCCCCTTTTCTCAGGGATTGAGTACCGACTGTTCGCCTGGTTGGTGATCAACCTGGTGGGGATCGGCTTTGTGCTGCGCTACGTCAGAAAGTTAAGGCGTCGGCCCCAATCCTCCATCATGTTTGAGGAAGACAGTTACTGGCGCAAACGGGACAAGGGCGATCTGGAAAACATCACCTATTACACGCCCCGCATGGCCTGGGTTGTTTATGGACTGGTGCTGATTGTACTTACCCTGTTCTCCTTCTTCTACCCATACACCACCCTGGTAATCGGAAATTCCTCCCTTACCCTGATGATGATTCCGATTGCCACCCTGGCCTTTGCGGTTCTTGGCCTGCTGAGCCTGAAGAAATCCGTGCACTTCTTTATCCTGCTGCTGCTGGCCTATACCATATTATTCCTGATCATCGGGGTGATGGGATACGGATGGTATGTGATGGAGATCGCCACCCTGTTCCTCGCCATGGGAATTGCCGCCGGACTGGCCATTAACAGGTCGGCCGACAACATTGCCGTCATGTTTCTGGATGGGGTCAAAGACATCATGTCGGCGGCCATCATCGTCGGACTCGCAGGTGGGATTATTGTGGTGCTCGAAGACGGGGGCATCATCGACAGCATTCTTTACGGTCTGTCGAAATCCATGGGGCAATTCGGAAACATCGCTTCAATCGGCAGCATGTACGTGATCCAAACCATCATCAATATTGTCATTCCTTCCGGTTCGGCAAAGGCAGCCATTACGATGCCGATCATGGCCCCTTTCAGCGACCTGATCGGAATTTCCAGGCAGGCAACCGTGGTGGCCTTTCAATTCGGGGACGGCTTCACCAATATGATCACCCCAACCTCGGGGATCCTAATCGCCGTGCTGGGGATCGCACGCATTCCCTACCACAAATGGGTTAAATGGGTTTGGCCCCTGATTGCCCTGTTGATCATCGTCGGATTTTTGCTGCTGATCCCAACAGTCACCATGGAGCTGAACGGTTTTTGAGTCGGGCGGGCATGGGCTTTTAAGCACATCATCCGGCCGGACGGCCCGGAAAAATCAAAAAAAATTCGTACTTTTGGGTAACCTAAGCAACCCGAGATTTTCATTAAAATGTTTTTATATATGTCAGCAAATTTGCTTCAGCACATCGAACCCGGCGTAGTGACCGGAAAGGATCTGCAGGAACTTTACCGCATTGCCCGCAAGCACCAGTTTGCCCTCCCGGCTGTAAACGTAATCGGCTCGAACTCCATCAACGCCGTTCTGGAGGCGGCCCGCGATGTCAACTCCCCCGTAATCATTCAGTTTTCGAATGGCGGTGGCCAGTTTATGGCCGGCAAGGGCCTGCCGAACGAAAACCAGAAGGCAGCCATATCCGGGTCGATTTCAGGCGCACGGCATGTGGCCCTGCTTGCCAAAGAATATGGGGTGCGGGTGGTCATGCATACCGACCATGCCGCCAAAAAACTATTGCCCTGGATTGACGGGCTGATTGATGCCAGCGAAGAAAACTTTAAAGCCTTTGGCAAGCCATTGTTCAGTTCTCACATGCTCGACCTCTCAGAAGAAAGCCTGGAAGACAACATCGCCATCAGCCGCAAATACCTGGAGCGGATGAGCAAGATAGGAATGGGGCTGGAAGTGGAACTCGGGGTCACCGGCGGGGAGGAAGACGGTGTTGACAATACCGACATCGACAGCGCACGTCTTTATACCCAACCCGAAGAGGTGGCCCGGATGTATGAGGCCCTGTCGGATGTTTCAGAGCAATTCACCATTGCCGCGGCTTTTGGAAACGTACACGGCGTGTACAAGCCTGGCAATGTGAAACTGCAGCCTGTCATTCTGAAAAAATCCCAGGAACATATAAGGACACATTTCAAAACGGCCGAAAACCCCGTCAATTTTGTGTTCCACGGCGGCAGCGGTTCGTCACGCGAGGAAATTCGCGAGGCCATCACCTACGGTGTGATCAAAATGAACATTGACACCGACACACAGTGGGCCTTCTGGGAGGGGATCAAAAACTACTATCAGAAGAACGAAGGCTACCTGCAGGAACAGATCGGGAATCCGGACGGATCCGACAAGCCCAATAAAAAATTCTACGACCCGAGGGCGTGGCTGCGAAAGGGCGAAGAGACCATGATCTCACGCCTGAAGATTGCTTTTGAAGACCTGAGCTGTCTCGACAGAAACTAGCACGAAGGCAACGGTTTTCCGGGTAGATCCATGTTGCCGGCATGGTTCTCCACCAGTCTGATCACCAATCCGACTTGCACGGTCAGCCACCGGCCTGGGCGGCAGGGGGCCGACCACCAGGGTGAGTGGCCTTAGTCCAGGTCCGGAAAATTGATGTTAGAGACCACGATGTAGGCAGAAGGATAGTCCTCTTTGATGGTCTCCAGGAATCGCCTGGCATCCAGACGGGTTCGGAAATCACCAACCCTGAGTTTGAAGTTGGGCTCTTCATAAACGATATAGACATTGATGCCGGGGTATTTGTTTTCAAACTCGGCCCGGCTGCGTTGGGTGTTCAGCCTGGCCTGATTCCCGGCCTCCATAAAAACCTGAACCCGGAACCCGGGGATGCCCCTTTCCCTCGACATGGCCTTGCGGTGGGCCTCCAAAAGCCATTTTATATCGGGATCCATGATCACGTGGGGTTGGTGAACGGCAAAGCTGTCCTGCACCCTGCCCTCATCCGCAAATACTGGAAGAACAAAGATGAAGGCGCCCAGAAATAGTAAATTTTTCATATCAATACCTGGTTGAAAAAGTCCCGTCCCCAAATCCCCGGGGCAAAGCATCCCGGTTGTCTGATGAGCCTTAATAGGCCTGGGCAAATACAACCCGACCTGACGAAGGCTTACCCGAATAGATACACTTCCCCTTTTCAGACTGGCCTTCCATTGGAATGAGGCGGATCGTGGCCTTGGTCTCTTCTTTGATCCTTTGCTCGGTCTCGGCTGAACCATCCCAATGCGCCCATACAAATCCACCCTTGTTTTCAATGATGTCCTTAAATTCCCGCCATGTATCAGCCTTATGGGTGTTCTCTTCCCGGAACGCCAGGGCCTTTTGGTACATATTGTCCTGGATGGCATGAAGCAAATGCTCTACTTTATTGCCAAGATCGGCCACCTGGTATACCTCCTTTTCCAAGGTGTCGCGGCGGGCAATCTCAACCGTTCCATTTTCCACATCCCTGGGTCCGATGGCAATGCGCACCGGAACACCCTTAAATTCGTATTCATTGAACTTCCAGCCCGGCTTGTATGAGTCCCGGTCATCCAACTTCACAGCGATGCCTTTCATCCGCAAATCCTCTTCAAGGGCCCTTGCCTTAGAACAAACGAGATCATACTGCTCTTTATTTTTGTAAATGGGAACAATAACCACCTGAATAGGGGCCAGCTTCGGAGGCAACACAAGGCCGTGATCATCAGAATGGGCCATAATCAGCGCTCCCACAAGGCGGGTGGAAACGCCCCAGGAGGTTGCCCATACATGCTCGAGCTTTCCTTCCTTGCTGCTGAACTTCACATCGAAGGCCCTGGCAAAATTCTGACCCAGAAAGTGGGAAGTGCCAGCCTGCAGTGCTTTGCCATCCTGCATCAGGGCTTCGATACAGTATGTCTCAAGTGCGCCGGCGAACCGCTCATTGACCGATTTGGTGCCTTTCAGGACGGGAACAGCCATAAATTTCTCCGCAAAATCAGCATACAGGTTCAAAATGAGATGTGTTTCCTCCAGGGCTTCCTTCTCTGTGGCATGGGCGGTGTGCCCTTCCTGCCAGAGAAACTCAGTGGTGCGCAGAAACATTCGTGTACGCATTTCCCACCGCACCACATTGGCCCATTGATTCACAAGAATGGGGAGGTCACGGTACGACTGAACCCAGCTGCGGTAAGTGTCCCAGATGATGGTCTCCGAGGTGGGCCTGACAATCAGTTCCTCTTCCAGCTTGGCTGTTTCATCCACCACGATGCCACTGCCATCCTCCGCATTCTTTAAACGGTAATGGGTTACCACGGCACATTCTTTGGCAAAACCCTCAACATGGGCGGCCTCCCTGCTGAAAAACGATTTTGGTATGAAAATTGGAAAATAAGCATTGGAATGGCCGGTATCCTTAAACATCCTATCCAGGGCGGCCTGCATTTTTTCCCAGATGGCGTAGCCATATGGTTTGATGACCATGCATCCCCTCACGGCCGAACTCTCAGCCAGTCCGGCCCGCTGAACGATGTCATTGTACCACTTCGAGTAGTTCTCTTCCCTGGTCGAAAAATCTTTTGCCATACGGTGTTTTGGTATAGTATTTGTGTCTTTTAGTATAAAGGAAAGCAGCAAATTTAACAAAAAACCATGAGAACCCATTGAAGTTGTTAACTTTGTTAAACCAATACCAACGGAGGAAATAGTCATGAAAACACACGCAAAAATTTTCGGCATATTACTCCTGGTCCTGGCAGGCTGTTCATCTACTTATCAAACAGCCGGCACATATGATGACATTTATTATTCCCCTGAGCTCGTCAGGCCGGCATCTGAACAAGATGAGACCTACAGCCAGGCAACCGTCGTCGAGGTGCCCCAGGATGCAGCGGAAGTCAGCGGACAAAGCGGGGCTTACGCACAAGAGGAAGAATACGTTTACGACGATTACGACAACCAGTATTACGAGCAGGAACCCGGTTCACAGGGCGTTTACGCTGATGGGGGATCCGTTATCGTAAACCAGTATTATGATTCCGGTTATTACGACTTTGCCTATGCCGCCAGGCTCAGGCGGTTTTACAGCCCGGTCTACTACCGACCAGCCTATTACGACCCGTTTTTCACCAATATGTACTGGTATACATACAACCCGTTCTATTCAGGTGTAAGCATTTATCATGGCTTTGGCGCCATGTCCATGTATTATCCCGGGTATTTATATAATCCGGCATTTTTCTGGGAGAATCCCTATTATTCCATGCATTCCTATTACATGGGGTACAGCGGGTTTTACGGATCCTGGAGCCCCTATTCCCCATACACCTACCATATGGGATATCATCCCTGGCCCTTTTTTCATTCCTATCACTCCGGATACTACAGGGGCTTTTATTCAGGCTTGCACTACAACCCCTACTATTATCAGTACATCTATAACAGCTTCGACCCCAGCAATTATTATTACGGTCACAGAAACAGCGTAGGCGGCGGCACCAGGGGCCGTGCTTTACGTCCGGAAACCACATTTGCCGAACGTTTTGAAGGAAGTACCGTACGCACCCCTTCCGGATCCCGTGAAATCATCGCCCGAAACACCACCCGCGAGGCAGATGACACCAGGGGCTCTGCAGGCGTACGCCAGATATCCGCCGACCGACAGGTCCGGGAAACCCCCAGGGGCGAAGTAAATAGCCCGCGCCAGGGAGCGGCCGGCACGGCACGGCCCACACGCACCCAGAGCGGAGAACAGCGTCAGGATGAAAGGACCAGAGCACAAGAACCTTCACGACAGCCTGTTACCAGTCCTCGTGGGGTTGAGCAGGCCCGTCCGCAGGATCCTTCAAGGCGCCAACCCCAATCCACCCCACAGCGCGGTGCAGAGCCCGTCAGGCAGCAAAGCCCGGCCCGGCAAACTGAAACGGCTCCACAGCGCCAGCCTGAACGCAGCAATGTTCAGTCCCCAGGTGAAACAATACGAGGCTTTGAAACACGGCCGGCCAACCAAGAGGAAGGCACACAGAACCCACTCCTGAGGCGGCCAGCAGAGTTCCGGACATTGCAGGGAGAACAGTCCGAGCGCAGTCAGACCCAGCGATATGCCCGACCGGAACAAGCCAGGCCTTCGACGCAGGAGCGGGTCAGTCAGCCCAATTATACCCCCCCCCGCACCTATACCTCGCCCACCTACCAGCAGCCCAGGTCCACCGACCAGTACCGTAATCCGCAAACCACACGGACCCCTGCGGTGACCCCACCCAGGGAAGCGGCACGGCCATCGGGAAACCAGGTCCAGCCGGAACGCAGGCAGGTGCAGCCACAATCCAGGCCACAAGCACCGTCACGCCAGCCCGTTCAGCGAGCCCAGCCACAGCGTCAGGAAAGGGGGCAACCAAGTTATTCTCCCCCCTCCAGGCAGCAAACACCACAGCGATCCACGCCCACTGTGAGGACACCCAGCAGGAGTACCTCACCGGCCGTCAGGACAAGTCCCGGCCGATCTCAACCAAGCTCACGTCCGGCCATCAATTCCAGTCCCTCGAGGAACACTTCCTCCGGCTCAAGGAGCAGCGGCGTATCCTCGGGTAGTGCAGGAAGTCGTTCATCGGGCAGTTCGTCCCGCGGCTCCTCCAGCTCATCAGGAGGCCGCCGGTAAGCATTGCAGCCCTTCCCCGCCCATGGGATCCTTTCTTACTATCATCAGAACGTTCCGGTGATTACACATAACCGGTCGGGAAAAGTTTAATGAAATCATTCAAATGTTTCGGTCATGAAAAAAACCATCTTCAGCCTATTGACAGCAGTCATCCTTTCGGTTCCCGGTTTCTCACAAAACGAACTGGACGCCCTGCGCTTTTCAATGACAGATCCTGGCAGCACCGCACGCTTTATTGGAATGGGCGGGGCGTTCGGGGCATTGGGGGGCGACTTCTCCACGCTCAGCCAGAATCCAGCCGGATTGGGCATCTACCGTGGATCCGAGTTTACGCTTACCCCCTCGCTGTCTTACCAAACCATCGAATCCAGCTACTTTGGCAATAGGGAGGAAGACATGAAATACAGTTTCAACCTGAACAACGTCGGACTGGTCTTTGCCATGCCCCTGGGCCGGGCATCCGATGAGGCGGGATGGAAATTTCTGAACCTGGGCTTCGGATTGAACCGCCACAACAACTTTAACAGCCGCTGGGTCGCTGAAGGGTTCAACAACCAAAGTTCCCTCATGACCAGCATGTTGGAACGTGCGAACCGGGAGGGTGGCGTGGATAACCTGGACGATTTCTCCACCGGCCTGGCCTGGGACACCTACTTGCTGGATATGTTCGAGGGGGATTTTTTCGTCGACATGCCTGAAGGCAATGTGTTGCAACGCCAGGAAACCAATTCTTCGGGTTCCATGCGTGAATTTGTCATGTCGGTCGGGGCCAACTATAACGATGTGTTTTATGTAGGCGCCACCGTCGGTATTCCTTCGGTCAGGTATGAAGAAGAAAGCATCTACATGGAAAGCGATCCGGATGGCCGCAACGAGGTGTTTAATCAACTGACGTACACAAACCGTCACGAAACAACAGGATCCGGTTTTAATGTCAAAGTCGGGGCCATTGTCAGGCTTTTTGATTTCCTTCGTCTCGGCGGAGCCATTCACACCCCCACCTTTTATAAACTGCAAGACACCTACAGCGCCACAATGCGATCCGATCTCAATCTGGACTATGACACCAAATATTCCGCCTCTCCCACCGGACGATTTGAATACGAATTAAACACCCCGCTGAAGGCCATCGGCAGCGTG
>JAWLHS010000119.1:0-7699 GCA_041690235.1 Bacteroidales bacterium
AGCATAGAATGAGAAAACGAGTATTGGTTGCCACCGGTGGTGGGGACTGCCCCGGACTGAATGCCGTAATCCGGGCCATTGTATTGCGCGCGTCGAAAGAGCGTGACTGGGAAGTGGTTGGCAGCATCAACGCCTTTGATGGCGTTTTGAACGAGCCCAACGAGATTGTTGTACTCGGGGAAAAAGAAGTTTCGGGCATCCACATTCGCGGCGGCACCATTATCGGCACCACCAACAAGGGCGGCCCCTTTGCCTGGCCGATCAAGAATCCCGACGGCAGCTGGGGCGCCGACGACCGCTCCGACGAAATGCTGCGCCGCCTGCAATACCTCGGCGTGGAAGCCGTGGTCAACATCGGCGGCGACGGCTCACAGGCCATATCACAAAGATTGTTTGAAAAAGGCCTGAATATTATCGGCGTACCCAAGACAATCGACAACGACCTTTCGGCCACGGATTTCACCTTCGGTTTCCAGACAGCGGTTCAGGAAGCCACCACGGCCGTTGATAAGCTGGTGACTACGGCAGCGAGCCACAACAGGGTATTTGTGCTGGAGGTCATGGGCCGCGATGCAGGCTGGATCGCGCTGCATTCGGCAGTGGCCGGCGGAGCAGATGTTTGCCTGATTCCTGAGATTCCCTACGATGTGAACAAGGTCATGGAAAAAATATTTTCACGCTTCCACAGGGGGCGGGGATTTGCCATCATCGTCATTGCAGAAGGCGCCAGGCCCGTTGGAGGGGAGGCCCAATACCAGGAAAGCGGGGAAGTGGGTTATAAGAACGTACGCTTTGGTGGGGTGGCCTCCAAGCTGATTCACGAGCTGAAAGAGGCCGGACTGGAAACGGATATGCGCGAAACCGTGCTGGGACACCTTCAGCGCGGGGGAACACCCATTGCGTACGACAGGGTGCTGGCCACCCAGTTTGGTTATAAGGCCTTTGAAATGGTGATGAAACAGGAATTCGGCAAAATGGTGGCCTACCGCCACCCAAACATCGTGTCCGTTCCCTTCCATGAGGCCATCAGCCATTACAACTTCGTTGACCCCGGTTCCGACCTGGTTAAGGCAGCACGGGGCATCGGAATCTGTATGGGGGACTAGGCAGCATGCCTGTTACCCTGGTTCGTCCGGCCAATCCGCAGGCCCATCCCACGAAAAAAAAGAAAAATGGACCGGGTCACCCTTTTTGCCGACATCCTGCTGCCGCTGCCTTTGAAGGGCAGTTTCACCTATCGTGTACCCAGGGAGCTTAACGGCGGCATCCAGGTTGGTCAGCGTGCTGTTGTGCCGTTTGGGCGAAACAGGGTGTACGCGGGACTCGTAAAAAATATCCACACCACCCCGCCCACTGGGTTTCAGGCCCGCTATATCGACTCCCTGCTCGACCAGGGGCCGGTGGTCACGCCCATGCAGTTCCGTTTCTGGGAATGGTTATCCGACTATTATATGTGCCATGAAGGGGAGGTGATGCACGCCGCCCTGCCTCCGGCCATGAAGCTGGCAGGCGAAACCCGCGTGGTGCTTGATCCCGGCTTCGACACCGAAGAAGAGTCGCTGAACGAAAAGGAATATGCCCTGGTAAAAGCCCTGACCAACAAAAAACAACTTACCCTTGGTGAGGCCTCAGTGGTTACCGGGCTCTCCAGGGTACTGCCACTGGTCAAAGCCCTTCTGGAACGCCGCGTGATATTGCTGAAGGAAGACCTCGACGACCCCTGGCGGCCCAAAATGGAAAACATGATTCGTCTTTCACCCGAATTCGAAGACGAAGACAGGTTCAGGGAGGTTTTCGAATCCACCGAAAAACGTGCCCCGCGTCAGCTGGAGCTGCTGATGAATTACATCAAATGCTCCGGACGCTACGGGCCGCAGCCAGCCGAAGTTAGTCAGAAGGAACTCACCGCCCCCATCGAAGGGGGGAATGCAGCCCTGCAGGCCATGCTGAAAAAAGGCATTTTCCAACTCACACGCAAACAAAAAAGCCGCTTCCAGCATCTCATCGCAGGACCCAACAACATAGAATTCAACGCGTTTCAGCAGCAGGCCTGGGAGGAGGTTCAGCAGGGACTGGCTACCCACCAGGTGGTTTTACTTCACGGGGTCACCTCCAGCGGAAAGACCGAATTATACATCCGCCTGATACGCGAAGCCATGGAAAAGGGGCAGCAAGTGCTGTACCTCCTGCCCGAGATTGCGCTGACCGCCCAGATCATCAACCGCCTGCAGGGCCACTTCGGAAGCCGCGCCGGGGTTTACCACTCACGGTTCAATCCCATGGAGCGCTCGGAGGTTTGGAACAACCTTCTGCTTGGAGGCATAGAGTCGGATGGGAAAACCATTTCGTACGACCTGGTTCTCGGACCCAGGTCCGCCTTGTTCCTGCCCTTCAGGAACCTCGGACTGATCATTGTGGATGAGGAGCATGAGCCCAGTTTCAAGCAGCAGGATCCCGCACCGCGATACCACGCCCGCGATGCGGCCATCGCCCTGGCATCCTTTTCCAAGGCCAAAGTGGTGCTGGGTTCGGCCACCCCCTCGGTAGAAAGTTTTTTCAACGCCAGGACCGGCAAATACGCCTATGCGGAACTTAGAAGGCGCCACGGCGGGGTGATGATGCCGGAAATTCTGGTGGCCGACATCCGCAAAGAAAGCCGCCAGAAAAGCATGAAATCGCACTTCTCCGCCATATTGTTTGAACATATGGAGCAAGCCCTGGAGAACAAGGAGCAGATCATCCTTTTTCAGAACCGTCGCGGCTTTTCCCTGCGCCTCGAGTGCGGGCAATGCGACTGGCTGCCGCAATGCCACCAGTGCGATGTGAGCATGGTGTATCATAAAAAAATCAACAAGCTCAAATGCCACTACTGCGGCTACACCGCCAATCCACCCCCACGCTGCCCGTCCTGCGGCTCCCCTGAAATCAAAATGAAAGGCTTCGGGACAGAAAAGATCGAAGAAGAACTTCCGTTATTTTTCCCCAATGCCACGGTCTCCCGTCTCGATTTGGACACCACGCGCTCGCGCCATGCGTACAAAGAAATCCTTTCCGACTTCGAAAACCACAAGGTCGACATCCTTGTCGGCACCCAAATGGTGAGCAAGGGACTTGACTTCAGCAATGTCGGCCTGGTGGGCATCCTCAATGCCGACAACATGCTCAGCTTTCCCGATTTCCGGGCCTACGAACGGGCCTACCAGTTGATGGCCCAGGTGAGCGGACGGGCCGGGCGCAACCACAAACGGGGTAAAGTCATCATTCAGACATACAACCCCATGCATGGTGTGATTCGCCAGGTCATCGACAACGATTATGAAGGCATGTACGAGAGCCAGATTGTTGAGCGCCGCAATTTTCATTACCCCCCGTTTGTCCGGCTGGTGCAGCTTACCACCCTGCACAAGGAGGCCGACCCCCTGAACCGGGGAGCCGCCAGGCTTGCCACCATGCTGCAGGCCGTTTTTCCGAAAAAGGTATTCGGACCCGAATATCCGCTGGTGGCACGCATTAAGAACATGTACATGAAGAACATACTGGTGAAACTCGACCGCAACCAACAACTGCCTGAAGCCAGGAGGTCATTGCTTGAAACCATCGAAAAGTTCAGGGAGACAGCAGAAGGGAAGGCGGTAAGGGTAATCGTTAATGTTGATCCGGTATAACGTAAATGTCCTCGCCTTCTTTTTTCATCAGGTATTGTTCCCGGGCATAACGCTCCAGTTCATCGGGATTGTCATTGAGCTGGCGGATGGCAGTGCTGTCGCGTTCAATCTCCTCCAGATAGTATTGCCTGTCGCGCTGCAACTCGTTCAGCTGTCGCTGCAAACGCCACTGGTGAAGTAGGTTGTTCTTGTCGAAAAACATCAGCCACACCCCCACGACCAACAGGGCGATGAAATACTTGTTTTTCAGGAAAGGAGGAAATCTGTGTAACACCGCTGGAAAAAAAATTAAATGGGTGTTGCGTTGGGCAGACAACCCAACGAACCCGCCCGATTCAGGCCGAAGTTACAAAAAAAACCTATGCCAGACCTTTTACATTGGGTTTCCCGGCCAAAAAATCCTTCAGGTAGAAGGGCTCAAAATAGGCCAGGTCTTCATATTCTCCCGTCTGGTATTTCTCCTGTGCCAGGGCGATCATGCCTTTGGCCGACGGCCAGATATTATTGAAGACCATGGCATTGGTGCTGTTGATCAGGGGGCGGCATTTCGCTGCGCCGTCACCGAAAAAGAAGACTTTGTGTTTTTCCAGCAGAGATTCAAAGCTCTCCCCGGTGATCACCTCTGCGCGGGTCTTCTGCTTTTCCCTGAGCCGGGCATCGTACAGGGCATAGTACACCTCCATCCTGCGCGCATCGATCATGGGACAAAACAAGGCCTCCAGGGCAGCAGGCAGGATAAAATCACTGCGGTTAAGCAAGCCCTCCCTGAAATGATAGGCCATGGCCTCCAGGGAATTAATGGCGATCAGGGGAATGCTCAATCCGTAGCAAAGGCCCTTTGCGGCCGACACCCCGATTCGCAAACCGGTATAGGATCCCGGTCCCTGGCTCACGGCTACCGCCGACAGCTCCTTCATGGAGATTCCGGCTTCGTGAATAATCTCTTCGATAAAAGTGGTCAGCAGGCTGGAGTGGGAGTAATCCTGCCCGTTCTGCTCCCGCAAAGCGTGAAGGTGGCCCTGGTAAGACAATGCCACGGAGCACATCTTTGTAGAGGACTCAATGTGGAGTATGTAAGCCATGGTTTCTAGAAAAGGTCTTGACGTTTAACCTTTTCTACGTGATCTCCATCATTAAGGTTTCGCGAAACGATTCGATAGGGTCCGGTAATGACTTCCTCTCCCCCTTCCAGCCCTTCCAGAATCTCGATATACTGGCTGTCCTGCACCCCTGAGCTGACCGCGACCTGTACAGCTTTTCCGTCTTTAAGCAGAAAAACGTACTCCTGCGGACGGGCCATGTCGGCGTCATCCGCTGAATCCGGCTGCGGAGCATCCTCCTGTTCTCCTTCTTCGGCAAGTTCTTCTCCGGATTCTTCCGTTTCATCGCTGGTGGCCTCCCGTGTGGTAACGGCCTGGATGGGAACGGTCAGTACATCAAATACCTGCTGGGTACGGATATCGACGGTGGCCGACATACCCGGGCGGAAGGGAGACAAATGGGGCCGGTCAGGGTGCTGCAGGTGGGTATAGGATTCGGGCAAAATGCGGATGCGTACCTCAAAATTGGTGACCTGATCCACCGTCAGTCCCTCAACCATGGCGGAATTCGCAATAGAGGTAACCACCCCGGAAAAACGTTCAGTAAAAAACGCATCAACCTGGATAACGGCCGTATCTCCTGCATTCACACGGACAATGTCGTTCTCATTGACGTTCACCAATACCTCCATCTGGTTCAGGTTCGCGATACGCATGATTTCGGTACCGGCAAACTGGGAGGTACCCACCACGCGTTCCCCGATTTCGGCATCAAGCCGGGAAATGGTGCCGTCCATCGGTGCAAACAGGTTCGTTTTCTGCAGGCTTTCCCGGGCTTCTTTCACCCCGGCCTCGGCACTTTTCACCTGGAACTCTGAAGCCACAACGCTTTGTTCGGCTGCTTCGACCTCGGCCTGGGCCACCATGTACTGGGCATAAGCGGCATCATATTCCGATTCCGAAATGGCATTCTGCTCGAACAACTGCTTGTTGCGGTTAAAACTGGCGGTGGCATTGATGAACTGTGCCCGTGCCTGCGACAAGCGGGCCCTTGCGTTGGCCAGGTTGGCTCGACTGGTGTTCAGCGCGGCCGTTACACGGTCCAGGCCCGATTCGTATAAGTCGGGATTGATCCGGGCCAGCAGCTGTCCACGTTCCACAAAGTCGCCCTCCTCAATTTCCAGCAGGATGATCTCCCCCGAAACATCCGGACTGATCTTCACTTCCGTCACCGGACGAATCTTGCCGCTGGCGGTGACGATCTCAACGATATCCCTGCGTTCGACAAGCTCGGTCGAAACGCGGATGGCTTCCGCAGCGCTGATCCAACCGGCTTTCCTTCCCACGATCAGAAACACGATCAGGACCCCAACCAAAATGAGTCCGTATTTTAAAGGTTTTTTTGTCTTCATTTTTTAACCTGGATAAGTAAGGATGATTAAAAATTATTGATTGGTCCTGGCCGGGGCCGCAACGAATTGTAAGCCTCTTGAAAATAAAATTACAGGGTGATTGGAATTCCCGTATAGAAATCCAGGATCTTCTCCCTGAACACATAGTCGTATTTCGACTGCAGCATTTCCGATTGTGCGTTTGTAAGGCGATTTTTGGCATCGTTGTACTCCAGCACGTTTAACAGTCCCACATTGAAACGCTGTTCCGTATAGCGGAAAGACTCCTCCAGGGCTTCCACATTTTTTTCTGAGGCCAGGTACCTTTTCAGGGCAGCCTGGGCATCCGCATGGGCCTGCTGAATGGTTTTAAACAACTGGTCGCGTACCAGCTGGTGAGACAGTTTGGCGTTTTCCAGGGATATGCGTGAGCGCCCAATGGCGGTCCGCGTCTGAAAATTGTTGAAGATCGGGATGGTAAGGTATAGCCCGATACTTCGGTTCAGGTTGTCGCTAAGCTGGTCTCTGAACGGCTTCATGCGGGTATCATATTCGAACGAAGGGGCAAACACCGGAACACCGGTGGCCGTTTCTCCGATTTGTTGCGGTTCCCCCGGGATGACATCTATTACCTCCCTGCTGGCGCCCGAGAAACCGGTCCCGTAACTCCCCCTGATGCTGAGCATGGGACTCCGGCCACCGCGGGCGATCTGCAGTCCCTTTTCAGCACTCGCCACCCTGAAGTCCGCCGCCTTCACCTGGGGCTGGGTCTGGACCGCCGAATTAAACACCTGCATGGGGGAAAACGCCAGGTCATCCCCGGGAAGAATGGTGATATCCGGAACCACGATCCGCAATTCCTCCGGATTATCCAGATCCAGGAGCTGGGCGAGGTTGAGATAAGCAATATCCAGTTGGTTGCCGGCATTGACAACCTGGACCTCTTCACCCGCCAGCTGTGCCTGAACGGTAAACAAACTACCCATCGGAAGGGTACCTGCATCGACCAGCCGGGCGGTGCGATCCACTTGTTGCTGCGTGATATCCAGTTGATTACGGGCAATCTCCAACAGTTCCATACTGAAAAGGATCTGCAAATAGGCCGATGCGACCGCCAAAGAGATGTCGTTTTCCATGGTTTCCACGTCGTAGCGACTCGCCTCCAGTTCCATGGAGCTTTGCTGAATGCTGTTGTGAACCTGAAAACCGCCAAAGAGGGTCATGCCGCTGCCGATGTTGAAATTGTTGAACTGCACCCGTTCGGTGGCGAATTCGTTTGTAAACTGGTCAATCGTACGACCAAAGTTGTAACCATGGGAAGCATTGGCATTCAGGTTCGGAAAACGGTTGGCCTGACTCTGAAGCAGGTTTTCGCTTGCCATTTCAACCCCCAACTGTTGTTGCTTGATCTGGATGTTGTTTTCAAGTGCGTGCTGCACACAGGATTCCAGCGTCCACAACTCTTGTCCCTGCAAGGCAAAGGCAATGACAGAGCCGCCCAGAATAAGCATGAAGCGGAAAAACACGAATTTATTCATGGAGAAAATGTTATCTGTTTGGAAGGAAGAAAAAAGGCTTGGGTTGGTTTAACCCGCAAAGTTAA
>JAWLHS010000120.1:0-7674 GCA_041690235.1 Bacteroidales bacterium
GGCGGACAGGATGTACCCCGACACCGATTCAGCGCCCATCCCGCTTAAAGATGAAGACATAGAGCGGCTTGGTAAAAACCTGCCCCAACCAACCATTGAAGCCTATATGATGATGAAGAAATGGGGCATTCCTGAAGACACCTACACTTACATCCTAAAGAAAAACCTCTTCCCCCTGCTCCGGGAAATCATCGAAACCCTGCAGGAGGACCCTGTTTTTGTAGGCACTTTGTTTGGCCACCGGCTCAAGCACATCGAGGGCCAACAGGAAAAGGCCCCCGGATTTAAGTACAGACAAGTGCTTCACCTGTTGAAAAAATTACATGAGAGGGGATACGACCGGGAGTTGATCAAGCCCATGCTTGGCGTTGTATATCAACATCCGAAGATGGATTTTGAATCCCTGCTGACCAGTATTGGATTCAGGGAAATGGCCGAAGAAGAGGTGGTGTCCAATCTGACGTTTTTGATTAAAAAGTTTGGATCCATCAGGCAATCAGATGATGAAAACGCCGCCATCAACTGGCTGATGGGCCAGCTGCGTCCGGCCGCCATGGGCAATATCGAATTAAAGACCCTTAGAGAAATACTTGAAGGGTAGTATCAACAGGAAATGCACTGACCAATGGGTGAAGATTTTTTTCAGGGATATAAAGGCAAGGCCCTTGAGGCATTAAAGAAGTTTAATGTCAGGGTATGGGGGCAAGCCACCGTTGAGACCAGCCGGGGAAATTTTGTCGGAACCGTCTTGCCCCGATCCGAGAACGACGACGACAGTCACATCGTTCTGAAAATCCCCACCGGATACAATGTGGGGATTGACGTGGCCAATATTTCCAGTATGCTGGAAACCGGGTATAAAAAGGCCAATTATAAGATTCCCGAAAAAGAGTTTCCCATCACAAAAGGCCTGCCGCGGGTCAAGCTGATCGGCACGGGCGGAACCATTGCTTCCAGGCTTGATTACCGCACCGGCGCTGTGATTCCCGCTTTTTCTCCCGGCGAACTGTACGGGGCCGTTCCGGAGTTGGCCGATATTTGCAACCTGACGACCGAAAAGGTATTTGCCGTGTTTAGCGAAAACATGGGGCCGGAACAATACAAGCAGCTGGCTGTAGCCATTGGAAAAGAGATCGAAAACGGCATCGACGGCATCGTGATCGGGCATGGGACCGATACGCTTCATCATACGGCGGCTGCGTTGACTTTTATGATACAAGACCCCCCTGTGCCCATTGTCCTTGTCGGATCACAGCGTTCCTCCGACCGCCCTTCGTCCGATGCGGCCCTCAACCTGATGCATGCCTGCTATACCGCGGGTCACTCTGATATTGCAGAAGTGATGGTTTGCATGTTTGGTCCGACTTCCGACGATTACGCCCTGCTGCATAAAGGCACCCGGGTCAGAAAAATGCACTCATCCTACCGCAGTACTTTTCGTACCATTGGGGACACACCCCTTGCCATGGTAACCAGAAAGGGAGTGAAGCCCATAAAAACAGATTATAACCAACGCCGCAAAGGTGGAAAAGCAACCATCATTCCCTGCTTTGAGGAAAAGGTCGCCATGGTGTATTATTACCCAAATATGCAACCCGACATGATCGACTCCCTGGTCGACAATGGTTACAAAGGGATCATCATTGCCGGAACCGGACTGGGACATGTGAATATACCGCTTTACCCTTCCCTGAAGCGGGCCAGGGAAAAGGGCGTGGCTGTTTACATGACCGTGCAGACCTTGTGGGGATACGTTCAGATGTTTGTATACGAAACCGGAAGGGAGATGATGGCCCTGGGTGTCATACCTGCGGAGAACATGCTGCCTGAAGTGGCTTATATCAAGTTGGGCTGGGCCCTTGGTCAGACCAGCGACCTGGAGGAAGTCAAACGGATCATGCTGACACCAATCAATCATGACATCACCCGGCGGGAACCCTATAACGGTTACCTTGTTTACCAGGGCGGCGTTCCTGAAGTGGAAGCCTTTATTAAAAAGTTCAGGAAGTAGGACGGGTTCTCTTCAGGAGCTAGGGCGGGTTCACAAAAAAACCTGCCAAACTTGGGGCCGGGCAGGTTTTGCGGGGTACCCGGAGCCGGGCTCGAACCGGCACGGCCGCAATGGCCACAGGATTTTAAGTCCTGGGTGTCTACCAATTCCACCATCCGGGCAGTTGAGGTGAAGAAACCCCCTAAAAAAAAACCCCTTTTCAGAGGTAGAATTTTGAGCGGAAAACGGGACTCGAACCCGCGACCCCGACCTTGGCAAGGTCGTGCTCTACCAACTGAGCTATTTCCGCGTTGAATCGAATTGCGGTTGCAAATATAAGCTTTTTTTAAAATGTAAAAAATTTTTTCTCCGGAGTTTTTTTCTCATTGGTCTAAGGATGAACACCCGGTTTCTATATATCATAATAGTAGTTAAAATACGACCATTCTTTAAAAAAGGGCCCGGTTTTTGGTTTTATTATGTAAATTTGTCCCCCAAATTAACCATTACACACCCAACATTAAGAAAGAAAAGAATGAAAAAGCTGCTAAACCTCTCATTCCTGGTCCTTTTCCTGTTGGCTTCGGCCACGGTCTTTGCCCAGCAACCTGTTAAACTTGGCCACATAGATACCAATGAGTTGCTTCGCCTGATGCCGGGACGGGATTCCGCCCAGGTGCAACTGGAACGGTACGCCCGTGAATTGGAAGACCAATTCACCACCATGCAGAACGAACTGCAGACCAAGTATCAGAATTACCTGGAAAATGAAAGTACCTTTTCAGAATTAATCAGGCAATCCAGGCAGCGCGAACTGACCAATCTGCAGGAGCGCATCCAGGAGTTTCAGGCATCAGCCCAGCAAGACCTTGTCGACCAGGAGAATAAGTTGTTGAGCCCCATCATTGAGCAGGCGCAGACCGCCATTGGTGATGTGGCTGAGGAACATGGGTTTACTTATGTTTTCGATATTAGCGCCGGATCCCTGCTTTATTGGGAGAAAGGGGAAAACATTTTGCCACTGGTAAGAGCAAAGCTGGGCCTTTAGCCCGGTTTTGCCTTATTCTTCATCCCGGTACCAGGCTGAATACTTAATGTAATTGTTTGATATTCTTTCCAGCAGACCGCTGGTCAGTTCCTGGCTGATTTCTTTGATCTTTTTTGCGGGAACGCCCGCATAGACGCTGCCGGGTTCAATTACCGTGTTTTCCAGTACCACTGCCCCCGCGGCAATAATGGAGTTTTTCCCCACAACCGCTCCATCCATCACAACGGCCCTCATCCCCACCAGTACATTGTCTTCGATGGTACACCCATGTACGATCGCTTGATGGGCGATTGAGACATTGCTGCCAATTGTTGTGGGCGCGGTTTCAAATGTGCAGTGCACAACAGCGCCATCCTGAATGTTTACCTTGTTCCCGATCCGGATGGAATGAACATCTCCCCGAACCACTGCATTAAACCATACACTGCATTGATCGCCCATCACGACATCACCGATAATGGTTGCATTATCCGCCAGGTAGCAGTCTTTTCCGAATGTTGGGGTCATTCCCCTGATGGTTTTTATTAATGCCATTTGAAAACTTTTAGATGCCTAGCAGTTTGCCCATGGGGTCCTTCCCACCGAATAATAACCGGACCGGATCCTCGATCATCTCTTTTACCTTGACCAGGAAGCCCACAGATTCTTTGCCGTCAATGACCCTGTGGTCATAAGACAGGGCAAGGAACATCATGGGCCGGATCTCGACCCTTCCACCGATGGCTACCGGCCGGTCGATGATATTGTGCATCCCGAGGATGGCACTTTGCGGGGGATTCAAAATGGGGGTGGATAGCATGGAGCCAAATACACCCCCGTTGGTTATGGATATGGTACCTCCCTTGAGTTCTTCAAGGCTGATCTTATTGTCGCGGGCCTTCCGGGCCAGCTCGTTGATCCTGGCCTCCACTTCCGGAAACGACATGGATTCAGCATTTCGGATGACCGGGACCATAAGGCCTTTCGGGGTACTTACGGCAACGCCGACATCGGCAAATGAGGGGATGACAATCTCATGGCCCTCGATATATCCATTCACTTCCGGGAAAAAAGGAATGCTTTCGGCTATGGCTTTTACAAAAAATGACATAAACCCCAGTTTGTGCCCGTATGTCTCCCGGAAGGCATCCTGGTGTTTCCTCCTGAGTTCAATGATGGCCGACATATCGACTTCATTGAAGGTGGTGAGCATGGCTGTCTGGTTTTTCACGGCCACAAGCCGCTCTGCAATCTTTTTCCGAAGTGTTGACAACTTACGGCGTTCTTCATCCCGGGTTCCTCCCCAGGAGCCGGTAAACGCAATGATTTCACTGGTTGTCCCTTCCGGCTTGTTCGTTTCCCGGCACCCGGCCCCATTGCTTGCCGCTTCCCGGGGAGATATTCCGCCGGAGGTTCTGCCAGGGTGGTGGTATTCGTAGGCAATGGCGGCCAGAACATCCTTCTTGGTAATCCTCGTTCCTTCCGCATGGATTGAAATGTCCCGGGGGTTGATTTCCAGCTCCTCCAGTAATTTGCGGGCCCTCGGTGAGATGGTTAAACCGGGTGTTGCCTGGTCTCCCGTTGTGTCAGCCTTGTCGGGTTCCCTTTCCTCCTTTATCGGATCAGTAGCTGCAGTCCGGTTCCCTTCAGGCCTGTCCTTTCCCTCAGGCTTGTCCTTTCCTTCAGACTTGTCTTTTTCGTCAGGTTTGTCCTGTCCTTCGGGCTTTTCCTCATCAGGCTTGCCTTTTCCTGTAGGCTTATCAGCGCTTGTGTCGATGGTGGCAATCACCTTCCCAGGCTCTGTACTTTCCCCTTCCTCCATTGAAATTTTGATGACCCCGGAGTCATCTGCATTGATGGTAAGGGTGGCCTTGTCGGAATCGATTTCGGCAATTTCCTGGTCCTTTTCCACATAATCCCCGTCGGCCACCATCCACCTGGCCAGTTCAACCTGGGTAATGGACTCGCCTGCCTGGGGTACTTTGATTTCAATAATCATAATTCCTTGTTTTTACATGATATCAACCAGGTGGCTGATGCAAAGTTGCCTGCACTCCCGGCAAACATTTTCACAATCACACTCTTCAAAGGTTTTTTCTACAATTTTGTTTTGCTGGATGACGTGGAACTTGCTTGAGCCGCTGGCGGGACTTGCACTGGGAGGCCTGGCGATAACACCCAGCGGAATTTCCCCGAGCCTGGTTTTAAGAAACGGCCAGGCCCCCATATTGCTTGGTTCTTCCTGCGCCCAGATCCAGCGGCGGGCGGCAGCATATTTCTTCTTCAGGGCGAGGAGTTGCTTTTTGGGCAGGGGATATAGTTGTTCCAGGCGGATGATGGCCGTATTTTCATAGGCTTTTTCCTGCCTGTGATCAAGCAATTCATAATATAATTTTCCCGAACAAAGCACCACGCGTTCCACCCGTGCCGGGTCTGCCCGGTGGTCATCAATGACTTCGTAAAACCGACCGCGGCTGAGTTCCTGAAGCGATGAGGTGCAGGAAGGGTGGCGCAACAGGCTTTTCGGAGTAAAAACCACCAGGGGCTTTCGGAATGAACGTTTCATCTGCCGGCGCAACAGGTGGAACAGGTTTGCCGGCGTGGAACAATTCGCTACCTGCATATTGCTTTCGGCACAAAGGCCCAGAAAACGCTCCATTCGGGCACTGGAATGTTCCGGACCCTGGCCTTCGAACCCATGGGGTAAGAACAGCACCAGGCCGTTCATCACCTTCCATTTTTCTTCCGCGCTGGCCAGAAACTGGTCGATAATGATCTGTGCCCCGTTGTTGAAGTCCCCGAACTGGGCTTCCCATATGGTCAGGGTGTTTGGACTGGCCATGGCGTAACCGTATTCAAAACCCAATACACCATACTCGGAAAGGGGGGAGTTGTATATTTCAAACCTGCCCTGACCCGGACCCAGATTGGCCAGGGGGACGTATTCCTCTTCGGAATCTTCCATTTTCAGTACGGCATGGCGGTGACTGAAGGTGCCCCGTTCTACATCCTGCCCCGAGAACCGGATGGCAAAACCTTCATGAAGCAGGCTTGCATATGCCAGTGTTTCACCCATCGCCCAATCGAGGGTTTGGGTTTCAGTGACCATGCTGTTGCGCTCCTGCATCATCTTGACGGTTTTCCTGAAAAAGTCCTTGTTGTTTGGCAATAAGGTGGTTTTTTTCCCCAGTTCTGTGAGGATGTCCATTTCCACCGAGGTGTTCACGGGCTTGTCATAATCGTCCTTGCCGCCCCGGTGAAAATTTTCCCAGATGTGTTCCAGAAATGGGTCAATACTGCCTTTTTCAATTTTTTTGGCCAGGGTAAACTCCGCATCCAGTTTGTCATTAAAGGCGGTACGCATGTTCTCGGCGGTTTGCTCTTCAATGATCTTCTCCTCAAGTAATTTGTTGATATAAATACTGGCCGGGTCGGGGTGTTGCTCAATGATCTTGTAAAGGATGGGCTGGGTGAACCTCGGTTCATCCCCCTCGTTGTGGCCGTATTTGCGGTACGAAAGCAAGTCAATAAAAACATCGCGCCGGAAACGCTGCCTGAACTCCATGGCCAGTTCGATGGTGAGGACAACGGCCTCAACATCGTCGCCATTGACGTGAAAAATAGGCGATTGAATGGTCTTGGCCACATCGGTGCAATAGGTACTGGACCGTCCGTCGAGATAATTCGTGGTGAAACCGAGCTGGTTGTTAATCACCAGGTGAACCGTTCCCCCGGTCTGGTAGCCCTGCAGCTGCGACATCTGAATGACCTCATAGACCACTCCCTGGCCGGCAAGGGATGCATCCCCGTGAATCAGGATGGGCAGCACTTGCTGTGAATCGCCCTGATAACGGATGTCGGTTTTTGCGCGCGCGATTCCCTCCACCACCGGATTTACTGCTTCCAGGTGACTTGGGTTGGGAGCGATGCTCAGCTTGATTTTCTGACCGGATCGGGTCTCGGTTTCCAGGGTGCAGCCCAGGTGGTATTTCACATCGCCCAACAAGGTTTCTTCTGCATATTGCTTGCCATCGAATTCACTGAAAATCCGGTGGTAGGGTTTCTTCAGTATGTTGGCCAGTACGTTGAGGCGGCCCCGGTGCGCCATTCCGATCACATATTCCCTGATGCCCGAATCCGCCCCATGCTCCATGAGGGCATCAAGGGCAGGGATCAGTGTTTCACAGCCTTCCAGTGAAAACCGTTTTTGTCCGGGAAAGCGTTTCCTGACAAAGTGCTCAAAACCCACGGCCTCCATTAGCTTATTGAGGATCTGAAGTTTTTTGTCGGAGGGGAAAGCGGGGGTGAGGCGGGTGCTTTCCATACGGTTTTTGAGCCACTCTACGATTTCGGGGGTGCGGATATACATGAATTCGGTCCCGATGCTGTGGCAATAGGTTTGCTGCAGGTGGTCGATGATCTTTTGGAGACTGCTGGTCCCGATGCCGATTTCATTCCCTGCCTGGAAATTGACATCCAGGTCTTCGTGGCCCAGTCCGAAATTCTGGTGGTCCAGGGTGGGCTCGTATTTTCTTCTGACCCTTACGGGGTTGGTTTTCGTGAACAGATGTCCGCGTTCCCTGTATGCGTTGATCAGGTCCAGGACATTGAACTCATTGCGGAAGACCGTGTTTTCTTTTTTCTGGGGATCTTCCGC
>JAWLHS010000121.1:0-7645 GCA_041690235.1 Bacteroidales bacterium
TCCCATGTAAGGTTCCGGGAGACCCTGATCATGGAAGCCATTTTTGACTTTCATCCCGTGCTAAGTTCCAAAACCATCAACCCAAACCCGGGCAAAAAGCCGGAGTCCGGCATCGCACTGGAAGGAGGGGACGTTTTGATTGCAAGGGATGATGTTCTGGTATGCGGAATCGGTTCACGCACGTCCCCCCAGGGCATTGATTTCATGATGGATCACCTGAAAGTCAGGAACGAGAAACAGCATATCCTTGTGCAGGAACTTCCCCTGACCCCTGAATCTTTCATTCACCTGGATATGGTGTTTACCATGCTCGACAGGGACGCATGCATGATATATGAACCGGTAATCATGAAAATGAATAAATTCCACACGGTTCATATCTATGCAGAGGGCGGAGAAGTAAAGTTTGTCCGCGAAGTGAAGAACCTCCCGGAGGGTTTGAAGGGCCTGGGGTTGGATCTTCAGCCTGTTTATTGCGGAGGCGATCATGACCAACGACTGCAGGAAAGGGAGCAATGGCATAGCGGCGCCAATTTTTTTGCACTGGGCCCCGGCCGGGTGATCAGTTACGCCCGGAATGCCCATACGCTGGAAGCATTGAGCAATCATGGTTTTGAGGTTTTTAAGGCCTCGGATATTTTAAAGGGAAGGATCGGCAAGCCCGAAAGCGGACGTTTTGTCATCACCATAGATGGCTCTGAACTGCCGCGTGGTGGTGGCGGAGCACGTTGCATGACCTTACCTGTTAGCCGGAAGCCGGTTTAACAAGTGTTTCAAAACAAGCCTGATATGAAAAATTCAATGTTGTTTACGCGGTTCATTGGCAGGAAATCCCGGTCAATGACCCAGGCGGTTTTGTTCCTGGCAATCCTTCTCCTTGCCGTTTCCTGCAAAAAGACGGGCAGTCCTGACATCAACCTTGAGCAATCCGGTCACCCCCTGGCGTCAAAGATCCTGGCGCCTGGCATGGGCACTGTCGGACTTATACAGGACCGCAAAGTATTTGTTTATTTTCTGAATGAGAATTACCGCTGGGTGCTCGACAAACTGTCTCAGTTTACCATACCCGAAAAAAACCAGGGCCTGATCGCCATGGGCATCGGCACGATCGGGGTAATTGAAGACAAACAAATCAAGTTTTACAGCCTTGATGCATACAACAACTGGGTGAGTGAGGAACGGTTTACGTTTGAGCTGCCCAAATCTTACGACCGCCTGGTGTCAGTGAAAATGCCCTGGGAAATTGGCATCCTGGCATTGGAAGACAATGGGTTTCTGGAGTTTTATTATTTGAACCAGGAAGGCCATTGGTTCCACGATGAAACCGCCGTGTTCGAAATACCCCAGGGAATCAACAACTACTTCTCGCTGGGCAACATGACCATCGCCGTGGTGGATGATCACCGCCTGGGCTTGTATTATCTTCACCCGGAGGGCGGTTGGGAATTCATGGACGATTACGTGTTGCGGCTGCCTGAAGGGTATGACGCCATCATACCGTGGGAGCCCGGCATCATGGCGGTGCTGATCGGTAAGGTGCTGGAATTTTATGAGCTGGACCTGATCGAAGAGCGGTGGATCATGGATGAGGACATGCGGTTTGAATTGCCAATCTGATGGGGTACCGCCGGGATTAAAAAGACCAATCAGGCCTCCTTCAGAAGGGCCTCCCTCAGAAATTCTGCGGTGTATCCGTGATTGACCTCCATAACCTCTTCCGGACTGCCGGCGGCAATAATCTCTCCACCGCGCTCCCCACCCTCGGGTCCCAGGTCCACGATATAATCGGCCACCTTGATCACATCCATATTGTGTTCGATCACCACCACGGTATTTCCGCGGTCCACCAAACGATTCAAAACTTCCATCAGGACCCTCACATCCTCAAAATGGAGTCCGGTGGTTGGTTCATCGAGAATATAAAAGGTTCTGCCGGTATCCCGTCGCGACAACTCCGCGGCCAGCTTTACCCTTTGTGCCTCTCCCCCCGAAAGGGTGGTGCTGCTTTGACCCAAAGTGATGTACCCCAGTCCGACGTCCTCCAGCGTCCGGATTTTCTGCACAATGGCCGGTATGTTCTCAAAAAACACCAGGGCCTGGCTGATGCTGAGGTTCAGCACGTCGTTGATGCTTTTGCCTTTAAACCGGATCTCCAGGGTTTCCCTGTTATACCTTTTCCCCTGGCAGGTCTCGCACTGCACGTACACATCGGGCAAAAAATTCATCTCAAATGCCTTCACCCCCCCGCCCTGGCAGGTCTCGCACCGGCCTCCTTTTACATTAAATGAGAAGCGGCCGGGCTTATAACCCCTGATCAGGGATTCAGGCAGGGAAGCAAACAACTTGCGGATCTCATCGAACACCTTGGTATAGGTGGCCGGATTCGATCGTGGGGTTCGCCCGATGGGTGATTGATCAATCTCAATCACCTTATCGATATGATTCAGGCCCTCAATCTCCCCATACGGCAAAGGGTGTGCCTCAGACCGGTAAAAGTGTTTGCTAAGTATGGGATAAAGGGTTTCATTGATAAGAGAGGATTTACCGCTTCCCGACACCCCGGTGACACAGATCAGCATGCCCAGCGGCATCCTCAAATTGACATGCTTCAGATTGTGCCCGCAGGCCCCTTTCAAACTCAGAAAAGCGCCGTTGGGGGTCCTGCGTTTTAAGGGGACGGGGATGTCTTTTTTTCCACTCAGATAGTCCGCTGTAATCGTCGGACAGGCCATGATCTCCTGCGGGGTTCCCTGGGCCACGAGCAGGCCGCCATTGACCCCTGCACCCGGTCCGATGTCGATCACATGGTCGGCGGCCATTATGGTATCGCGGTCATGCTCCACAACGATCACCGAATTTCCTATATCACGGAGCTCCTTCAATGCCTCAATCAGGCGATGATTGTCCCGTTGGTGCAGACCAATGCTCGGTTCATCCAGGATGTAGAGCACCCCGGTGAGCTGTGAACCGATCTGCGTGGCCAGTCGGATGCGTTGGCCTTCGCCTCCCGACAGGCTTTTGGCCGGACGGTTCAGGGCAAGATAATCCAGTCCGACGCCCAACAAAAACCCCAGCCTGAGGCTCAACTCCCGTAGCACCTCGGCAGCGACGCGTTGCTTGCGCTCATCCAGACGGGGCAATAAATTGTCCATCTCCTTTTTCAAACCAAGCAGATCCATTTCAGCCAGATCGGAAATGCTTTTCCCCTCCAGCAAAAAATGCAGGGATTCTTTTCTCAGGCGTTTACCATTGCATTCGGGGCATTTCTTTTGATGCATGAAGCCACCCGCCCAGCGACGTACCGAACCGGAGGTGCTTTCTTCAAACTGGTTGGAGATAAAATTAATAATGCCTTCAAAGTTCAGGGAGTAGGTATCGGTAACACCCAGGCTTTCATTTTTTACCCTGAACACCTCATCCGAACCATACAAAATGGTTTGGACGGCCTCTTCGCTCCATTCCCCGACGGGGGTATCCAGGTCAAAGCCGTGGCGGAGGCCGATGGCCTCGAGCTGCTTCATCACCCAGGGGTTTTTGGTATTGGCCAGCGGGGCAATTCCTCCTTTTTTAATGGAAAGCGCCGGGTCGGGAATGATTTTGCCAATGTCCATCTCGCTGACAGTACCCAGTCCGTTGCAATGCGGACAAGCCCCGTAAGGGGAGTTAAAAGAAAAGGAATTGGGTTCCGGCTCCGGATAGGCGATCCCTGAAACCGGGCACATCAGGTTGCGGCTGTAATGGAAGGCCTCGTCGGTACCCTCATCGATCACCATCACCATGCCTTTACCCACCTTCATGGCCGTCTGCAGGGAAGTCCCCAACTGCCTGCGTCCGGCAGGGCTGACCAGGATGCGGTCGATAACCACTTCAATATCGTGGATGCGGTAACGGTCCACCTTCATATTGGGTCTAAGCTCTTTAACCACGCCATCGGTGCGCACGCGCAGGTAGCCTTGTTTTCGCACCTGTTCAAATAATTCCCGGTAATGACCCTTTCGGCCCTTTACCAGGGGGGCCAGCAACAGCATGGTTTTGCCCTGAAAACGATCCAGCATCAGGTCCAGGATCTGGCCGTCGGTGTAGCGCACCATCTTTTCTCCCGTAACATAGGAATGGGCATCTGCAATGCGGGCGTACAGCAAACGCAGAAAATCATATATCTCGGTAATGGTGCCGACCGTTGAGCGCGGATTGCGGCTGGTTGATTTTTGCTCAATACTGATCACGGGACTCAGTCCGGTGATCTTATCAACATCGGGCCGTTCCAGGGTGCCCAGGAATTGCCTGGCATAGGCGGAGAAAGTCTCCACATAGCGACGCTGCCCCTCGGCATAGATCGTATCGAAAGCGAGCGACGACTTGCCACTGCCGCTAAGTCCGGTGATCACAGTAAGCCGTTCCCTGGGTATGACAACATCGATGTTTTTCAGGTTGTGGACCCTTGCCCCGAACACCTCCAGCCGCTCTTCCGAAAAATTGGATTGGGAATCACCCATATATGCAAAAAATTGAACCTGCAAAGGTACGGGTTTTTGAAGAGAAAAGGGATGATGCGTCCCGAATTGTTCAAAAGTACTACCTTTGCAGCTCCAAAAAAAAATCCGCAACCCCATGTGGGAAGTCATTGTTCGCGTCATCCTTCGTTACCGCCTCATCCTCCTGTTGGTTGTTGTCGGACTGACCGGCTTAATGGGTTGGCAAGCCAGCAAAGTGAAGCTGTCTTACGAGCTGGCACAGATGCTTCCTTCCAGTGACCAGGCCTTTCAGGATTACGAACGTTTCAGGGAAATTTTCGGAGAGGACGGGAATACCGTTTTCATCGGCATTGAAGATGAGCGGGTATATTCCCTGGATGGATTCAGGGAATGGTACGCGTTTACAAATGCCCTTGAAAAAATTCCGGGAGTTACCGAGGTCGTGAACCTCACACACCTGCCCATGCTGGAGCGAAACGACAGCCTGCGAAAACTTGAATTCCACAGTTTGTTCGATGGCATTCCCGAAACCCGCCAGCACCTGGACAGCCTGATCGAAATTGCCTTCGACCAGCCATTTTACGAAAAGTTGCTTTTCAACCAGGAAACCGGGGCCCTATTGACAGCGGTTGGTCTGGATGCCGATATCCTCAACACCCCGGAGCGAATGGACCTGATTCAGTCCATCCAGCAAGCCGGAGAAATTTTTACCGAAGAGAGCGGAATCAGGCTATACTACAGCGGCCTCCCCTTTATCCGGACCCAGACCATGAAAAAGGTGGAAGCTGAATTGAAACAGTTTGTTTTGCTGGCCATGCTGATCGCTTCCATCGCCTTGTTCTTCTTTTTCCGTTCGTTCAAGGCCGTGTTGTTTCCGATGATCATTGTAGTAATCAGCGTGGTATGGGCACTGGGCACGATCAGTCTGCTGGGATACGAGATTACCGTTTTAAAAGGGATCATCCCCCCCCTGATTATCATTATCGGGGTGGAAAATTGTATTTTCCTGCTCAACAAATACCATCATGAATACCGCTCTCACGGCAACAAAGTGAAAAGCCTGGTAAGGGTTGTCCAGCGTGTCGGAAATGCCACCCTGCTCACCAATACCACCACAGCCGTCGGTTTCGCCACATTTATCATTACCGGCAACCGCATCCTGGTGGAATTCGGGATCGTAGCCGCCCTGAATATTTTCTCGGTTTTCCTGCTGACCCTGACACTCATCCCAATATTCTACAGCTACCTGGACCCGCCCAGGTCACGCCACATCAGACACCTGTACAGTGACCGCATGCGCGGACTGGTAAAAACGGTGGTCCATGTAGTGGGTTTCCATCGGGCAAAGGTGTATGCCATCGCGGTGGTTTTGCTCGTTGTCGGACTTTTCGGGATGACCAGGCTGCATACCTCCGGTAATGTGGTGGATGACATTCCGCACAGGGACCCCATTTACAAGGACCTGCTGTTTTTTGAGCGCAATATCTCGGGAATCATGCCTTTCGAGATCATGATCGAAACCGGCCGTCCCAACGGGGTGATGCGTCCGGCCACCCTTGAGGCCATCGATGACCTGCAAAAAGAGATGGCATCCCATCCGGAGCTATCCAGGCCTTTGTCCCTGGCAGAGGCCATCAAGCTGGTGCGACAGGCCTTTTACAGGGGAGATGCCCGTATGTACGCACTTCCCAACCGCCACGACCGGGCCTTTATTCAGTCTTACCTTCCGCAGGACATGGGCTCTGAAAACTCCCTGCTGAGGTCCCTGGTCGACAGCAATATGCAGGCCACCCGCATCAGTGTGCAAATGGCCAACATCGGCACCCGGGACATACGACGCATTCAGGATGCCCTGCAACCAAAAATTGATTCCTTATTCGATCCGGACACCCACCAGGTAACCATCACCGGGACCAGCGTGGTGTTTTTAAAAGGAACGGATTACCTGGTTAAAAACCTGCTCACCAGCCTGTTGTTTGCAGTAGCCATTATCTCGGTTTTGATGGCATTGCTCTTCAGCCGGGCCCGGATGGTCATCATATCACTGGTGCCGAACCTGTTTCCGCAGGTTCTGACGGCAGCCATGATGGGCTACCTGGGTATCCCCATCAAACCATCAACCATCATAATATTCAGCATCGCCCTGGGCATCTCGGTTGATAACTCCATTCACTTCCTGGCTAAATTCAGGCAAGAACTCCGGTTGAAAAAGTTCAACATCAAACATGCGGTCATTTCTGCCCTTAGAGAAAGCGGGGTAAGCATGATATACACCTATGTGGTGTTGTTCTTCGGATTTATCATCTTTACATTTTCCTCTTTTGGCGGCACCCAGGCCCTGGGTTACCTGATCGCATTTACACTGAGTGTGGCGCTGATGTCCAACCTTTTCCTGATGCCCTCTATTTTATTGTCCCTGCACAAGCGAATTGCAGGAGACCGCCTGGAAAAATCCCCGCAGTAAAGCCAATGGATTCTTTTGGAATTCGGTTTTAAAGACGTAGTTTTGCGATAACCATCCGAAAGGAAAATACGAAAACCCCTTTCAGACGGTTCTGTTTCCATTTGTTTCAACTTGTTCCCTCTATGGGTTCGTTAAACAGGAATTTTCCATGCGAGGCATTATTTTGGCCGGAGGCTCCGGCACCAGGTTGTACCCCATCACCCTTGGCGTGAGCAAGCAACTCATGCCGGTCTATGACAAACCCATGATCTATTATCCGCTCTCGGTGCTGATGATGGCCGGCATCAGGGACATTCTGATCATCTCTACGCCCGAAGACCTGCCCCATTTCGTGAAGTTACTGGGCGATGGAGAGCGTTTGGGATGCAACTTTCATTTCGCGGTCCAGAAAGAACCCAACGGACTGGCACAGGCCTTTGTGATCGGGGAGGAGTTTATCGGCAAAGAGAAAGTCTCGCTGGTGTTGGGCGACAATATCTTTTATGGAAGTGGATTTATCGAAACCCTGCAGGAGCACAACGATCCGGATGGGGGCATTGTATTTGCCTACCATGTTTCCAATCCCTCCCGCTACGGTGTGGTCAGCTTTGATCACAAACACAAGGCCCTGAGCATTGAAGAAAAACCAAATAACCCCAAATCCAACTACGCCGTTCCCGGTTTATCCGTTTACGACAACAGTGTCGTCGAGGTGGCCACAAACATA
>JAWLHS010000122.1:0-1383 GCA_041690235.1 Bacteroidales bacterium
TTTTTGCCGTCTTTCATCGGACGCATATGGATGTGCATGCCGCTGCCAGCCTTTCCGGCCGTGATCTTGGGTGCAAAGCTGACGGTGACCCCATACTGGTAGCCCACCTGGCGCAGCACCCACTTGGCAATGTTCAGCTGGTCGGCCGCGTCTTCCACATTGGTGGGAAGGAATTCAATCTCATTTTGCTCATATTCATGTTCCTCGTCAGAGAAGTTCCCCACCTCCGAATGGGAATATTTGATCAGGGCGCCCGTCTGGGCCATGGCCATCATGGCGTCGATGCGCAGCTGCTCCCACTTAACGAAAGGCTCTGATTCGTGGTAGGCCCGCTGATCGGTGGCCCGGTAAAGTTCGTCCTTGTCGCTGATCACATAGTATTCAATTTCTCCCATCACCTCGAGGCTGTAACCGGTCTGTTCAACCAATGCCCGGTGGGCCTTGCGCATGATGTTCTCCGGTGCGCTGGCCAAAGGATTGCCGTCCTTGTCATAATACGAGCAAAGGATGTCTACCGCGGGCACTTCCGAAAACGGGTTCAGAAAGGCCGTTTTAAAGCGGGGCACCACATACAGATCGCTCGATCCCGCTTCCAGAAATGTGAACAGGCTGCTGCCATCGACCCGCTCCCCGCTCGAAAGGATGTTGTCCAGGTGTTCGCGGTTCTGAATCACGAAATTCAGGGCCTTCAGCCGTCCGTCTCCCCCGACATAGCGGAAATTCACCATTTGAATGTCACGGTCCACAATAAACTGCATGATGTCGGCCTTGGTAAATTCAGCCGCCGGCTTTTTCAAATGTTTAACCAGGGGGTTGGGGTTTAATAAATAGCTATTTTTGTCCATAAACACGGAAATGATAAAGTTGGATATCTGTTTGTTACCAATTTTTGGCAAACATACTGAAAAAATCAGAAAGGGCAGGGGTTTTTCGCCTTTCCCCGTCCTTTGGCTCGTGGTTTTCGTCGGACTGTTTTCTGCTTGTAGTCCGGCCAGGCGCGCCATCCGGCATGACCACATTGCCGTTCCGCCCAACTTCTATCCGATTCACAGCCAGCAACTGGGATTCCGCCTTTCGGGGACTGAAGACCCCCGCCTGATCGCCGAGGTATCGTCCTGGTTGGGTGTGCCATACCAGTACGGGGGATTCTCCCGGGCGGGCGCCGACTGCTCCGGCTTTGTGTGGACGGTTTTTCGCAGTGCATACAATCTGGACCTGCCCAGAACCACCGAAGAACAGGCCCGGCATACACGGAAACTGAGGCGACGCCGACTCCGGGTGGGCGACCTGGTGTTCTTCCGCACCCAAAGCCGCTGGAAAATCAGCCATGTCGGCATTTACCTGGGAAACGACAAATTCATCCACGCTTCCACCAGCCGGGGG
>JAWLHS010000122.1:1483-7634 GCA_041690235.1 Bacteroidales bacterium
GACCTGGTGTTCTTCCGCACCCAAAGCCGCTGGAAAATCAGCCATGTCGGCATTTACCTGGGAAACGACAAATTCATCCACGCTTCCACCAGCCGGGGGGTTATTGTCAGCGACCTTGATGAGCCGTATTACGCAAGAACCTTTGTGTATGGCGGACGGATCAGGTAGCGGCCTTCATGGTGGGATCGGCGACGCCCCCTTGTGTATGGCGGACGGATCAGGTAGCGGCCTTCATGGTGGGATCGGCGACGCCCCCTTGTGTATGGCGGGCGGATCAGGTAGCGGCCTTCATGGTGGGATCGGCGACGCCCCCTTGTGTATGGCGGGCGGATCAGGTAGCGGCCCTGGTGGCCGGTATCAGCTGCGGGCCATTGTGCAGCAAGCGGCCTTGATGGGCGGTATCAACTGCGGGCCGTTGTGCAGCAAGCGGCCCTGGTGGGCCGTATGATACGCATTAAAACAGATGCCTCAGGGGAACCAGCAGCCATTCCAGGAATCGCTGCATGATGGGTCGGCGCATCCATGTTTCGAATTTAAAATTTTCCGAATCGCGCAGGGTTTCGTTGATGTGGTTCACCATTTGCCGCACCAGCGAAGGATGGGTGCCCGACAGGCAGATCTCATGCATATAACGGAAGCTTCGGTAATCGAAATTGGAAGATCCGATCAGGAAATGCTTGCGGTCGGCCAGGAAAATTTTGGAATGCAGGTTCTGCGGCAGAAAAAAGAAGAACTTCACCCCTTCCTGGGCCAGCTCCCCCATATATTTTGAGGTCAGCAAATCGAGCGCGCCCACATCTGATTTCTTCGGGATGATCACCCTAACCCTGACCCCCCTTTGGGCCGCATCGGTCAGGGCTTTTCTCAGGCTGCTTCCCGGAAGGAAATAGGGCGTTTCTATGGTAACCTCCCGCCTGGCGGCCTCGATCAGCTCCAGGAGTTTTTTCTTCACCGGCTGGTAGGTAAGTGACGGAACATCGCGGATGATCTCAAAATCCTTATAGCGGATGGTTCTTGTGAATGCCTGTTTGTCGTAAAAATACTTGTTGTAGATCTGATAGTTGCCCCTGATGATGTCGCGAAACTTTTTGGCCACATCGCCCTTGATGCGGAACACGCTTTCGCGCCAGTTAAACGAATAACTCGAAATATTGGCCGAACCAATGTAGGTGATCTGGTCGTCGATCACCAGTATTTTCCGGTGGTCGCGGCGGTGACCCCGGGTGAACCCATCCCACGATAATTTAATCTTTTTAAAAAACCGCAATTCCCCGCCCAGCTCGATCAATTCCTGAAAAAAGGACTGGCTGGATGATGCGCCCCAGGAGTCAATCAGCAACATGACCTTAACCCCTTCGCGGCATTTCTTGATCAGGTTGTTGCGAAAACGGATCCCAAGGGGATCGTTGCGGAACCGGTAAACCTCCAGGTAAATGCTGCTGCTGGCCGCCTTGATGTCGTTCAGCATGGCGGTGTAATACATCAGGGGGTCGGAAAACATCCGGAATTGAAGCTCGTGGTTGTTTGCCATAACGAAAGATTTCTGCCGCAGGGCCACCCAAAAATAGGAATTAATTCCACACCGTCGGATGGTGAATGATTTCCTGAAACCCTTCCGGGGGAATTATACCGGCTTTGGCAGCTGGGGGTCCTGTGGCTGCTTGTCACGCCGGGGGATTATACCGGCCTTGGAAGTTGGGGGTCCTGTGGCTGTTGGCTGCGCTTTGGTTTACGGGCATATACGCGTTTAAGCCACCCGGGCAGGATGATGGCGCCGATAAACAAATAGGGGTAATAGCTCACCAGGCGCCACAGCAATGCCATGGCCGGGGTCAGTCCCACGGGAATAAACTCTCCCAGAAACCCCCCGAACACCAGTTCCGCTACCCCGCTGCCGCCAGGGGTGGGGCTGATCAGCAAAATGACCCACATCACCAGCTGGCGGCCGTAAATGAGAAGGTGGTCGGCCAGGCTGACCGTGGCAAAGGCCATGATCAGGGCGTTGACCACCCAAAACCGGGCGGTCCACGAAAGGAAGGTACCGGCGAAGGCCTGTAGCCAGTATGATGCGGGTTTCTCTTTCATCTCGGATGAGGTGATGATGATCTCATTGCCCGTTTCGGCCGCCTTTGTGCGCCAGCGCCTGAGGATGGGAAGCCGGAAAATATACAGCAGGATGTATTTTAAGCCCCGTGGATTCACAAACACCCCATAGATGATGATGGTTGTCAGCACCAGAATGAACAGGTAACCTCCGGCGAAGACCCCCTGTACACCGAACCTGGAGTCGATCAGCACATAGGCGCCTTCTGAGGTGAACAGGCTGGACGGGCCCAGCCAGGTGAGCATGACGGGGGCCATCAGAATATAGAACAATTCATCAAGAAAGGCGGTGATCAGCACGATGGCCGTGGTGCGCCCCATGCTGACCCCTTCGCGGTTGATGATGTAAAGGGCGATGGCAGAGCCCCCGATAATTGAAGGGGTGACCGCCGAGGCAAACTCCCACAGCATGATCACCTGGAAGGATCGCCGCCACGACAACTGCCAGTCGGTCAGTACCCGCAGCCGGTACATATAGGCTATATCGCGCACGGCCATCAGCAGCAGGGAGAGAAACAGGCTGAGGTAAGAGTCGGTTGTCCAGCTGATCTGCGCAAAGGCCTCCCGGTCGAAGTTCCTGACCAGCAAATAGGTGGCCACCCCCACGCCCAGCAGCACCGGAACAATGATGCGCCGGAAACGGAAAAAGCGAAGAATTTTCTTTTGCTGCAGGTCCACATACAAATATACATAAAGCGCGATTTGAACAAGCTGTGGCAAGAGAAATTGGAGGAGCCTTTGGGAACCTTCTTTTGTACCAAAATCCGGGAAAGGGGACGCCCAGGGCAGAAAGAAAACGGCCCGATTGCGCCATAATGGCGCATAATTACCGCCTGAACCATCCGACGAATGGAAAAAACAGCCAAAAAGGCATAATAACCAGAAAGGTATATGCTTTGCAGTTTCCCCGGGTGAACGTTCGTATGATCGAAAACCAACAGTCGAATATTACAGTATAAACATAAATAAAAGGAGGAATAACAATGACTATTATCAGATGGCAAAACCGCCCGGCACTTCCGGGTTTGATGCACCGTTTTTTTGAAAACGAATTTCCAACACGCTTTGAGCGCAACTGCAATTGCAATCCGGCCACCAATATTCTGGAAAAGGATGAGCAGTTTGAGATTCAGATGGCGGCCCCCGGGCTCAGCAAGGAGGATTTCAAAATTGAGGTCGAAAAAGACCTGCTGACCATTTCTTTTGAGAAAAAGGAAGAGGGAGAAGAAGGACCAAACTGGATCCGCAGGGAGTTTGAAATGGACGGTTTTTCCCGTTCGTTTACCATTCCCGAGCAAACCGACACAGAAAAGATCACCGCGAAATATGAAAACGGGATCCTGTATGTTGGCGTGCCACGCGAAAATCCGGAAAAGGCCAAGTTGAGCAAGCGGATTGAAATTGCCTAATACGGTTTAGGTATGATGTTTTAGGGCCGGGAGCTGAAGCGATTGATTCAGCTCCCGGCCCTGTTTATTTGCCTGTTTCTGCGGGGCTGCGGGGCGGTGGTTTTGTCTTTAGGGGATTGCCGGTATCTGCGCGGTTCGTCGCACGGTGATCTAATTTGAGACGGTTGAATAATGCCCAAAACCGAAGTCGGTATCCGGTACTTTTTTGTTTGCGGCGGCCCGTCCCCTTCAAAAGATTTTGTATTTTTGGGCAGGTTTTTGTTGCTTCACTTTATAATCCCAAATGCGATGTTAGAGAAATTTTCGGAATTGTACGATATGGCCCGCCGACATGACCGCAAGCGGCTTGTGCTGGTTGCCGCCCACGATGAGCATTCGCTTGAGGCCGTGGTTCGTGCTTCCAAGCTTCAGATTATTGAAGGCGTGTTAATTGGTGACAAGGAAAAGATTGAAAATATCGCAAGCGCCCGGGGTTTTGACCTGGGCGCTTTTCGTTTAATCCATCAGGACGACAATGAGCTGGCGGCTATTGAAGCCGTCAAAATGGTGCGCAGCGGCGATGCCGACATTCTCATGAAGGGACATATGAGTTCGGCCTGCCTGCTGAGGGCGGTGTTAAACAAAGATTACGGACTGCGTACCGGGGAGCAGATTTCCCATCTTGCGCTGTTTGAGTTGCGTGATTACCCTAAGATCCTCGGGCTCTCTGATGCGGCCATGAATATTTCGCCCGATCTGAAGGGAAAGATTTCCATGATCAAAAACTCGGTGAATTATTTTCGCAGCCTGGGTGTCGAAAGGCCAAAGGTCGCTGTGCTCAGTGCCGTGGAAACCATCAACGTCGACATGAAATCCTCGCTCGAAGCCTCCATCCTCGCCAAAATGGGAGAGCGGGGACAAATTAAACATTGTGAAATCGATGGTCCGCTGGCATTCGACAATGCCATCAGTAAGAAAAGCGCCGCTTTAAAGGGCATAGGAGGCCCTGTGGCAGGCGATGCCGATATTCTGATCGCAGACGACATTGATGTGGCAAACGTGCTGTATAAGTCGCTGGTGTACTTTGCCGGGGCAAAGGCCGCGGCGGTGATACAGGGCGCTTCTGCCCCCGTGGTGCTCACTTCCCGCGCCGACAATGACGAAACAAAACTGAACAGCATTGCCCTGGCTGCCGCTGTATAAACGCAATCCCCAACCATGAAAGAAGAACTCCTGCTCGCCATTAACCCGGGCTCCACCTCGACCAAGATCGCCGTTTTCCGCAATACCCGGGAGGTGTTTCTGAAAAACATCAGGCATACTTCGGAAGAGCTGGGCCAATTTGCCCGGATTACCGACCAGTACGGCTTTCGGAAAAACATTATTCTGAAGGAGCTTGAACATGCCGGGGTGCACATTGAGAACATTACGGTGGTTGTGGGCCGGGGCGGACTGGTCAAGCCGATTCCCTCGGGTGTTTACGAGGTGAACGATGCCCTGGTGGAAGACCTGAAAAAGGGGGTGCAGGGACAGCATGCAAGCAACCTGGGCGGATTGATTGCCAGGGATATTGCGGCTTCCATACCGGGCACCAAGGCCTATATCGCCGACCCTGTTGTGGTCGATGAACTGGATGATATTGCCCGGGTTTCCGGCCATCCGCTTTTTGAGCGGGTTTCCATTTTTCATGCCCTGAATCAAAAGGCCATTGCCCGCCAGCACGCCAAGTCCATTTCAAAACATTATGACGAGATGCGCCTCATTGTGGTGCACCTGGGTGGAGGCATCAGTGTCGGTGCCCATCGAAACGGGCGCGTGGTGGATGTGAACCAGGCCCTCAACGGAGAAGGGCCTTTCTCCCCCGAAAGAAGCGGGACCCTCCCTGTCGGGGCGCTGGTAGACATGTGTTTCAGTGGCAGATATACCCAGGAGGAGATTAAAAAGATGATCAACGGCAAGGGCGGTTTTGTGGCCTACCTGGGAACCAACGACGCCTATGAGGTTGAAAAAATGGCTGCCGCGGGCGACGCCAATGCCCAGCTTATACAGGACGCCATGGCTTACCAGGTGGCCAAGGAGGTAGGTGGTATGTCGACCGTGCTGAAAGGTCGGGTTGATGCCATTTTGCTGACCGGGGGTATTGCTTACGGCAAGCCTTTTGTGGAAACCCTGTCCGAACGCATTGCCCATATTGCGCCCATTTACGTATATCCCGGTGAGGATGAAATGCGGGCCCTGGCGATGAATGGGTTGATGGTGCATAAGGGCGAAACCGAAGCACGGACGTACGTGTAGGGGCTTCGACCGGACTGCAGGGTCTTTTATCGGTCTCGCCCAAATCAATCTTCGCTAAGGCAAATTCTCTTCGATAATTTAATTGCTCAGATTGACTCGGGCTTCGACCGGACTGCAGGGTCTTTTATCGGTCTCGCCCAAATCAATCTTCGCTAAGACAAATTCTCTTCGATAATTTAATTGCTCAGATTGACCTGGGCTTCGACCGGGCAAAAGGAGATCAGTCCGGGCGGGTTTTTAATAGAGGGCGGAGGAACCTTTCGGGGCTTTTAAGGGATTCTCCCCAATAAGTGGAGCGTTCTTGATCAGTGGAGCGTTCCCGATCAGTAGAGCGTTCTTAATCAGTGGAGCATTCTTAATCAGTG
>JAWLHS010000123.1:0-7609 GCA_041690235.1 Bacteroidales bacterium
GGAAAGGCTCCCGTATACATTTCAACTTCCCTGATAAAGTCGACATTGATAATGCCGACCGGTCCCCCGCTTGCCCCTTGTGTGGCAAAATGGTTGATATTTGGTATCTCAACCCCGTCCAGGAAAAAGCGATTTTCGCTGGGTCCGCCCCCGCGTATGATGACGTCGTTACGAAAGGCGGGGGTAAATCCAACACCAGGTAGTGACTGGATAACCCTTGAAATATCACGGTTGCTGCCCGGACTTCGTTCGATTTCCTTGATGCCGATCCGGCGAAGTGAAACCGGACTTTCATCCTTACGGTCAAACTGGGATGCCGTAACCTCCACCGTTTCCAGTTCCACACTGATTTCACGCATCCCTATATCAATATTGGCCGTACGGGCATTGGTCACCATGAATTCTTCCGAGATTCGGTCCTCAAACCCAACCGAAGTAACCCTCAGTCTGACAAAACCAGGCTCCAGGCCCGTAAAAAGAAAATTTCCGTCCAAATCACTTGTACTGCCAATGTTTGTACCCAGGATAATGATATTGGTAAATGGCAGCGGCTCATTTGTTAGCTCGTTGTAAACCCTTCCGCTGATTCTCCCCTGCTGTGAGGAAGCCTGGATAGGAATGAAGCTGAAAGCCAAAAAAAAGAAAAGGAGCGGCAGTGAATTTTTTATTTTGTTTTGCACGAAATCCATGGGTATAGAAATGTCAGGAAAATGATGGTTCAACAACCAATGGCTTATTTTGTTTAGGGACCGATGCAACAATTTAAACAAAAATTTTTGCAACAGGAACGTCATTGGCCGACCCTGGAATGCCATTGACCGATAATGCCTTGTCTTCAACCATTCTGAAATGATACATTTGTGAAAAACCGGGGTCATACCCACAATGTTTAACTTTAATTTGATACCCATGAATCCTACATCCAACAGACGTATTTTTCTCGGATTGCTGTTTCTGGCCATCGGGAGTGTTTTGTTCATGCATTACACCAATTTGTTTCCCTTTGGTTTTCCCCATTACCTGATTTCCTGGAAAACCATTCTGATTGCCCTGGGGGCATTGTTTATCGCCACGGAAAAAAACAAATCCACCGGCATCATTCTGGTCATTATCGGGGGGGTTTTTCTTGCCAGGGATATTTTCCAGGTCAACTTCTGGGAGATCATGCAGTATGCCATTCCCTCCGTGTTTATTCTGGCCGGAATTCTGATACTGTTTCCGGGCACCCTGCTTGCCAGGAGAAGAAGATACACAAGAACGACAGAGGGGAGCCTGAAAGACACCATCAGCGAGGTAAACATTTTCAGCGGTGGATCAAAAGCCATTGGTTCGGATAATTTCCTGGGGGGTGAAATCACCTGTATTTTCGGCGGCAGCGAGTTAAATTTCCGAAATGCCCGCCTTGCAGAGGGCATTAATGTTTTGGATATTACCTGTATATTTGGCGGTGTGACCTTATACGTTCCGGAAGACTGGACCGTGAAGCTGGAAGCTTCAGCAGTATTCGGGGGTTTTTCCGACGCAAGGGCGGAGTCCAATGTCAGGCTGGTCACCAATCCCGACAAAGTATTGGTGATAAAAGGTGTGGTGGTCTTCGGAGGGGGTGAGATCAAAATGGTTTAATCAAGTCGCATGACATGCACAACCTGTTATTGCCAGGCAAAAGGGTTCTGGCTTATTACTTGGTTTTCTGGTTTTTCTGCACCCTGGTTCATTTTGCCGTTCTGCACCGGTATTTTGAACTGGGGCTGCAGGTTTCTTTGGCAGACGCCCTGTTGACTAACCTGAGCCTGTTCGTTCTGCTGCTTCCCCTCTGGTTTGTTGCCCGCTTTCAAAAGAAAGAAAAAAAATGGCCCCTGCAGGGATTGTTCAACGCCATTGGTGCCGGGGCCCTGTTGTTGATTGCATGGTACGTCGCCCTGGTGACAATGCTGGAATCTTTGGTCCATCAAAAGGAAGCAAGCATTTATTTTTTTCAGGATTCCCTCATTTTCCGGGTCCTGTTCGGGGTATTGATCGCTTTTGTTGTGTACAGCTCCTTTTTGGCATTCCATATGCTGAAAGAGACCAGGGAAGCCGGCAGGCGGGAATCTGAGTTGCTGAATCTTGTGCAGCGAACGGAGCTGCAGGCTTTAAAAAACCAGTTAAATCCCCACTTCATTTATAATGGATTGAATGCCATCAGCAGCCTGACGGTGAGTGATCCGGAGAAAGCCCGGGAGATGGTCAACCGGCTTTCCGATTTTTTACGCTACGCATTGAAACAGGATGCCCTGCAGTTTACGACCCTGGAAAATGAATTGCAGGCCATCCGACAGTATTTGGAAATTGAGGAAGTCCGGTTCGGGAATCGATTAAAATATGGATTCAAAATGGAAGAACACCACAAAAAGCTGTCCCTGCCCGGGCTGATATTACAACCCTTGTTTGAAAATGCCGTCAAACACGGGCTGCAACAAACGAGCGAAATGGTCCACATCGGCTTTGAAGCCCGGGACCTTGATCATGAAACCATCCTGGAGGTAAGCAATCGATTCGACCCCAGGTTCGGACGGTTTAAGGGGGAGGGGGTGGGCCTTGAAAACGTCCGCAACAGATTGAGGGTTCACTACGGAAATGGCCGGTTGTTGCGGGTGGAAGCCAGAGAGGGCATGTTTACTGCCAGCCTCAGACTTCCCAAAACAGTAGAATCCCAATTGTCCTAAGCCATGAACCACAAAGTAATCATCATAGATGACGAAGCGCCGGCGAGGGCCATTATCAGGGAGTACCTTTGCCACCATGAAGGGCTGATCTGTGTGGAGGAATGCAGGGATGGGTTTGAAGGAGCCAAAGCCATTCAGACCCACAAACCGGATCTTGTATTTCTCGACATTCAGATGCCGAAAATCAGCGGACTTGAAATGCTGGAAGTCCTTGATATGGAAGCCATGCCCTTCATCATATTCACCACTGCCCACGATGAATTTGCCATCAGGGCCTTTGAGCTCAATGCAGTGGATTATTTGTTAAAACCCATTGCCAGGAAACGCTTCGATCATGCGGTTGAAAAAGTTCTGGAGCGAATCCGTGGGGGGCAGGACGGGCGTGGAAGGCTTCTGAAAATGATGGAAATGGATGACCCGGGAAAGTCCTGGCTCGACCGTATTGTACTGAAGTCAGGCAATGAAATCCACCTGATTCCGGAAGAAGAGGTTTGCTGCATTGAGGCACAGGACGACTATGTCCTGGTGTGCACAAGCCGGGAAGAATACCTGAAGAAGAAAACCCTGAAATATTATGAAGGGAAACTAAATCCCGCCATGTTTCTGAAGGTTCACCGATCCTTTATTGTACGCATTGACGCCATCCAGCGTCTTGAACCTTATTCCAGGGATGCCTATGTGGCCTTTTTGAAAAACGGCAGAAAGATTTCTGTCAGCAAACAGGGCTACGCCGCCCTGAAAGAGGTCTTTGATTTTTAGGTTCGCCGGACGAATTTTGCGGGAATACGTTAAAATTTGTTACCTTTGCAACTTATTTGGATGATGCACGTTATTTGCAATAGACATACCGACCAATACCGCAATTACATGTTGAGAACCCCGGTCATTTTACGTCTCACAGCCATTGCTTCACTGATTTTTGTCATGGGGGCCTGCAGTCCCTACCAGAAACTGCTTAAAAGTGAAGACAACGAACTCAAATTCGAAAAGGCCGTAGATTATTACAATGAAGGAAGTTATGCGCGAAGCATTGGATTGCTGAACGACATCCTTCCTGCTTTCAGGGGATCCGCCAGGGCTGAAATAATCAACTATTATTATGCCATGGCCCATTATAAGCAACGTGATTATATTCTGGCCAGCCATTATTTCCGGACCTTTGCTTCGTCGTTTCCACGAAGCGAGCATGTGGAAGAATTCCTGTTCCTGAGCGCCTACTGTAAATACCTGGAATCTCCCCGCCCAAGTCTGGATCAGACTTCCACCAGGGAAGCCATTGGTGAACTGCAAGCCTTTATCAATCGTTTTCCCGGTAGTGAGCGTGTGGAAGGGGCCAATTCCCTGATCGATGAACTGCGTTTTAAGCTGGAGACGAAAAGGTTTGAAACAGGGGTCATGTATTATAATATTGAAGACTACACGGCCGCGGTAACCACTTTCAACAATTTCATAAAGGATTTCCCCGACACAAAATACCGGGAAGAGGCCTTGTTTTACATTATCCGGGCCCAGTTTGATTTTGCAGATCAAAGCATTCCGGAAAGGCAGGAAGAACGTTTCGAAGCGGTGATTGAATCGTTTCAGCGCCTTGAAAGGCAGTTTCCCGAAAGCCCTTTCCTGGCCAGGTCGGAAGGATTAATCAGTGCGGCAAAAAACCGGATCCAATCCCTGCAGTCCCTTACTCCAGCAATTTCAGAAAACAATTGAACCAACAATGGATTATAAAAAAGTCAAAACCGATCTCACAACGGTCACCCGTGACCTGCGCCAATTCGACCTCGAAACGCAAAACATTTACCAGTCCGTTATCATCACGGCCAAACGCGCCAACCAGATAGGGCAGGAGATGAAGGAGGAGTTGAACGGGAAACTGGAAGAATTCGCCAGTTCGACCGATAATCTGGAAGAAATTTTTGAGAACCGGGAGCAGATTGAAATTGCAAAATACTATGAACAGCTGCCCAAGCCGACATTGATTGCAATCAGCGAATTCCTTGAAGGGAACATTTATTCCCGTATTCCGGAAACCGAAGGCAAGGGCAAATAGACGCCGGACCAGGCCCTTTGCGTTCTGTTTTTTGCTCAACAAACGGGATATTCCATGATTAAAAAATATGGCCTTTCCATTGCCTTCTTCCTTTCCATGGCCTTTAGCGGGTTTGGACAGCAGGAAATGAATTGTATGATTTCCATTTCAACCCCCGGCTTGTCAGAAACCGAAAGGGAGATCATGCGCACCCTGCAGACAGACCTGCGTGAATTCATCAACCAGAGAAACTGGACGGACTACCAGTTTCAGACCAGGGAGCGAATCGAGGCTTCCATCTTAATCACAGTCAGTGAGCGCATTGGCTCAGATGAATACAGGGGAACCATCCAGGTGCAGTCCCGAAGACCCGTTTACCAGACTTCCTACAGCTCGCCTGTTTTCAACCACCAGGACCGGGATTTGCATTTTCGCTATATTGAGAATCAACCCCTTGATTATGTAGACAATGTATTCACCTCCAATCTCACCTCCATCATTGCCTACTACATATATATTATCATTGGGTTTGATTTTGACAGTTTTGGCCCCATGGCCGGAACCCCTTACTTCGAACGGGCCCAGAACATTGTCAACACAGCCCAGAACACCGCGGAAAGGGGATGGAAATCATTTGAAAGCCAGCGGAACCGCTATTGGCTGGTTGAAAACCTGTTTAACCCCACTTATCGAAACATCCGACAAGCCATGTATATTTATCACCGTCAGGGTTTTGACACCATGGCCGAGAATATGGATGTGGCCAGGGGTGAGGTCATTACGGCCCTTGAAATGCTTCAGCGCGTTCAGCGTGAAAGGCCGGGCAGTTTTTTAATGCAGGTGGTGATGACATCCAAAAGCGATGAACTGGTTAACCTGTTCTCCCAGGCTCCTCAGATGGACAGGAGCCGGGCCATTTCCATTCTAACCGAGATTGACCCATCCAACAGTGCCAAGTACAGGCGAATGGAAGAGCAGGGGAGATAAGACCGTTGATCGTATCACCTTTTTTTTTGCTTTTTTTTCAGTCAAAGTTTGCTAACTTTGGTTGAACCCGTGATTTCTACCCTGTATGCTCAAGCATTTACAAATTGAAAATTATGCCCTCATTGAATCATTAAACATCAGCCTTGATGACGGCTTCACTGTAATCACCGGGGAAACGGGCGCAGGGAAATCCATCCTTCTTGGCGCCCTGTCTCTTGTGCTGGGCCAAAGGGCCGATACCCGGGCCCTGAACGACCCTTCAAAAAAATGCATCATAGAAGCCAGTTTCCTGGTCAGCCAGGACCACTTTTTACCCCTTTTCGAACATTACCAGCTGGATTGGGAACCTGAAACCTTGATCCGCAGAGAGATTACCCCACAGGGTAAATCCAGGGCTTTTGTTAACGACACGCCCGTTACCCTTCCTGTAATGAAGGATATTACAGGAAGACTCATCGACATCCATTCCCAACATCAAAATCTGGTGATTGGAGAGACGCCTTTCCAGTTTGAGGTGGTGGACGGATTTTCCAGGAATCAGGATCGGCTCAAAACCTATCGCAGCCTGTTCACGGAATGGGCGGGAATGCTGCGTGAATTGAAATCGCTCGAAGAACAGGAAAGACAATCAAGAGCCGATCAGGATTATTTCCGCTTCCAGTTTGATGAATTGGAGAAAGCCGGATTAAAGCCCGATGAGGTGGCTCGTTGGGAAGATGAACTGGAAATATTGGGACACGCAGAGGAAATTAAGCATGCCCTCGAAAAAGCCCGGTTTCTTTTGTCCGATGCCGAGGTGAACATTACCGACCAGTTGTTTGACGTTCTTCAGCAAATCAGGCCCCTGGCCGGCTACCGGGAAGATTTCGAGTCCCTGTCAGGTCGCCTGGAGTCCGTTCATATAGAAGTCAAAGACATTGCCAGGGAGGCAGAGCAGATTTCAGGTACGGTCGTTTATGACCCTGAAAAGGCAAGCGAACTGGAGCAGAAAATGGACCTGGTCAACAAATTATTGTTAAAGCACCATGTTTCCGAGGTCTCCGTCCTGCTGCGTATCCGTGATCAATACAGGGAGAAGCTGCAGGCCACGGATTCGTTGGCGGGCCAGATTGCCGAACTGAAAGATTCCATCGGGAATACGGAGAAGCAATTGATCGAAGCTGCCAGGGAACTGACAGGAATCCGCCAAAAGGCCATCCCGGCCATGGAAAAGGAAGTGCAACTCCTGTTAAAGGCCCTTGGGATGCCTGCCGCCCGTTTTCGGGTGGTTCTTCAGACCACCGGATCCCCGGGCCCCAACGGCATGGACAAACTGGAGTTCTTGTTTAGTGCCAATCCGGGAAATGAACCCAGGGAGTTATTCAAAGTGGCTTCCGGTGGTGAGCTTTCCCGCCTGATGCTCAGCATAAAAAGCATGATTTCCCGAAAAAATTTTCTTTCCAGCATGATCTTTGACGAGATTGATACCGGGATATCGGGGGAGATTGGCGGCAAGATCGGACAAATTCTCCATGCCATGTCTGACCGCATGCAGGTTATTGCCATTACCCACCTTCCGCAGATAGCCGCCATGGGACGCGATCATTACCAGGTTTATAAAACGGTGGAAGAGGGAACCACAAAGACGCGCGTTAAACGCCTTGGAAGGGAAGAACGCATAACGGAAATTGCAAAAATGCTCGGGGGTGATACACCCACCCGGAACATGCTGCAAACCGCCAGGGAATTGATGAATAATAAAGTAACCATAAAACCTATTTAATCAATGTCAATGAAGCTATTAGAAGGAAAAAGGGGCGTAATTTTCGGGGCCCTTGATGAGAATTCCATTGCATGGAAGGTGGCCGAAAAAGCCCATGAGCATGGGGCCATGTTTGTCTTATCAAATGCG
>JAWLHS010000124.1:0-7455 GCA_041690235.1 Bacteroidales bacterium
CAGGGTCGGGGACTGCATCATCAGGTAGGGGGTGAGAGCATTGGCTGGCCGAAGGCCAGGTGCAGCTCGAACCCCCTGCCTGATGTGCAGTCAGAATGGCTGGCCGCAGGCCAGGTGCAGCTCGAACCCCCTGCCTGGTGTGCAGTCAGAGTGGCTGGCCAAAGGCCAGGTGCAGCTCGAACCCCCTGCCTGGTGTGCAGTCAGAGTGGCTGGCCGCAGGCCAGGTGCAGCTCGAACCCCCTGCCTGATGTGCAGTCAGAGTGGCTGGCCGCAAGCCAGGTGCAGCTCGAACCCCTTGCCTGATGTGCAGTCAGAGTGGCCGGCCAAAGGCCAGGTGCAGCTCGAACCCCCTGCCTGGTGTGCAGTCAGAGTTGCCGGCCGCAGGCCAGGTGCAGCTCGAACCCCCTGCCTGATGTGCAGGCCACACACCAGCCGAAGGCCAGGTGCAGCTCGAACCCCTTGCCGGATGCGCAGTCGACGGTTATTTCAAAAGCCTGGTTTTCTTTTCGACTTTCTTGAAGTGTGCGATCAGCTCTTTCTCCATTTCATCTACGGTTTCGCAGAACCTAAACAGATTTAGGTCTTTAGGGCTGATGGTTTGGTATTTCGCCAGCTTGTCCATATCGATGATCTTGTCCCAGTATTTGCGGTCATAGATCAATACCTTCATGTCCTTTTTGACTTTTCCGGTTTGAACCAGGGTAAGCACCTCCATGAATTCGTCCAGCGTCCCGAAACCACCCGGGAAAATCACCATGGCTTTCGCCAGGTAAACCAGCCAGAATTTGCGCATGAAAAAGTAGTGAAACTCAAAGTTTAATGCGTCGTCAATATAGGGATTGGGAAACTGTTCAAATGGCAGGCTGATGTTCAACCCGATGGATTTGCCTCCGGCTTTTTTTGCTCCACGGTTTGCTGCCTCCATAATTCCAGGTCCTCCACCCGTACACACGATGAAACGGCTGGAAGGGTCATACCGCTCTTTGGTCCATACAGTGATGCGCCTGGCCAGCTCCATGGCGTCTTCGTAATACCTGGAGTTTTCCAGGGCGATTTGGGCTTTTTCGAGCGCATCGGTACTGGCCTTTCCAGATTCCTTTAAGGCCTTCAGCTGCTTTTGGGCATCTTCTTTCGAGGGGGTCCTGGCCGATCCGAAAAACACCACGGTGTCTACGACCTTGTTTTTCCTGAACCGATCCTTTGGCTCAAGGTATTCTGACAGTATCCTGATATCGCGGGCTGCCGGGGAGGCCAGAAACTTCTGGTTTTTGTATGCTTTGGATGCTTTTTTTAATGCCATGTCCTTTCCTTTTTAGATTTCGCGATCAATTTTGGATGGTAGCGGCCTGTTGCCGGGCTACAGTATCCCGCGTCCTGAACGTCCTTACCGGGCTTCAGTATCCTGCGGCCTGACCGTCCTTGCGGGATTCAGAGGCCCCGTAGTATACCTTATTGACCGCATCCCACATAATGGCCTGGTAGCCACCGTAGGGGCCGTTGGACCATTGGATGGTGTGCCCCTTTTCCATCAGTCCCCTGATGGTCTCATAAGGGAAACCCGATTCCAGATTCAGAACGCCCCCGTTGTTCATGCGCTGTCCGGTGGGCTCGGAAGAGCCGGTATGGTGGATGCGTGGGGCATCTCCGGCTTCCTGCAGGTTCATGCCAAAATCAATCATATTGATCACGATCTGTGCATGACCTTGTGGTTGCATGGCGCCACCCATTACCCCAAAGCTCATGAAAGGCGCTCCGTCTTTTGTAATAAAACCCGGAATGATGGTATGAAAAGGACGCTTTCCGGGTTCGTAGGTGTTCAAATGTCCGGGTTCCAGGGTGAATGCCTCCCCCCGGTTTTGCATCACGAAACCCAGTCCGTCGGGCGTCATCCCACTGCCCATCCCCCGGTAATTGCTTTGTATAAGGGAAATCATATTCCCATCCTTGTCGGCCACTGTCAGGTAAATGGTGTTGGGCTGTTCGGGGATGCCCGGGTCATAGCGTCTGGCAGCCCGGTCCGGGTTGATAAGCCCTCGCCTTTCCTCCGCGTATTCTTTGGATATGAGGGTCTGCAGGGGTACCGGACTGAAATTCATGTCTGCATAATAATGTGCCCGATCCTCAAATGCCAGCTTCTTGGCTTCAACAAAATGGTGGATGTATTCCGGGCTGTAAAAACCCATGGCGCTGAGGTCAAACCCTTCCAGGATATTCAGGATCTGTAAAACGGCGATGCCCTGCCCGTTCGGGGGTAACTGCCATACATCGTATCCGCGATAGTTGGTGGATACCGGTTCAACCCATTCACTGGAATGGCCGGCAAGGTCCTCATAGCTGAGGAATCCGCCGTTTTCCCGGATATAGTTTTCAATAACCCGGGCAATGTCACCTTTGTAGAAAGCGTCACGCCCCTGAGTGGCAAGCACTTCGTAGGTATTTGCCAGCAATGGATTGCGAAAGATTTCCCCTTTCTCCGGCATCCGGCCCTCCGGCATATAGGTCTCGGTGAAATTTGGGTAACGGCTTAAGGCCGGGGCGGACCGCTGCAGGTAATAAGCGATCAGCTCGGTTACCGGAAACCCCTCCCTGGCATAGGTGATGGCGGGATTCAATATGGCATTCATATCCAGCTTGCCAAACCTGGAGTGAAGTTCAAACCATCCGTCAACCGCCCCCGGGACGCTCACGGAGAGGGCTCCCCGCTGGGGGATGAACGCATAGTCGTTTTCCAGAAAATAATCGAGGGTTAAATTCTTTGGGGACCGTCCGCTGGCATTCAATCCATGCAGTCGTTGGGTTTCGGCATCCCAGATGATGGCGAACAAATCACCACCGATCCCGGAACCTGTCGGCTCCATCAAACCGAGCATGGCGTTGGCCGCAATGGCTGCATCCACCGCACTGCCGCCCTGTTTTAGAATATCCAGCGCCACCTGTGTGGCCAGCGGATGACTGGTGGCTGCCATTCCGTTTTGGGCGATCACTTCCGAACGCGTGGCAAAGTTGTGACCTGTGATCCGGTCCTGCGACAAACCCGCCAGGGCTGCACAAAAGACGATAAGAACAGAAAGCAGGATAGGTTTCATTTTTTGGTAATTTGTTGGTTTGTAAATGTTGAGTGGTTTAGCTTGTGAAGGAAACGGGTGCCGAAGCCCCCTAATCCATTCCTGTTTCATTCCGGTTAAAAACATACTGCAGAATATTGGCCCCCATTTGCAGGGCCTGGATCCGGACTTCTTCCGGGTTGCCGTGAACGGCCTGATCTTCCCAGCCATTGCCCAGGTCTGCCTCATAGGTAAAAAACAACACAAGGCGCCCTTCGTGCAGGATCCCAAAACCCTGGGGGGGCTTTCCGTCGTGTTCGTGCACTTTGGGCAATCCGTTCGGAAAGCGGAAGGCCTGTGTGTAAATGGGGTGGGAGAAAGGCAGCTCCACCAGTTCGTATTCCGGAAAAACCTTGCGAATCTCCCTTCTGAAATAGGGGTCGAGGCCGTAGTTGTCATCCACATGCAAAAACCCGCCCGCAAGCATGTAGTTTCTCAGGTTCTCCGCTTCCTGGGCGGAAAATACCACATTCCCGTGACCTGTCATGTAGATGTAAGGGTAATTGTATATTTGGGCACTGCCCGCCTCCACCGTGGCGATCTGTCTGCTGATGCTGGTGCCGGTCTGACGATTGGAAAATTCAACCAGGTTGGAAAGGGCCGTCGGATTGGAATACCAGTCGCCCCCGCCCCGGTATTGGAGGGTGGCGATCTGGATGTGCTGCCCTGAAACCAGAGCGGATGGGACCAGCAGCAGGGCAAAAATTATGGGCAGGAGCCTCGGGCGCAGATTCGTCATATGGGTTGTTAGATCAGCTTGTTCATGAAATTAAATGTCACGCAAAATGCCAGGGCGGCTGTTTCTGTACGCAGCCGGTGGGGTCCGAGCCCCACCGGAGAAAACCCCTGTTCAAGGGCAAGGGCAATCTCATCCGCCGAGAAATCCCCCTCCGGGCCGATCAGCACCAAGGCATCCCGGCCGGGGGCATACACCTGGCCGAAACCTTGTTTCTGGCCTTCCCCGCAATGGGCGATGAGCTTTTGGCCTTCGTGGGCTTGCTTCAGGAAGGCCTTCAGGTCGATCGCAGGGTTTAGCCTGGGCAGGTAAGCCCGGAGCGATTGTTTCATGGCCGACAACAGCACCTTTTCCAATCGGGGCGGCTTGATGACGGTTCGCTCGCTGTGCTCGCAAAAAACCGGGGTCACCTGGTCAATGCCACATTCGGTCGCTTTTTCAAGAAACCATTCGAAGCGGTCTATTTGCTTGGTAGGAGCCACCGCCATGTGCAGCCTGACGGGCCTGGCCAGGTAATCGGTCCGCTTATTGGTGATCCGGACCACGCATCCTTTCGGGTTGGCCTCTGTCAAAACGGCCTCAAACCAATTGCCCTGGCCGTCGACAAGGATCAATTCCTGATCGGGCCGCATGCGCAATACTTTCACGCAATGCCGTGACTCTTCTTCGCAGAGGACGGCATGGCCCTGTTCGGCAGAAGGTGCATAAAAAACGTGCATGGTTGGGAATTCCTTTTTATCTTAGTGGCAAGCCCAAGGCAAATTTAATAAAACCACCCGGTTATTTGGCATCACAGGGGTGTTTCTTGCGCTGGTCCCGAACATGTAAATGAATGGAACGTCTGCTAAAGGTGGTGAACCACCGTGACTTTGTCCTGATCCTTGCGATCGTCGTCGGACTCTCCCTGGGGGAGCGGACCAGGTTCCTGGCCGACATTTCTGTCTATACCCTTGCCCTGGTCATGGTTTTTTCCACCACGGGATTTTCCTTTCAAAGCTGGACGCCGGTAAAGAATGTGCTTCGTCCCCTGGGCCTGGCCGTCTTGCTGAATTATTTTGTTTTTGGCTTTGTCCTGATTGCCATGGCATGGTTGTTTTTCGGGGAGGCCCGTTATTCAGCGTTCTTCATTGGCTTTGTGTTGCTGGCCGCCGCCCCGCCCGGGCCGTCGGCCGTTCCCTTTGCCGCAATGCTTGATGGCGACGACCATTTCTCGGTTACCGGGGTGTTCGGCCTTCATTTGCTTTCCATGGTGCTGACACCGCTCATATTGCTGGTGTTTTTGGGGCAATCACTGGTTCATCCGACGGCCATTCTAAAAATCCTGGTTCAGCTGATCGTCATTCCCCTCGCGATCAGCCGGTTTCTTCGCCACCCCCGCCTGCTTCCCGGGGTGGAGAAAGTGCAGCATACCATCATAAAGTGGGGCTTCTTCCTTGTGGTTGTTCCCATCATGGGCATGAGCGCCCCCTTGTTTTTTTCGCAACCCCTTTCGGTGGTGAAGATTTCCATCGTGGTCATCACCGCCATGTATCTCCTGGGCTTTTCTTACCATGTTTTGATGGACAGACTCGGCAAGAAGCGACCCTTCATTGTAAGCAGCACCCTTCTGATGGTAACAAAAAGCAGTGCATTTGCAGCCGTGGTGGCCTTCAGTTTTTTTGGGTCCCGGCCCGGGGTGGCCCTCCCTGCTGCTGTCGTCAGTTTGTTTGTGACCCTGTTTATTATTTTTTATTCCATGTTCATCAAATGGTATGAGCAAAAGACGGCATGAAAAATGTTTTTTTTCGTCGGATGGTTCTGCGCCTGGAAGCATGCCGCTTTCGGGCCGGAGGGAATGGAATCTGATAGAAATGAACCGTCTGATGGAAGCATGCCGCTTTCGGGCCGGAGGGAATGGAATCTGATAGAAATGAACCGTCTGATGGAAGCATGCTGCCGGGAGGGGAGGGGACAGGACAGGGATTCCCTAATGGTCCAGGACTTCTTTCCTAATTAGCGGAAAATGCCGGGCCGACCAGCGCATGATGATCACTCCCGTCAGCAGGCTGACCATGGCGATGGCAAAGGCAGCAGTGAATCCCCATAATTCGTAGAACACCACCCCCAGGATCGGGGCAAACAACGACCTTAAGGCGGTCATTCCAAGGTGGATCGACTGATAGGCCCCGGCTTCGGTCGGTGCACAGAAATAGGCCGAACCGATGCTCCACAACAAAGCCATGGTGGCCGCAAAAACACTGTGAAAAAGGATGTAGGGAATCATCATGTAGTACAGCCTGATGCCCCAGAATTCCACAAAAACGGGGAAGTAACCGGTCAGGGCCAGGGACAAAATAAACAGGAACATGGAGAAAAAGGATAGGGCCGCAAATTTCCTGGGGTCGATGCGTCCGATGAGTTTGCCGAAAAATGGAATCATCAGTATCGACAGCAGGCTGTAGGAATTCCGGTAAAATGCCACGCTGGAGTAACTCAGACCCAGTTCAAATTCAAAAAACAGGATAATGACGGTGTATGACCCCATAAACCCGAACCCGTAGAACATAAAACCCGTTTGAAAATGCCTGAAGGGGGCATTTTTTTTGAGGATGTCGGTCATGCCCAGTATCGATTGCCTGATTCCCTCCCACAGCGTTTGAGAAGGCGGTGCCCCGTTGTCCTCCGAATACGGTATGGCAGCCAGCAGGAATATGGAGGTGATGCCGAGCACCGCCGCAACGGGAAAGACGTAAACAAACACAAAATGGTCCATATCCAGCAGCCAGCCGTATACAAAAGTGGTGACCATCATCACAATGCTTTTGCCGGTCGTGGCAAAGCTGTAAAGGCGCCCGAAATTGTCGTGGGTATAGGTGTTTTTCAAAAACAGGTTGATGGTGGGAAAGACGATGGGGTTCGCCAGGTAGTACACCAGGAAAATGCCAAGGAACAGGAGGTGGTATATGGAGGTGCCTGTCAGCGCTTCCTGGCTGCGTGGAAAAAAGAACAACAGCAAAAGGGGCAAGCGGGTGAGGATGGCCGTTCGGTGGAGAAGTTTCTTTTTGTTGCGGATGCGCCTTAAAAACTCATTGAAAAAGATCAGCAGGAGAAAAACCACGGTAGCGAACTGAAACAACAGGCTGGCCTGGTAACTCGATCCCAGGAGACTCTTGACGAAAACAAACTCATTCAGCACGATCAGTCCGGCGAGGATGCCCTCGATGACCGAATAGGCCATATGCAGTGAGAAGGTTTGCCTCTCCCTGGAAGTAAGGTCCGCGATCTGGAAAATCGACATCCTGTCTGTACAAGCTTAAGTTTGACCCGGGAATCCCATGGCAAAAAATGCGCTGCAAAGGTAAGCGTTTCCGGCGACATGTTTGGATATCCGTCCCGGACAATTCGGAAGGGAGGTGTGCTTGAACGGGGAAATGCCGGATTTGTACCGGAGGGTTTTAGTAAGTGATGCCAAATACGAGCCCGAAAGTGGCCACATTGCCCGACAAATCGGTTCCGCCCTCGTTCCGGTAGTTTACCAAATGGTACTTGGTCTGGAAACCGATAAAACTGTTGTCACTGAACAAAAACCGGTATTCCAGTCCGACGTTCAGGTTAAAGGATCCAACAAATCGTGTC
>JAWLHS010000125.1:0-7450 GCA_041690235.1 Bacteroidales bacterium
CACGCACCTCATAAAAATAAAGGCTTCCGGAGGCCGAAATGGCCACCAGGGGCAGGAAACCGATGAATATGGCAAAAAGGCTACGCATGAAGGGTTGATTGAATGACTCCGGATTTTAAATCCAGGCTATTACATATGTCTATATTAAATTTACAAAAACCTGACCAAAAAAAGAAGCCAGTTTCAAAATAAACCGCAACTTCTTGATGGTTAATAAAAAAGCCCCGCGTATAATTTTGCGGGGCTTTTTGGCTGGCATTTAAACCGACGAAACCTCGTCATTTTCGACGAAATTCCGGCGATTGTTTGGGGTTAAAAAGCGATGGCGGCTTCAACGACTACTCCATTAAAATTGGCCTAGTGCAGCACACTGAAAGCGTCAAAATCATTGAAGTTCTGGGTCACGTATTCAACTTTCAAGAGCAGGTTTTTGGTGGTATACCAGCCTGCGGCAAGCTGGAAACGATCGACTGAAACCTCTCCGTTGGCTCCGGCGAGCTCACCGCTTACCTGATTGTACCTGGCCCCAACATATGCTTGTTCATTTGGAAGGAAGCGGTACACGACCTCACCGGCAAGTTGAGAAAAACTACGGGTATCAGCGGTGGGATTCTGTTTGCCACTGGCCATTTCAATCGTTCCAAACAACTCCAGACCCCTGAACTTCACGAAAGGATTGATCATGAAGGCGGTTACCTCACTGGTAAAATCCGGGCTCAAACGTCCGGAGGTGAATCGGTTTCCAGGAGCAGAAGCCACAATGGCCCCGCCTGCCCTGAAGTCCCGATAAAATGTAGGTTCTGAGGCCATATAATACCTGGATCCCGTCCGGTCTCCGGCGTACAAAGTATTCCGGGTGGTTCCCGGATTGGCGTAAACACTGGCCGAGAGACGGAACCGGAAATCATCGGTAACCTGCTTGTCATAGCCGGCCTTGGCCAGCAAAGAAGGATTCTTTTTAAGGACATCTCCCTGGGCATCGCGGGCTTCCCTGACATCCCCGCTGATCAGTCCGCCGGTCATCCCAACCATTAAAAACAGGTCGTCCGACGGAAATACGTAAAGCTCACCGCCGATCTCGGTGGTGAAAGCATCCATAATCGTATTGCCTACAAAGGGATTGTGAAAGGTATTGCCATTGTCGCTGCGACGAAATTGCTGGTCGCCGTAGTTTACACCGAAATGACCAATCTTGACCCTTAGCCGGTCAGTAAACCAATCCGGACTGCCAAACATGGGCAGCTTGTCTACTTGTATATAACCCCCCTTTACCCAAAATTCCGAGTGATGGCGGGATGACATATAGTTTTCGAGTTTTACACTGATCCCGTTATCCAATTGGATGTCGAAGTTCAGGTTGGCGGTGGCCAGGTTAAAACCTGGGCTCAGCGGATACAACTGATTCAGATCAATCTCTCCGGCCATGTTGGGGTCCGCATTATTGCTATGACTCAAACTCTGGTATTGCTGGGTAAAATTACCACCAATGCGGAGTTTGAAACCGGTAAAGGGCACGGTATCCAGCTTGGGCGCTTCAAACACATTGAGACCTTTTTGATCGGGTTGGCGATAAAAATTGATCGCTGGCTGCTGTGAAAATGTGGGCAGCATATACAGACCCGCGATGATGGAAATGCTTATGAACTTCAGAATAACTTTCATAAAAAATGGATTGAAATGATGAATAATAATGGTTTGGTTTAGTTTGATTGCAGAACAACCTTATAGTTCAAGGTCACCTCGTCTCCTGTTTTCAACGTCCCCAGCAAAGCCGTGGGAGGAGAAACACGATGATCGGACATCTTGATTGTCTGGGTACCTGAGAATTCCATCTCTCCATTGGGAAGTACCCGTCCCACTGTATTCAGGTTAACAACCCGGGAAACACCAGCAATGGTGAGCACCCCACGGCTGGTAATCCTGTACGAACCCGGGGCCTCTGCCAGGGAAGTTACATCCCTGAGTGTGAAGGTAATGGAGGGGTGACTGGATGTATCAAGGGCATCATAAATCTTGGAGTCCATCCGACGCCCTTCGGAGCCTTTGATCGAATTGGCATCCATCTGCAGATCAACTTGGTTCAGTTCCTGGATCATTCCATTTTCGACCGTAACAGAGAACGTGCCACTCACCTTCTGGACCTCGGCCGTCCAGGACTGCAGGTTGGAAGTCCCCTCTATGAGAATATCATGCGATTTGATCCTGTAAGTCTCCGGGGAGGAGGCAAACAAGGGGGCCTGCGCCAGCAGGACAATGGATAATATTTGAATACTTCTTTTTTTAAACATGGCTGAGACAATTGTAAAATGATGAATGAATAAATGGTTCAGTTGTTGATTCGATTTTCTTTGTGGTTCCTTCAATAAGAAAACATCGAATCTGTCAACTATGTTTATATCTATTGTCAAAAACCCGGCCAAATACCCTCATGGAACTCCCACATCTACTTATACTTCTGATTATCAAATAAAAAGCCCTGCATTTAAAATCTGCAGGGCTTGAATGTTTTCAATAAAACCGACGAGTTTTCGTCGATTGCGACGAAAGATGGACGAACTAATGGGGATACTCCAGCTTGAGTTTCTCAATCCTCGACTTTAATGTTGATGCGGGAACCGACAATATCTGGGCGGCTTTGGCCTTATTGCCTCCGGACCGCATCAAGGCATCACTGATGGCATTCACTTCAACCTCGCGCAGTATATCCTCCAGGGGTTTGTTTTCAAAATAAAAGCAAGTATGCGGTTTCCCGGGAAAACGGACTTCCATCGGGATGATTTTTTTGTCGATCACCCCATCTTTTGATAGAAGCACCAGGCGCTCCATGAGGTTCTTGATTTCCCTGACATTGCCTGGAAAAGGATATTGCTTGAGAATTTCCAACACCTCCGGGTCTATGGAGACATCTCCTGCAGGGTTAAACTCCTTTACAAAGTGCCTGGCCAGTAAAACGATGTCCCCGGGTCGCTCCCGCAAGGGGGGAAGGTTGATCGGGAACACATTGAGCCGGTAGAACAGGTCTTCCCTGAATTTCCCCTCTCCCACCAATTGTTTCAGGTCTTTCTTGGTGGAGGCGATGACCCTCACATCGATCTTTATGGTCTCTCCCGCCCCAACCTTTTCAATTTCCCCCTCTTCCAGGGCGCGAAGCAATTTCACCTGCAGGTCAAACGGAATATCATCAATATCATCAAGGTATAGGGTTCCGTTATTGGCCATCTCGAAACGCCCCGTTTTGGAGGCTTCGGCACCTGTGAAGGCTCCTTTAACGTGACCGAACAACTCACTTTCAATGATTTCACGTGAAAGGATGGCGCAACTTACCTTAATAAAAGGCCCCCTTCGGCGGTTGCTGTTAAAGTGGATAATGCTGGTCAGCAACTCTTTTCCCGTCCCTGTCTCACCGGTGATCAGAACCGTGGTGGGTTTGTCTGCAATGATTCTCACAAGGTCAAATACCTTCCGGGTTTCCTCACTGTTTCCGACAAAGGTCGACATATCAAACTTCTTGCCCACCTGACTTCGAAGCTGACGGTTCTCTTCCTTTACCAACTTGATCTCCTTAATCCGCTCTATGGTTAGCAACAATTCTTCCATTGAAAAAGGCTTGGCAATATAATCATAGGCTCCAAGTTTCATGGCCTCTACGGCCGTATCCACGGTTGCGTGAGCCGTCATCAGCAGAACAAACACCTCGGGTCTGTCTTGTTTCACTCGCTTCATAAATGTCAATCCATCCATATCCGGCATTTTCAGGTCGGTCAGGATGATATCAACAGAAGTTTCTTCCTCACTCATGTGTTGAAGGGCGGCCCTGGCAGAAGAAAACTCCCTGACCTGGTGACCCGCTTCCCGCAGATCGTCGGCCGTTGTTACACGAATAATGCGCTCATCATCAACTACAAAAATATTCATCGTATGGACTGTTGTTCTTAAGTAAATGAAACTTAGATCATTTAAACCGGATCCATCCCTCAGGCAGAATCTATTCCCTTTTCAGGGGGATTCGGAAGGCTGACAGTAAACGTACTCCCTTTACCCGGATCGCTCCAGACGCGGATTTCCCCTCCATGATCCCTGACAATCTGGTAAGAGACCGACAATCCAAGTCCGGTTCCCTCACCAACCTTTTTTGTTGTAAAGAAAGGATCAAAGATTTTCTTCATCATTTGATCATCCATTCCCATGCCATTGTCTGTAAAGATTATCCGGCTGGATTCTTTTTCTCCTTCCAACCGAACATGAATTTCCCCGTGCAGCAGCGGCAATTCCTGCATTTTCTCAATAATGGAGTCGATGGCGTTAATAATGATGTTCAAAAATACCTGCTCCATCCGGTTGGCTGAAACATAAATGATAAAGGGGCAGTTTGCAGGGTCAGTCTGAATGGAAATATTTTGGCTCTCGATCCTGTACTGGGCAAGTTTTACTGTTTTGGCAAGCATTTCACAGGCATCGACGTTATCAAATTCCAGGTGACTTTTCCGGCTGAAGGTCAGCAGGTCTTTGATTACCTGCTCCGCTCTGCCGAGGGCTTCCTGCATCAATGCTGTATATTCCTTGACCTGCTCAACATCTTCCGGTTTTCTGGAGAGGCGACCCAGACCGATGCGCATCCCGGCAAGGGGATTGTTTATCTCATGGGCAATACCTGCAGTCAGGGTGCCCAGGGCGGCCATTTTTTCTGACTGCATGAGGGATTGCTGTAGCTGATTCATGGCATGGTGGGTCTGTTCCAAACGCTGCAGCATATTCGTATAGTTCTCATAAAGGATATCAATCTCATCATCTGAGTTGAATATCCTCCTGACACGATAGTAGTAACTCCTGGTGGCCTCCCGGATATTGATCAGGCCAGACTGAATGGTTTCAATATCTATGGCCTCCGACTGCTGGCTCAGCATTTTAAGTGGAATGGCAATGGTATGGGAAAAGAAAAGTGCACCGGCAACGCCCAGCATTAGGAAAATGGATACCATCAGCCAAAGTTTCTGCAGGACAGAAGCTACCTGTGAACGGATCTCCTCCTCAAGAATGCCTACCCTGACCACGCCGATTCCGGGACTCAACACAGTAACGGCAAAATCCCTCACCAGCAGTTTCGGGTCGTTGCGGTCACGGATAAACACCATGCCCTCCTCCCCTGTCAGGGGATTGGCCGGAATCAGGTCAGCCGGAAAAGCCTGCTGAAAGGTATGGGCCAGCACTTCCCCAGATTCGCTTAGCACGAAAACATAATGAACGGTTGAATCAATGGCCTTTACCTCATTCACCAAAAGGTTTAGCCCGGCCGGATCGTTCGACAAAATAAACGTGGCGGATTGTTCCGACAGGGTGCGGGCGATAAAATAGCCCCGCCTTTCGAATTCTTCGTTGAGGGAGCGGGTCACTGAGGTGCGGACGATGATCACATTCAGGGCACCGAATAACAGCACCGTCATGCCAATTCCAAGGGTGAATTTGGAAAACAAGGAGAACTTCGGCTTACTTAATGCCATGCGATTTCACGAATTTCCCTGGCGCTGTTGTATAAGGTATCGCTGACCATAGAGAACCGGTCAATGATCAGTTTATCAAGAATCTCCCGCCCCACCGGATCCAGATGCATTTCAAGAAACAAATCCTGAATGCGGCGAAAGGTTTCAGGTGACAGCATCAGAGAGGTAACAATCGGAGGGACACCGAAACGATCAGAGCGTTCTATGATCCGGACATTCTGGATCATCGCCGGGTTGGTGGCCTGCAGGTAATGATAAATCAAACCGCTGACCGAGGCCCCTTCAACCAGGTTGCGCGATACCATCTGAATGGACACATCATGTCCGTGGGTGTATTGTACCGAAGCAAAAAACCGATTGGGATCGGCTCCCAAATCCCGGATCCGTTTCTCCGGATACAGCTTACCGGTAAAGGACATCGGGTCGGTATATACAAATCTCTTGCCCTGAAATTCCTCAAATTGAGTGATTTCTGACTGCAATGAGGTAATCACATAAGCCTGGTAAAATGGATTCCCCTTGAAAAGGGGACCCACAAGAAGGTCCATCCCAGCGGAACCCTCAATATAAGCCCCGGTGCAGATAAAGGCCAGGTCGATCTGGTTCCTTTCGAGCATCTCGTTCACCTCTTCATAGGAAGGACGCTGCCTGAACTCGATTTTCATATTCAGGCGGCTGCCCATGTAGTCGAACAATTCATGGTAATAGGAGAAACTCTCCCGGGGTGAAATGACTGGTGCAATGGCCACACGCAGAACAGCAAGGGTATCATCGGATCCGCTGTCATCAGGCAGTCCGCCGGGTGAAGAAAAATCCACCTCGACCACCTCCGCACTCCTTTCATTGCAGGCAACGGGCAGAAGGAGTACAGTCATACCCATGATGCCCATTAAAATGATCCCAATTCTCTTTGCTTCAAACATATAAGAGAAGCATATTTGATTACTCCGGTACCACAAAGTAAGAAAAATATTCCACACGGCAAAACCTGGGACTGGGGGACGATTGGGGCTTTTTGCTTACTTTTGTAATTGGTTCGCAAAGGATTATCGCAATGAAAGAACAAAAGGAAGTCCTGTTCGGGAACACACTTGTCAGGCTAAAAGCCATCGTTAAAGAGCTGGAATTGCCCGCCTTCTCGGCAAACCAGATTGCCGACTGGCTCTACAAAAAAGAAATTACCTCCATCGATCAAATGAGCAATCTTCCCAGGGCCGCCCGGGATCAATTATCTGTCCGGTTTGAAATGGGATTGTCAGCACCGGTAAAAAGCATGGTCTCGTCAGACGGGACCAAAAAATACCTTTTTGCCTCCCCGCATGGCAAGTTTGTTGAGGCGGCGTATATTCCTGAAGGAAAGCGCCATACGCTTTGTGTTTCCTCCCAGGTCGGATGCAAAATGGGATGTATGTTTTGCATGACGGGGAAACAAGGGTTCGGCGGACAATTAAGTGCGGGGGAAATACTCAATCAAATCCGCAGCCTTCCTGAGCGCCATCTCCTGACCAATATTGTCTACATGGGCATGGGTGAACCGTTTGACAATCAGGAAGCCGTCATGGACAGCCTTGAAATCCTCACCGCTCCATATGGATTCGGCATGAGTCCCCGGCGCATTACTGTTTCTACCATCGGCATCCTGCCTGCCATGCAGGAGTTTCTGGAACACAGCGCATGTCACCTGGCAGTAAGCCTCCACTCCCCTTTCGAGGAAGAAAGACAACAACTGCTGCCCGTTGGACGCGCCCACCCGCTGAAGGAAATTCTCCGGATCATCAGGCATGCCGACCTCGGCAAACAAAGACGCATTTCATTCGAATACATCGTTTTTAAAGACATGAACCACAGCCAGCGTCACGTGAATGAACTGGCCCGGATCCTCAACGGCATCCGATGCCGGGTCAACCTGATCAGGTATCATCCCATCCCGGACGTTCCCCTTGTTTCACCCG
>JAWLHS010000126.1:0-7394 GCA_041690235.1 Bacteroidales bacterium
TCCGGCAGGAAATGTGGGCATTCAGATTCATCACATAGATCCCGTCAACAAGGGGGAGCTTGTCTGGACCCTGGATGTGCAGGACGTGATTGTTATCGGACGCTTGTTTGAACAAGGCATTTATGACGCAAGAAAAATTGTGGCCCTTACCGGACCCGAAGTGCTTAATCCGCGCTATTACCGGGTTATCAGCGGTGCCCGCATCACTTCCCTGGTGCAGGACAATATCCGCAAGCAGGCCGGAATCACCCCCCGGTTCATCAGTGGGGATGCCCTCACGGGATCGAAAATTTCCGCCAATGGGTTCCTTGGCTTTTACCATGATCAGCTGACCGTCATTCCGGAGGGTGATCAACCCCAGTTGGTCGGATGGATCGCCCCGAATCTTGACAAATTCAGCCTGTCGCGAACCTTCTTTTCCTTTCTTACGCCCTGGAGAAAATACCGGCTGAATACCAATATCCGGAGTGGTGAGCGTCCGTTTGTCATGACCGGCCTGTACGAAAGGGTATTTCCCATGGATGTGCTCCCCATGCAGTTGTTGAAGGCCATTATGATCAATGACATCGACATGATGGAGAAGCTTGGCATTTACGAAGTGGCACCCGAAGATTTTGCCTTGTGCGAGTTTGTCTGCCCTTCCAAAATTGAAATGCAGTCCGTTATCCGGGACGGACAGGATGCCATTCGCAAGGAGTTTGCCTGATAGTTGACAATTGTAAACCTTCAAAAAATACGACATCTTGAAAGCCATAATAAACTTTGTTGAGAAGAAGGTAAGGCCCCACTTTGAGAAGGATGGGAAGCTTCACAGGTTTCACCGCAGTTTTGAAGCCTTTGATACTTTTCTCATGGTACAGGGCAATGTAACCACCAGGGGCAGCCACATCCGTGACGCCATAGACATGAAACGCACCATGTTTTTCGTGGTGATCGCCCTGGTGCCGGCCCTGTTGTTCGGTATGTGGAACGTGGGCCTGCAGCATTACCGTGCCCTTGGCCTCGACCCCGGTTTCTGGGACCAGTTCGTGTTCGGGTTCTGGAAAGTCATCCCCATTCTGGTGGTCAGCTATGTGGTCGGATTGGGCATTGAGTTTTTGTTTGCCGAACTCCGGGACCACGAGGTAAATGAGGGTTTCCTTGTCTCCGGTTTCCTGATTCCGCTGATCATTCCTGTAACCACCCCTTTATGGATGGTGGCCATTGCGACCGCCTTTGCCGTGGTCATCGGCAAGGAAGTGTTCGGGGGGACAGGGATGAATATCCTTAACCCGGCGCTGCTGGCAAGGGCTTTCCTGTTTTTTGCGTATCCCTCCCATCTTTCGGGAGAGGTATGGGTAGAGCTAAGCCTCCGGGAGGGACAGCAGATCCTTGATGGGTTCTCGGGTGCTACTTCCCTGGCCGTACTTGCAGCCGGGGAGACCCAAAACCTTCCTTCCCTGCTGGAAATGTTTCTTGGCACCATCCCCGGTTCCATAGGGGAAACGTCCACCCTTGCCATTCTGATCGGGGCTTTTGTCCTGGTTGGCACAGGGGTTGGCAGTTTTCGCATCATGGCCTCGGTGGTAGTTGGCGGACTGCTGATGGGTGGCATTTTGAATGTATTTGCCGTGAATGATTTTATGGCCATACCCCCTTACTACCATTTGGTGATGGGAGGTTTTGCCTTCGGGGCCGTATTCATGGCCACCGATCCGGTTACTGCATCGCAGACCGGGAAGGGAAAGTATATCTATGGTTTGCTGATCGGGGTCATTACGGTGCTGATCCGGGTTGTCAACCCCGCCTATCCGGAGGGGATGATGCTGGCCATTCTGTTCATGAACGTTTTTGCTCCGCTCATAGACCACTACGTGGTGGAGGCCCATATTAAAAGGCGGATGCGCCGGCTGAAGAATGTCCGGGTGATTAGTTAGTCGTTAACCTGTTAAATCGAACAAGCATGTATAGCAACCGATACATTTTTCTTTACGCCTCAGCCATGGTCATATTGGTGGCCCTGGTTCTTTCAGGTGCGGCAACCTTGCTCAGACCCCTTCAGGAGCGGAATATGCGCATTGAGAAAATGCAGAACATTCTGGCCACCATCAATGTCGAAGCTTCCAAAGCCGAAGTTGAAACCTTGTTTAACCAATATATCGTGGCTGCCCGGATCGTCGACGCCCAGGGCAATGAGCTGGAGGGCGATGCATTTGAAATTGATCTTCAGGATGAAAACCAGAAAGCCGTGGCCGACCGCCAGCTCCCTGTGTTTGTGGCCGAGGTCGACGGGAGCAGGTATTTTATCGTTCCTGTCCGCGGCAATGGCCTGTGGGGCCCGCTCTGGGGTTACGTCGGACTCGATGAACAGCTGACCACCATCATCGGGGCAAACTTCGATCATGGCAGTGAAACGCCTGGCCTGGGTGCCGAAATCGCGGATGATGATTTTCAGAACCAGTTTGCCGGGAAAAGGATTTTTGACCAGGAAGGGACGTTTCGGTCGGTCAGGGTTGTCAAAGGGGGCGCACCGGAAGGTGATCCCCACGGTGTTGATGCCATTAGCGGGGGGACCATCACCTCCAACGGCGTGACCAATATGTTGCGCGACGGACTGGCTGTGTATGAGGCCTACTTCAGGCAAATGAAACCTGCTTAGGGGCCTGGCCCTGCGGCGGAACGGCCAGGGTGCCGGAAAAGAGCGATTTATTGATACTGAAATAAAAAACCATGAGCGAAACGAAGAATAATGTCTTAAAGGAAGAGCTGTTTTCACCCAAGAACATGAAGCTGCTTTCCAACCCCTTGAGTAAGGAAAACCCCATCAGCGTCCAGGTGCTTGGCATTTGCTCTGTGCTCGCAATTACCGTGCAGCTGAAGACCTCCCTGGTCATGGCCATCTCTGTGGTCGCTGTCATGGCCTTTGCCAACGTGATTATTTCCCTGCTGCGGAATACCATTCCCCCCCGGATTCGGATCATCGTGCAACTGACGGTTATCGCCTCCCTGGTGATTTTGGTTGACCAGATTCTGCGCGCCTACCTCTACGATGTAAGCAGGCAGCTCTCCGTTTTCGTCGGGTTGATCATTACCAACTGCATTATTATGGGTCGCCTGGAAGCCTTCGCCCTGAACAACAAACCCTGGCCCTCCTTTCTGGATGGGCTTGGCAATGCCGCCGGATACGGATGGGTGCTCCTGGCCGTGGGTTTCTTCAGGGAGCTGCTTGGCTCCGGCACCCTGATGGGCTACCAGGTGATTCCCGCATTCGTTTACGATCTGGGTTATGAAAACAACGGTTTCATGATTTTACCCCCCATGGCCTTAATTACCGTGGGGGTTATTATCTGGGTGCAACGTTCCCGCGACAAGGAACTGGTCGATGTCAGCTAAAAATGTAATGGTCAAATGCGTTAAACCAACGAACAAATGGAAAATTTAACAAGCATATTCGTCCGGTCGATCTTCATCGACAACATGGTGTTCGCCTATTTTCTCGGGATGTGTTCTTACCTGGCCGTTTCCCGCACTGTAAAAACGAGCGTCGGACTCGGTTTTGCTGTCATATTTGTACTGGGCATCACTGTTCCGATCAATTACCTGCTGGAAAACTATATTCTGGGCAGGGGAGCCCTCACCTGGCTGGGGCCGCAATTCGCGAGTGTGGATCTCGGCTTTTTGACTTTCATCATGTTTATCGCCATTATCGCCGCGATGGTACAGCTGGTCGAAATGATCATTGAAAAATTCAGTCCCACGCTATACAACTCCCTTGGGATTTTTCTGCCGCTGATCGCCGTCAACTGCGCCATTCTCGGTGGTTCGCTCTTTATGCAGGAGCGAAACTATGCTTCCCTGGCCGAAGCAACGTCGTTCGGACTGGGCAGTGGGGTGGGTTGGTTCCTGGCCATTGTGGGAATCGCCGCCATCCGTGAAAAAATTCGTTACTCCAATGTTCCTGCGCCCTTGCGCGGACTTGGGATTACTTTCATTATTACCGGACTAATGGGAATTGCATTCATGAGTTTTATGGGAATTGAGCTTTAAATCCGGAACATTGTGCTAAATCATTTTGCCATGATATTGTTAGAAGTAGGAAATCTTTGGGTCATTGCCCTCAGCGTAGTCATGTTCCTGATCATCATGCTGGCGCTGGTCGCCGTTCTGCTGTATGCCCGCTCAAAGCTGGTACCCAGCGGACCCGTCAAGCTAACCATCAATGAGGATAAAGAAATGGAGGTTAGTGCCGGCAGTACCCTGCTTACCACCTTGTCGCAGGAAGGAATCTATCTCCCCAGTGCCTGTGGCGGGGGCGGAACCTGTGCCATGTGTAAATGCCAGGTATTGGATGGGGCGGGAGACATCCTCCCCACCGAAGTGGGCTATTTTACCCGCAAGGAAATACAGGATAAATGGAGACTCAGCTGCCAGGTGAAGGTCAAACAGGACCTGGATATCCGCATTCCCAAAGAGATCTTTGGCATTAAAAAATGGGAGTGTGAAGTCGTTTCCAACCATAATGTGGCCACATTTATCAAAGAATTTGTCGTGAAGCTCCCGGAAGGGGAGTCGATGGATTTCAGGTCGGGCGGTTATATTCAGATCGATGTGCCTCCCTGCAAGGTCGATTTCAAGGACATTGAAGTGGAGGAGGAATACCGTGGTGATTGGGACAAGCTCAAGCTGTGGGATCTGAAGATGCGCAATTCCGAACCCATCTTCCGGGCCTATTCCATGGCCAACCACCCGGCAGAAGGCAATATTGTCATGTTGAATATCCGCATTGCCACACCGCCGTGGGACCGCAAAAAGAACCAGTTCATGGATGTCAACCCCGGCATTTGCTCGTCTTATATCTTTTCGCGCAAACCCGGCGACAAGGTGACCGTATCCGGACCTTACGGAGAATTTCATATCAAGGAAACCGACAGGGAAATGGTGTACATCGGGGGAGGGGCCGGCATGGCGCCACTGCGCTCCCATATTTTCCACCTGTTCCATACCCTGAAAACGGACCGCAAAGTCTCCTATTGGTATGGGGCCAGGTCCAAGCGTGAAATTTTCTACGAAGACGAATTCAGGAAGATCGAAGAGGAATTTCCAAACTTTACTTTTAATATCGCCCTTTCCGAACCACTGCCCGAAGACAACTGGGACGGCTACAAGGGTTTTATCCACCAGATCGTTCTCGATAACTACCTGGAAAAACATCCCGAGCCTGAGGAACTGGAGTATTACCTCTGCGGACCTCCCATTATGAATGAGTCGGTCCTGACCATGCTCGACAACCTGGGTGTTCCGGAAGAAAACATTGATCTGGACGATTTCGGTGGATAGTTTTCCGCACACGGATGAAAGAATCCCGCTCATATCAGGCCAACCGGGTTACCTGGATCGGCTTTTTCGGAAACCTTGCCCTTACCCTGTTCAAGCTACTGGCAGGCATCGCCGGGCGCAGTTCCGCCATGGTGGCAGATGCCGTTCATTCAGTGAGCGATTTCGGGACCGACCTGGTCGTGGTGGGGAGCCTGAAGGTTGCCTCAAGACCGAGGGACGGAAACCACAAGTACGGTCACGGCAAGGTGGAAACCCTGGCCACCGCATTTGTTGGAGGTGTGTTGTTTGTCGTCGGACTGGGTATTTTTGGATCGGGACTGAAGAACGTGATCGAACATTATTCCATAGCTCCTTTGGAGCGCCCCGGCATGATTGCCTTTTATGCGGCCCTGGCATCCATCGCCATTAAAGAAATCCTGTTCAGGTATACCCTGCAGGTCGGCCGGCGGATCAACAGCCAGGTGGTGGTTGCCAATGCATGGCACCACCGCAGCGACGTTTATTCCTCCCTGGGGACAGTGGCCGGTATCGGGGGAGCCATTTTTCTGGGTGACAAATGGGTAATCCTTGACCCGCTGGCAGCCATGGCCGTTAGCTTTTTTATATTCAGGATTGCCTTCAGCATTACACGCGAATCCCTTCTGGAGCTGATCGAAACCAGCCTGCCTGGAAAGAAGGAAAAAGAGATTATCGAGCTGGCCAGCACGGTAAAAGGGGTTTTCAACCCGCATGATTTGAAAACAAGAAAGATCGGAAACAACATAGCCATCGACTTGCATATTGAAGTGGAGAGCACATTAAATATTGAAGAAGCGCATTACATCACCGTGAAGCTGGAGGAAAGAATACGCCAGATGTATGGTGAAGAGACCTTCATCTCGGTGCATACCGAACCCCTTAAAAAAACCTGACCCATGAATCGCCTGTTATTTTTCATTGCCATCCTGATTGTATTCAGCGCCTGCGATCTGGCGCAAAAAGACACCCCTCAGCAGGTGACCTTCCGTGGCCAGGTGTTCGGCACTTATTATTCGGTCATTTATTTTGGCGACGAGTCCAAAGTGAAACAGGAGTCGGTCGATAGTTTGCTGGAGGTTTTTAACCAGTCGCTATCCTACTATGTGCCCAATTCGGTGATCTCCAGGATCAATCGGAATGAAACCGATGAGGTTGACGAGCTGTTTCGAAGGGTTTACCTTCGGGCCGGGGAGATATCCCGCGAAACCAATGGTGCTTTTGACATCACCGTGTCTCCCCTGGTGAACGCCTGGGGTTTTGGCTTTTCTGAAAGGGAATCCATGTCCGACAAAAAAGTCGACAGCATTCTTGCATTTGTCGGGCATCAAAAAGCCAGGCTGGAGGGTGACCGCATCATCAAGTCCCACGAGCTGGTGCAGTTCGATTTCAACGCCATTGCCAAAGGCTTTGCCACCGATGTGGTGGGAAACTTCCTGGAATCCAGAGGGATTACCGCCTACCTGGTCGAAATCGGGGGAGACCTGCTTGCCAAAGGAGAGAAACCCGACGGCTCTTTATGGCGGATTGGATTGGAATCTCCCGCCCCCACGATGGACGCCCCCCAGGAGTGGGAGTACTTCATTGAGATCAGGGACACCGGGTTGGCCACTTCAGGCAATTACCGCCGGTATATTGAGGAAAACGGGAAAAGGTACTCCCACACCATAGACCCCCTCACCGGCTACCCCGTTACACATCAATTGTTGAGCGTTTCCGTCCTTGCACCGGATGGCATGTCGGCCGATGCCTATGCCACTGCCTTTATGGTCATGGGGTTGGATCGGGCCATGGCGTTTGTGGAAGCGCGCGACGACCTGGAGGCTTTCTTTGTCATTGCCGGGGATGACAATCAATTTGACAGCCTGGCAAGCAGCGGACTCGAACTGAAGAAGCGCCCCCAGCCCTGAAGGTCGTTGACCTGAAGACACCGCCCATCATCTGCAAATGTTGATCCCATAGGCTTTTTTTTTGTATATTTACGGATCAGATTATGAATCAATCTTCCGGAAGATGAAAAGAGCGCAACGCATCCGTCTGGGAATTTTTATCCTGATCGGTTC
>JAWLHS010000127.1:0-7363 GCA_041690235.1 Bacteroidales bacterium
TATTTTACCAGGGGGGTCAACATCTGCCGGAATGACATGATGCTACTAAAGACATTTTTTTACCGGATTGGGGGGGTCAACATAGTCCGGTATATCCATGGGGTGTACAGTTTGTTCCGGAATAGGGTGTACAGTATGCCCCGGAATCAGGTGTACAGTTTCACAGGAATAGAGTGTTCAGTTTAATCCGGAATCTGCACATTATTGCGCAAACTGCTTATGGCCTGGCGGGCGACAGGGAAAAAGCAATAGAATCGGGATGCAACGATTATATTGCAAAACCGATTAACAGAAACGAATTACTGGCAATGATACAAAAGGATTTCTGAAAATGATTGTATTTAAGGCTCTCGTAATTAGATATTCATTGTCTGGGTAGGTTGTCAAATTGTTGAGGGAGAACATCTTGAAGCTGTCACCAGGCCATGAAGGCGGTACCCTACACGAACCGGAATCCTATACAATGAAAAAAAAAGAAAACATTACGCGGTTTCATGGCAGGGGATTAATATGACGGACTTCCTCCAACATTAATGGAGGTTATTGCGCACAAAAATCACCAGGAACATCCCTGTTAAGGGCACCAAAATTCCAGCTGAATGTTGCAACTTCCCATGACAGGGAGAGCCAGATAGAATGATAAAAGGGTTATACCGTGATGGTATGGCCCTTTTTTGATTTTAGCCGCTTCTCCTGTTCCGGGTCGGCCTTCTTTGAAGAGACAGATCTGTCCAAAACTCCTTGCACCTTCTCAAGAAATTCCTTTTCCAGCGAGCAATCATCGTGGGGTGGATTTTTGAATTGATTTATTATGGCCTTTATCTTGCTGAAGGCTTCAAGTACATTTAGACACATAGGTTTATATAGACAAGTGAAAAACAGTCAGTTATGTCTTTTGTTTTTCAAATATTTGATTTAAATTGCCAGATATGTTTAATACGGTTGTTTGACCTCGAATAGTACTCCTGTTTTTTTCTTCAATATCCAAGACGGTTAAATGTTATCCGGATTATTGCCCCTTCTATTCTGTGTATTCATTTATGACCTGGTATCATAAGTACTTTAAAGTTGTCGGTGTGGGTTGCCCCCGGGATGATTTGCCCGGGGGACCATTGCAGTATCAATGATTTGAGCAACAGCTTTGAAAACAATTTTTTGAAAACCACAAAAACACTTTCAGCAAATGAAACAGAAACTATTCCTGCTTAGTCTGATTGTCCTCTTTTCACCGGTCTCTTACGGACAGATGAACCGGGTGAAGGAGGTCACCGATGCCGCCGAGAAAGGGTTTCAGGCATACCTTGAGAAAATCCCGGTCGGTCAGGAATCCAATTACGGGTTCAACAACCGGGAGGAGTTTACCAGGGTCAAAACCGGCAAACCATACCAGATCATTATCCTGAAGAAAGAATTCTTCACTGACCCGGAACTGACCGGGGAGGATTATTTGCAGCCACTGAATGAGTGGCGGGTTCCCCTGATGGTGGAACGGGAAAACAGGGCATTTCTGACAGTCGCCATGGCAAACGGCCAGTTTAAGGCAGTGGGATTGGGCGCAGCCGGTCTTGCCCGCGAAGTGGGCGAATTTGAAAAGGAGCAACCCTCCACCAGGCATTTTGGGGAGATCCTGCGCGTGCATAAAATGACCAGCGACTTTTTGCTTCTTTCGGATGAGGATAATCCTGCCTCCTCTGTCCTCTTCCCCCTCCAATCGGCAAGGAAGGCCTTCGCCGAAAAAGGGGAGTCTTTCAGGTCCTACAGGCTTAAAGAGGGACTACAGCTCATCAAGTCCCATGTTCAAAACAACTAAAATATGCCGCCATGAAGAAAACAGTACTTTACCTGGTTGTGATATTTGTCCTCACCCTAAATGCCGTTCCTGTTGACGGACAGGTTTTAGAAGTCCGTGAAACGATTCAGGAACACTCCATGTGGTGCTGGGACGCATCTTCGGTTTGCATCCTGAATTACTACGGTTTTGTATTTACCCAGTGTGAAATTGCCAACTGGGCGTTCTCGAGAAGTGATTGCTGCGAAGGGCCCGACTTTCCCTGGATAGATCCCGCTAGTACCACAGACCCCCCCTCCAGACACCCCTGCAATAGCGGAAACTATCTCTCCGGAGGCAGCACCCATGATATCGATGACGTTCTTGTTCAATACGGAAGCCTTGCAACCTCCATAAAGGAAAGTGAATTAACCCAAGCGGAGCTTGTAAGCCTGATGGGCGGGAAAAGACCTTTCGTGATGCGGTTTGATTGGAAAGGCGAAGGGGCTCATGCCCTAGTCGGCCATGGCTTTGATGGGGATGATGTCTATTATATGGATCCCTGGCCGGGGCAGGGATTTATGATCAATGACTACGCCTTTGTAGTAGAAAGCGATGGGCATTGGTGGACCCGGACCCTTATGCTGAGCAACTCGCCCACCGGGGTGGATTTTTATCTGCTGAATGCCGATGTAACCCAGCCTTGCAGTTCGCCGGAAGGATCAGTCGACGTAAGCTGCGAGATACACTATGCAGGTTCAGAATTGGCGGACGATGTCGGAAATGTCAAGCTTGGCTATTACTTGCGCCAAAGCAGTTCAACCGACCCATCAACTTATGTGTTCCTGGGCAGCGACCCCGCTTTACTGGGAACCGATAACCGGAGCAGCATCAAAATTATTACCCTGACCATCCCCGCGGGTACATTGGAAGGAAACCACGACATCCTCTTTGTGGCCGATTATAATGACCAATTCGTGGAAACCAATGAAGACAACAACATCCTCGGCGTAACGCTTTGGATAGATTCCACTGCACCCAGCCTCAGCTGCCCGGTCGCTGCAGTTCGCCCCGCTGATCCCGGAGTTTGCACTTTTATGATTTCCGGAACCGAATTCGACGCCACCGCTACCGACGATAATACCGTGGAAACGCTCAGTTGGTTGCTTAGCGGGCAGACCACAGGTTCGGGGAACAATACATTGGATGGAGCTACCTTAAATCTTGGGGAGAACATCGTCACCTGGACCGCCATTGATGCTTGCGGAAACAGTAACACCTGTCAAAACAAAATTACCATCGTGGATACTGAGAATCCCGTGATTGCCTGCAAGCCTGCTGCGGTCAAAGCCTCTGACCCCGGGAGTTGTATCTATACGGCTGCCGGAACCGAATTCGACGCCACCGCTACCGATAATTGCGAGGTAAAAAAGCTGTCCTGGGTGCTTTCCGGTGCCACCACAGGAAGCGGAGACACCACCCTGGAAGGGGTGGAGTTTAATTTCGGGGTGACCACCGTCACCTGGAAGGCTGAGGACTACAGCAGCAACACAAGCGACTGCTCCATGGAGGTGAACGTGAATAAGATCACCACCATTACGCAAGTGACGGTTTCCCCTGATCAGCAGCAATACAGTGATCCGGTAACCTTCACGGCCACTATCCAGGGAGGGGCTTGTGCGGGCGTAGGAGCGGCTGCCACCCATGTCACATTCTTTGTGGGGGCACAACCAATGGGTGAACCTGTTCCACTCCTTGTCGAAGGCGGACTGCTGACAGCCTCGGCAACTTACACGCTGCTGGAATATCCCGGATATGAAGGGGGCATGGACCCGGGTCCAGCGGAAAACCCCAAGCTGGTCACTGCCATCTTTAGCGGCATCCACGAGGATTTTGAAGTGGAGAACGCCACGACCGACCTGACCGTCCTTCCCGAAAACGCCTGCGCCATTTATGCCGGGGTGTATTATGCATCCACCGGGTCTGTCAACTCAAATGAAGCAACCGTGGTACTGGCAGCGACCATCGTGGAAGAGAACGACGGATATCCCGGTGATTTTTTCAACACAACCTTCGTGCAGTTCCTTGCCGACGGCAGGGAGATTGCTACCGTGCCCGTTATCCCGGTCACCGAAGTGAACAGCGAACTGCCCATAGGTGAAATCGGTGCGTCATCCAACATCGGCGCTGCTTCCTACGAATGGAACCAGGTGGCTGTGGGTGTCTATGACATAAGGGTACGGCTGGTTGGGTATTACACCAATGATACAGAAGGTGATTGCGATGGAGAAGCACTGGTCACCGTAGGTAAACCTGCATCCGACTTCATCTCGGGAGGAGGATATGTCGTTCTCGAAAATCCAATGGGACTGTCTGCAGGCGATGTTGGTTCGAAGAACAATTTCGGTTTCAATGTAAGGTACAATAAGAAAATGACCAACCTGAGGGGAAATATCAATACCATCATACGCAGAACCGAAGCGGACGGATTGCACGTTTACCAGGCCAAGGGAAATGTGATGAGCTCCCTGACGGTAAATGGCAATAAGGCGGTCTTTACCGGCAAGTGCAGTCTTCAGGACATTACGGATCCCGACCATCCGGTTGATGTGATCGGCGGTGGTGGTGCCACCATGCAGTTCACCATGACCGATAACGGAGAGCCCGGCCTGGAAGACCTTGTATCCATTACCATCTGGAAACGGGACGGGGGGCTTTGGTTCACGAACAAATGGGACAATGATGCTTATTTGCCTGTAGAACAGACGCTTGATAGCGGGAACCTGGTGGTCAAACCTGCCAAGGATGATGAAGGGGGAGAGCAGCTATCCAACAATACACCGGCAGAGATCGCAATTGCAGGGGACTATTCCTTCGATGTTTTTCCCAATCCCTTTATTGACAGGCTTTATTTTGACTTCACCGCGCCTGCGGATGTTGCTTCAAGGCTTGAAATATTCGATGCCACGGGAAGAATGATCAAGGTTCTTTTCCAGGAGAACCTGTCAGCCGGTCAATTTTACCGGATTGAATATGTACCACAGAGCAATGTCACTCAAATGATTATTTACAGGATGACTATGGGAGACCGTTCCTTCAACGGCAAGGTGTTTTACCAAAAATAATTACACAGTTTAACCAGAAAGCGAGGTCGCACTTTACCCGGTGCGACCTCATTTTCTTCAACTTTTTTGTTTAAATTTCAATGTTCATTCTGTTGGCCCCGGAGCCTGAATGTAAAAGATTGTTAACATTGGTTTTACCTGTTGCCTTGTTCATTCTATGGCTGCCACCAAGCAATGGGGTGAACCGGAAGCCTGTTTATTGGCATGGGATTATAATGCAAACACATCACCAATTTTTGCAATTCTAAACCCCTTTTCAACGACCATTTGGGCTTCTTCACTTTCCGGATTCAGCACCGGGTTGGTATGATTGAAATGAATGAAAACAACCTTGTTCTTGTCTGTTGCGCTGAGACCCTTAAAGGTCTCAAAGCTTTCAATAATAAAAGGATGCGGGATCTGGCTTATCTCTCTGTGACCGATTTCTTTGCCACTGTAAAATGTGGCATCCAAAAATGCGTAATCCACTTTCTTTATTTCCTCCACGATGTCTTTATCCCAGATGTCCCATTTATTGATATCCGGGATAAACAATGCGGTTTTCGTCGGACCTTTAATCTGAAACCCGACTGTTTCAGAATATTCGTTCCGGTGAGGAACCAAAAACGGGGTCACTTCAATATGCGCTGAGAGTTTGACCGGCGCTTCGTTTTGCAATGCATATAGTCGGATGTTGTTCAAAGATACCAGTTGGTCCCAGGGCCCGTTTCCCATGAGAAAGCCTTTCATTCGGGGCATGGCATAAACAGATGTGTTTTGGGCATTCATCGCCTCCTTTCCCAAATACATCAAACCAGTATAATGGCCGATATGAGCATGGGTTAGAAAAATCCCATCCACCAGTTCCCCTGCCCCCTTATTGCCTGTACTGGTAAGCAGTTTCATTTGCCTGGCAATATCTGGCGTTGCCTCAAACAAATATGTTTTGTTGTGTTCGGCATCAATCAGTCCCAACGAAACAACCTGCCTTTGAATGGTGGGGTTTTCAAACAGGTCTGCACAGCACTCCCTGGTGCATGCGATATGCGGGGAGCCTGCGTCCTGCAGGGTTCCAAGAACGATAATGGACGTGTTTTCAACGGTCAATGTGGCCTGACCATTTTCGTCGGATGGGTTTTCTGATGATTGCATTTCAGCGCAAGAAACAAGGAACGCAAATAGAAGAAAGAAGTGAAATTTTCTCATTTCGTGCAAATTAAGTGTCGTGCAATTAAGTGTCGTGCAAGTTAAGGTCCACCTATCTAAAGGCGTAAAACCTTGCGTCCAATTTATGAAAAAAATCCACATCCCTGCGCCATTGGCATTAAGAATCAGGGAGGGTAGGTGGAGTACTTTCGCCACCAATGCGACCAGCTCTTGGAACTAATTTCTTGCCTAAGGTGATGTCATTGAGGGCTGGAGCCCTGGGGATGCAATGATCCTCCAACCTTATTGTGGTCCTCCCCCAAGATTAAAGGAAGTTGTCCTACCCCAAACCTGTTAAAACATTCCCGTTAAGGGTAGTAAAATTCCGGTTCAATGTTGCAACTTCCCATGACAGGGGGAGCCATCCGGGACAAGGGGTCGATTTCGACCCCTTTTTTTATTTCTTCATTTTCTGTATCCCTTGTAAGCACTGGTGTTTTGGAGCGGCCGTTTTTGTGGAAAAATGGTTGCAACTCCGTATGTTTAAAAAACGGGGTTTTTGGGGAGGGTTGCAACCCACGCTAGCGATTCTTAAAACGCTAGTTTCTTTAACTGCCGGCTAACCTCCCTGGCCATTTGGTCAAAATCTGGCAAATTCTGAATTTGGCTTGCCATGGAGGATTTCCAGCGTCCCTTGTACTGTGGCATTCGTTGTTCAAGTTTGTTGTGAAAATCAGTCGGATTAATTTCCTTATTTTCACATTTCGCTTTGAACTCATTTAGGTAAAGCGCAACATCCATTCTATGGATTTCCAGCAGATACCAAATGTCATAGAAATCACGCGCCTGCATGCGTTGCATTACAGCACGCAACTTTTCGACCAAGATTTCCTCAATGGGGTAGCACAGTAGTTGATGTTCCTCTTGATCGGAATACCCTAAGAAAACGCTTCGTTCCGTGGGGTCGAACACGAGTTGTTCACTTCTGGAAACATCAACTTTTATTTTTTTGTTTACACCCAAGCCTCCTAGCGGGCCAATATAGCTGATGTAAAAATTTATTCCTCCATCTTCATGTTTATTATGACCGATGATTTCAAGTGGGATATTGGCTTCTTCCCGCACATATTCAAAAACTTCAGTAAACCAGTCGAAGATTTTTTCAGTTGAATTGTCATTATCGATTAAGGTAAAATCAAGGTCTTCTGAAAACCGGTAATCTTCGAAATAGACTTTCTTCAAAACTGTTCCACCTTTGAAAACCATTGCTCTTGAAAGTCGCTTATGATTAGCAATCCCTTGAAGTATCCAGGAAAGGACATAGTCTTTTTCAATCTGTGTGTCT
>JAWLHS010000128.1:0-7250 GCA_041690235.1 Bacteroidales bacterium
GGTCTTTCGGCAAACCTGGGTTCGGTACTGCTTGCCGGGCATCCGGCTGCTTTCCTTGCCCTTTTCTCCTTCATAGCCCTCATCCAGCCCCTGGCCTCAAAAGGATTGCAATCAAGCTTTTATGACCTGTCCGGGCAAAGCGGAACACGGGCGTGGGCTTCGGGGGGAATCCCGGAAAAGATTTTTTCCAGGTTTCCCGGTATGGGGCCCTACCTGGATCTGGAATGGAAGCTGATCAGCCGCAACAAGCGATCCAGGCAAAACATCATGCAGATCCCGTTTTTAATCCCGGTGGTTCTTTATCTGGTTTTCACAACGGAGCCGGGAAACCTCCCTCCAATGACTCCAATTCTGCTGATGGGGATGGGCTCTTACGGGTTCATGCACCTGCAGTACGTTTTTTCCTGGGAAAGCCGGTTTTTTGATTTTATCGGGACAAAAGGCTTTGAGCTGAAAACGTTCATAAGGGCCAAATACACCTTCCATATTTTGCTGGCCTTGTTGCAGTTTTTGATCCTCATGCCTTTTGTTCTGATCTGGAAACCCGGGACTTTCCCCTTTCTGCTGGGCGTGTTTCTGTATGCCGTGGGCCCCGTTTATTGCATGTTGTTTTACACCGGTTTGGGCAATTCCACGCGAATAGATCCCAACCAAAAGGCATTTTTTAATTTTGAAGGCAACAGTGGCGCCCTGTTCTTTACCATCATTCTGATCTTCATGACCACCATTCCGTTATTTATAATTGGCGGAATGATTCCGCTGGAGCGCCCCATGGGCTTTTCTTTGGCGGCAGGGGTCGTCGGACTGGCTTTTGTGGGGTTTAGCCGTTGGTGGACGGCCGATGTGGCCGGGCGTTTTACAAGTAAGAAATACCGTAACCTGAACAAATACAGGGAAAAATAACCATGGAAATCAACCTCAGCAAGCTGCAAAAATACTATGGGAAACAATTGGTTCTGGATATACCGGCCCTTCATATTCAGCCCGGAGAAATGGTGGGTGTCATTGGAAACAACGGGGCCGGAAAGACCACACTTTTCCGTCTCTTTCTGGATCTGATTGAGGCCAGCCGCGGGGAGATCGCGATCCATGGCCGAACAGTGGCGGGTAGCGACCATTGGAAAACCAAAACAGGAAGCTTTCTGGATGAAGGCTTCCTGATCGATTTTCTGAGTCCGGAAGAATTCTTTTATTTTTCCGGAAAACTTTACGGGTTGTCCCGGGCGGCGGTCGATGAAAGACTGGAGCCATTCGGGCGATTCATGAACGGGGAAATTCTGGGACAGCAAAAATACATCCGCCAGTTCTCCACCGGCAACCGGCAAAAAATCGGGATTATTGCAGCCGTTATTGTTCAGCCTTCCCTTTTGATACTCGATGAGCCTTTCAACTTTCTGGACCCAAGCTCCCAGATATTGATCAAGCGCATACTCCGGCATGAAAACCTGGCCAGGGGAAGCACCATGCTTTTATCAAGCCACAACCTGAACCACATCACCGAGATCTGTAACCGCATCATATTGCTCGAACGGGGGCGGGTCATCAGGGACATTCGTCTGCCCGGAGACGACCTGGCAGGCATTGAGCAGTACTTCGCCGTAAACGCCGAATAACAGCACCCCTAACGGGGCCACTCCGTTTCTACCCAATAACAGCACCCCTTCAGGGTCAATCCGTTTCTTCTCATACTTCACCTCCCCGCCGGAATAGTCCCATCTCTATGCTGCCCGACCGGAAGTAGCCATCAGGCAGCGCCCTGCGCCTGCAATGCAGTCATCAGGGTTTCATCAATGGCGGGGTTGGATGGCCTGGGCGGACGATTATCAAAGATATTGCCGTCCCGTCCGATGATGAAAAAAGTCGGGACACCCTTTACATTGTAAAGGGAAGGAACTTCCGCACGTCCACCGGGTACGTTCAGGTGCACGCCCTGAATGTTCTTTTCGGCCACGGCGTTCCGCCATGCTTCTTCATCGGTATCGATCGAAATGTATAAAAACACCAGGTCATCCTGCCCCTCCATGCGGGCTTTCAGCTCCTTTGCGAAGGGGACCTCACGCATGCAGGGACCGCACCAGCTTGCCCAGAAATCCAGGTAAACCACCTGGCCATGAAAATCAGAGAGCGATACTTCATCCCCGTTGATGTCCGTCAGGGTGAAGTCCGGGGCGGGATTGCCGGGCGAGGTCTTCAGTGTGGTTTCATACTCCCTGGTCACCAGGTCGCGGTAAAGCGGGTCGGAGGCGAGTTCAAAATATTCGTCTGTAAGCTCCTGTGCTTCTTCAAACGGTGCAAAGCTCAGGGCGGACATCACGGCCTGGCTAAGCATATGATCACGGGATTTGCCGGTAAACAACTTTTTGCCATAGTCAAACTGGGCCTGGAAATAGGAACGGTCTTCGTTTTCCATGGCGTTATCCAGCTCCATGTGGTAATTGTTATAACCTCCCAGAAAGCTCAGGTAAGGCCGCGAAGCAATAAAATCGTCGTGGAACAGTCCCTCTTCCTCCAGGAATGCATAATATCCCTCGGGCAGCTCAGGCGCTTCAGCCAACTGGTTCAGGTAGGCATAATACCTTGGATATTCCATCAGCAAACCGTATTTTTCATAAAGGATATTGTTTTGAATGGTCTTTACAAAATTCGGATCCAGTTGGTCCCGGCCTTCGAAGTTTTCCAGGTAATCCATTTTTTCTTCAAACACAAAGTCCATATACATGGAAAAACCTTCCGGGTCGAGGTCGGGGATGCGCTCCATGACAAGGGCCCTGCCGAAATGGCGCTCAATGTCCTGGTTGTAAGCCACCATAAACTGGCTTTCGAGGACCTGTTCACCGGAAATGACAGGCAGGACTTCCGGATCGGCGGCATCAAAGGCCACATGGACATCGGCTCCGGGTTGCATGTACAGTAGAATGGTACGCTGTGGCATCCTGACATAAACAAAGCGGGCTTCGTCCAGCGGAATCTGACCTGAAAAAGCATGGTCGGCATCCAGTTCCAGGGTAACGGTTTCCATTGAATTGGTCAGGAATTCTTTATAATAAAAAACCTCCACCTCATCGGCGGTGGGATTCTCAACCAGACCGGAAATACTGGCGGTATCCGCTGCGGGATTGCTGCATGCAAACAAACCGGCGGCAAGCAGTAAAAACAAAATTCTCTTCATGGAATAGCTGTTAGGGATGAGTGATTTTTAAAATTGGTTTGCTTAAACATTTTGCCCCAGTGCTTCAAGAATGGCTTCATCGATGCCGGGATCACTGGGTTTCGGGGGACGGTTATCGAAGATGTTGCCATCACGGCCGATAATAAAAAAACTGGGGATCCATTTCACGTTGTAGAGCACCGGAACGCCCCTTTCCCTTCCGGGGGTGTTCAGGTGTACACCGGTGATCTGGTTGCGTTCGACCGTGGTGCGCCAGGCCTGCTCGTCGGTATCAATGGAGATATAGAGGAAAACCAGGTCTTCTTCCCCGGCCATGCGCTCCTTCAGCTCTCTGAAATAGGGCATTTCGCGCATACAGGGACCGCACCAGCTGGCCCAGAAATCGAGGTAAACCACCTTCCCGCGAAAATCATGGAGAGAAATTTCCGCGCCATTGATGTCGGTCATGGTAAAATCCGGAGCCGGATTGCCGGGGTCAAGCCGTTTAATCGCTTCATAATTGTCGGATAATGCTTCTTTGAAAGAGGCTTCCCGGCTGTTTGCCATAAAATCCTCATACATGGCATTGGCCGTTTCTAGGTCCCCGTAATTCAGCTCACGGCTCACGTAAACGGCCTGCACATATTCCCCGGATGCACCCGGCAGGGCTTCTGATGCCAGATCATAATGCAGTTTGTTGATGGAAACTTCCTCATCCGACGGGTATCCCATCACTTGTTGGTAATGGGTAATGTATTGCATCAGGAAGTCCACGTAAGCCGGACTGTTCAGGCGGGAGGCGTCAAAAATGTCGTCCGACTGCAAAAAATCGTAGTATCCCTCCGGCATCACCGGAGGTTCCTCCAACTGGTCCAGGCGTTGCCTGAGTAGCGGGTAACTCAGCAATTTCTGGTATTTGTCATACAAAACCTGGCTTTCATAAAAATGGACGAACACCTCACTGAAATCAGCATCCTGTTCCCAGTCACTTAAAAAGGCCATTTTCTGGACAACGACACTATCAAGCAATAAGGAAAAGTGGGTCGGTCCCAGCGTACGGCTTTGTTCCGCCACGAAACGCTCACCAATACGGGGTTCCAATTCTTTCTGACAAGCCACCAAAAAGGCGTTGGCCTGCCCTCCCCGCCCTGAAAACACGATGGTTTCAAGAAGCTCGGCGGCATTTCCCTCTATCCTCAGGTCGTCACCGGGTTCAAGGAACAATGGGATATTGGTCCGCCCGGCCCTCAGGGTCCCGTAAACGGCCTCATCGAAATCCAAAGCCAGCGCAAAGGATCCGCTCTCATCAGGCTCAATGGGCAGAACGACCCGGTCGTTGTTGATATACTCATTCAAATAGGTATACTCCAGCAGAACATCTGAGTGATTCTCCAGGTTTCCGCTGATCAAAACAGATGAAGACGGCAACTGGGTGCAACCAATCAGGCCGGCCAGGGCCAATAAGAAAAAAAAGTTTTTCATGGGATTTCTAATAAAAAATTTGGTCATTGGGCTTATCCCGCAAAGTTAAGTGAAAATTCTCTAAATATCAGAATGGATTGATATGGCGCAACAGGAGGAATCATTACATTTGCCTGAAGCATGATAAAAGGCGCATGTTTGAAGCCGGACCGACCTTTTGAACACATAACTATCCGGACAAAACCCCCAACACCAATACAGACCATGGACACCAAAAAGTTTTTCGTCATCTTGTGTTGCCTCATCCCCGGTTTTGGCCGGGCACAAAGCAGCGGTCCCCTTTTTCAGTTCAGTTTCAGCGGGTACGTCAATGCAGAATTCTTCTTTGATTCTCGTCAGATGATCTCCGCCAGGGAAGGAAGCGTCCCCTTGTTTCCTGCCCGGGTGCAGAAAGACCCCGACGGGCAGGACCTGAACGCCGTTCATTCCACGACCTTCTCTTTGTTGTCGTCGAGGCTTCAGGCCGGGATAACCGGACCGGAGGTTTTCGGGGCACGGTCATCCGCCCTTGTGGAAGTCGACTTTATGGGCACCGGACAGGATAAATTCAACCTGATCCGTATGCGTCACGCACTGATCCGGTTAAACTGGGAAAACACGGAGCTGCTGGCCGGCCAATACTGGCACCCGCTCTTTGTGGTCCAGTGCTATCCCGGTGTGGTTGCCTTCGGTAGCGGGGTGCCCTTTCACGTGCTCAACAGGGGCCCGCAACTACGCCTGACCCATAAAACCGGGGCCCTCAGCCTGACCGCCGTACTAATTACGCAAAGCGACTTTGCCTCGCCAGGACCAGCGGGAACCGGCTCGGCCTATATCCGGAACAGCGGCCGTCCCGAGGTTTTCGGACAGGTGATCCTGGAAACCCGGGGCTTTCTCGCCGGAGCATCCCTGGGGTATTTGTGGCTGCGTCCCAGAACCACAACAAGCTTGGGCTATCTGACCAATGAAACCATGGACGGGTTTTCGGGTAACCTCTTTGCCAAATGGCAGGGATCGGCAGCCTCCATAAAACTTCAGGCCATATACGGAGAGAACATGGCCCATCTGGTTATGCTGGGAGGATACGGGGAAGCGGCAATGACCGATCCGGGGAAGAACATTTTCTCTTATGCCGGCATTCGCAACCTCTCGGTATGGTCCGATCTTGAAACCAACACCCAACCATTCCGGGCGGGTTTGTTCGCCGGGTTTTCAAAAAACCCCGGATCTGAAACAAGCCTGACAGGAGCCAGCTGGGCGAGGGGATCAGACATCGCGTACATGTTCCGGATATCCCCGCGTATCGGCCTGTTCTACGGAAAAGCATCCTTTAACCTGGAGCTCCTGTATGATGTCGCCGCCTATGGTTCACCTGACGAGACGTTTCAATTCGGGGAAACCGAAACTGCCGACAATGTGAGGGCCCTGGCCACCATCAAATACGGGTTCTGATCCCCGCATTGTCCACAACCCACCCAGGGAAAGTACCGGAGTTTTGTTATTTTTCTCCTGAATCTTCACTTGTTTGGCCCAATTTTGGATGGAAAAACAAAAAACTCCGGCCGATGAAATCTTCAAAAACACTCCCGGCGTATTGTTCCAGCCGACATTCCTTTCCCAGCCGAAGCTTCAACTTGTGTTTAATGCTTTTGGCGGTCATCGGGATGCAAACAAAATCCCTCACCGCCCAGGAAATCGATGTTTCCCACCTGATTGAAAAACAGCAATTTTCCTGCGAAAAAATTGCGTTGTCGGCCACCGGACTGATTCCCCAGTACCACCGCGACAACATGCCCGATACCCTTTTTGCCCTGATGGGGTTCTGGCAGGAGCATTGTGAAGGTCCCGAGCCCCTGGTCAGGTTCCGCATTCTTTACACAATCCAAACAAACACTTTTTCTGACAACTGGTATCCCGATAACATTCTGACTTTACTGGACGATTACAGATACATGGTCACAGAGTATGAGGACCAGCCTTATTACTATGATTATTTTGACCAAACCTACTTCCTCCTGGACACGATGTTCAGCGCATTCACCCGGAACCTGGCCATGCATTTGCAGCGATACAGCGGCCTGGAGCCGGTGGAACAGTTTTTTCTTGATTTTTACGCCCACGACTTTACGAAAGCCATGAAGCGGCTCGATGACGGCAGCCTGGAGGGCACCCGCATCGATTCGCTCTACAGGGACAAAAAAACCCGTTTTATTGCGGCCCGCAGGCCCTATCTCGGCATTTATGGGGGCATGTGGCGGCCAAACAGCAACCTGGCGATCCTGGGCAACCATCCCCAGATTGGGATCATCAGCGGTGTCTCACACAACCGGGCGGTGTTTAATTTCAATTTCATGATCGGGTTTGGGGACACACCCAACTATTACCACGTAGTGGCCGACAATACGCATTTTACAAGCAAGAGTTTTTTAAGCATTCACCTGGGGTTCGACGGGGGCATCGAGATTGTAAAAACCATGGGCAGCGCATTAATCACAACCGCCGGGCTTGCGTTTGAAGGGTTTGAGGCCCTTTCCCTGAGCCAACAAGAGACCTATGGCATGACACGATTTGTTGGATCCTTTAACCTGAACGTCGGACTGGAATACCGGTTTTTGTTCAGTGACAACAGTTTTTTCGGTTT
>JAWLHS010000129.1:0-7206 GCA_041690235.1 Bacteroidales bacterium
ATTCATCCCACCGGATAAGATCTTCGTTTCAGCCAACAATGGGGTCGGCGGATTTATGGTGAAAGTCACAGGGCAGGTGGTGGAAGAGGTATTCAACACTTCCGCCATGAAAAACGACTGGAGTTCTTCCGTCTACCATGATGGCCATATTTACGGTTTTCACCTGGCCAGCCTTCAATGCATTTCAGTTGAAGACGGAAAACGCCTCTGGGGCAAGCGGGGCCTGGGCAAAGGCAGCCTGATCCTCATCGGCGATAAGTTGCTGGCATTGTCCGATCTGGGTGTGCTCACCATGCTGGAAGCCTCTCCCGAAGGCTATATTGAGATGGGTTCGGTGGAGGCCATCGAAGGCAGGTCATGGACGGCTCCTTCTTACGCCAATGGACGAATCTATGTGAGAAACCATACCCAGATGGCTTGCTTTGAACTGTAAGTTGCAGCCAGGCATTCCTTTTGTAGTCGGATAATCATAGCTAGAATCAAAAAAACATGACCAGATGAACCCAAAAAAACTTTTTTCTTTCGTTTTGTTTCTTTCCGTTTGCCTGTTGCCGATGCATTCTTTTGCCGGAAAGCTTGATGATATTATTGACCGTCATGTTCAGGCCCGCGGCGGGAGCAACTGGGATGGGGTCGAATCCCTGCGAATCTCAGGACAATTTACCCATTTCAGTTCGAGGAATCCTTTCCTGACCCTGATTCAAAGACCCGGGCTGTTTTATTCGGAATTTTTCATCGGACATCAGTTTGTCAAAGAGGGTTTTGACGGGAAGCAAGGGTGGACGATTGATCCGTGGCAGGGTTTTGAGTTTCCCAGGCGGGTGAACAGGGCCGAGCAAAACGTGTTTGACCAAAAGGCTGAGTTTGCAACCCCCTTTTTTAATTACCGGGAGAAAGGCCACCAGGTGGAATTTATTGGAGAAGAGAACATTGACGGGATGGATCTGCTGGTATTAAAACTTACCCGGGCCGGCCAGCGGGTTGAAACCTGGTATCTGCATGCAGACACCTATCTGGAATACAAAGCCATTTCGCAATGGATCGATTTTGCCATGCCCATGCAGGCGGAGACTTACTTTGATGATTTCAGGGAAGTCGGCGGGTTGATCGTCCCGTTCTACGTGGAGCGCGTCTTTGCCAACCGCCTGCTCGTTACGGAGATCGAGGCCTTTGAAATCAATCCGGCACTCGATGCCTCGGTATTTTCCATCCCCATATGCCCGGCCATGCTTAAGCTTGACGGAATGCGGGGTGACTGGGAGGTGAGGGTTGAACTGCTTGACCGTCAGGGGAACTGGAGTGCCGCCGACAGTACAACCACAAGCATTGACTGGGCCCACAGGGACGTTCTGCAATCTGAGATTTTTTACGGAACCGCCTTCCCCTCCACCAGTATTCTTAGCTGGTCTTATAACAGGCGAAGCGATCTCTATCAGCTAAGCGTTTACAATGGGTTTTACTCCACCGTGGAAGTGTTTGAAGGTCATTTCGATGAGGGGGTGCTAACCATGGAAAACCTGAACAGCACCCAGGGAGATGCAAAAACACCCATGAGGTACCGCATCAGTTTGTCCGACCCCAGCCAATTCATGATTGAACGGCTGCGAACCGCCGATCAGGGGGAGACCTGGACGGTCTTTGAGAAGCAATATTATTCCCGGCTCTAGAGGGCCTTTAACAGCTCCCTGAAAATAAAGGTCATTTTTGGTTCGGCCTGTTCTGCCACATTCTGCACTTCATCATGGGTGGTGGGCTGCTCCATTTCAGATGGTTCAGTCAGGTTGGTGATCACTGAAATACCGAAGCAGTCGATGTTCATATGGCGGGCAACGATCACCTCGGGAACGGTTGACATGCCTGTGGAATCGGCTCCCAGTATCCTGAACATGCGATATTCCGCCGGGGTCTCCAGGGTGGGTCCCGGACTTCCGATGTACACACCCGACTGAACCTTGATGTGGTTCTCCGCGGCAATGCGTTTGGCTTTTCCAATCAGTTTTTTGCTGTAGGTCTCGCTCATTTCCGGGAAACGGGTGCCGAGTTCATCCATGTTCTTCCCACGCAGCGGGTTTTCCGGGAACATATTGATGTGGTCACGAATCAGCATCAAATCCCCGACCTCAAAAGCCGGGTTTAGTCCCCCGGCCGCATTCGACAAAAACAGCGTCTTGATTCCCAGTAATTTCATCACCCTGACGGGGAAAGTGACCTGCTGCATGGGATACCCCTCGTAATAATGAAAGCGTCCCTGCATGGCCACCACCTGTTTGCCTTCGAGGCTGCCGAATATCAATCTCCCTGCATGTCCGACCACGGTGGATGTCAGGAAATTCGGGATGTCCTTGTAGTCAAAGGCATGTGTCACCTGAATGGCCTTTACCAGTCCGCCGAGCCCGGAGCCCAGAATAATCCCTGCTTCAGGATGCTGCCCGGTCCGCTCACCCAGGAAGCTGGCCGTTTCTTTTATTTTTTCTATCATCGGATGGTTTATTGGTGTTAACACTTCAATGACTCTGCGAATCGCAATGTGGGCACTAAAATACAAAAAAAGGGGCAATCATCCGGATTGTCTGGATACCGGCTGAAGAAAACCCTGGTTTACCTTTCCCGTTCGTGGCCTAAACCTTTTTTGGCTGAAATTGTTAATTTTGTCATGCCTCCGGCCATTTCAGGTCGTTGTAACGCTGCCATATGGTAAATATAGGTTTTAAAAGCAAGGGATTCAAGGCCGATATGATTATTTATGGCGCCTATGTGGTGACCATGGATGCAGGGTTCAGTATGATTGAAAACGGAGCCGTTGTCATAAAGGACGGGGCCATTGAAGCAGTGGGCGAGACCCGGGAAATACTTGACGCCTGGTCGGCACCCCGCCTGATAGACGGTGCCAAAAAACTGTTGATGCCCGGACTGATCAATGCACATACGCATTCCCCCATGACCATTTTCAGGGGGTTTGCCGATGACATGCCCTTGAAAGAATGGCTTTACGACCATATTTTTCCTTTGGAGGCCAGGTTCACAAATGTTCAAAACGTGCGGCTCGGAACCCGTTTGGCGGTGGCTGAAATGCTCAAAAGCGGAACCACCACCTTCAACGACATGTATTACCACATTGATGAGATGGCCGAAGTGGTTGAGAAGTCAGGGATGCGTGCCGTTTTATCGGAAAGCCTGATCGATTTTCCTGCCCCGAACAGTTCCACTCCCGACCACAGCCTCCGCTTTACCGAAAAGATGATCCAGGCCTACCAGGGCCATCCCCTGATTACAATCGGGATGGCCGTTCATTCCATTTATTCGGCCGATCCCCTGGTCTACCGCAAGGCCAGGGACATGTCTGACAAATACGGCTTGCCTTTTAATACCCACCTGGCAGAGACCCGCTGGGAATTCGACCTGATTATGGAAAAATACGGGTTGACCCCCACTGGTTTTCTTGAGAATATGGGCGTGATGGGCGAAAATATGATCGTTGCCCATGCCGTTCATCTGACGGATGCTGATATGGAGCTGTTGGCGAAAAGGGGCGTCGGGGTAGCCCATAACCCCCAGTGCAACATGAAGCTGGCCAACGGGGTGGCTCCCATTCCGCAACTGCTTGACCTGGGGGTAAAGGTGGGCATTGGTACCGACGGGGTGGCCAGCAATAACGACCTGGATCTGTTCGACGAGATGCGTACCTGCGCACTATCCCATAAATTGAGTCATAACAACCCCGCGGTAATGGATGCCCGGAGCGTCCTGGAGGCAGCCACCATCGGAGGGGCGCGCCTTCTGGGAATGGAAAGGAAAATTGGCTCCATCGAACCGGGCAAGCGCGCCGACATGATTATGATCGACCTGAATCAACCACATGCCCATCCGATGTATAATGTTTACTCCCTGATTATTTACAGCCTGAAGGGGTCTGATGTAGATACCGTGATCGTGGACGGCAAGGTCCTGATGGCCGGTAAAAACCTGCTGGGTGTGGATGAGGATGATCTTTTTTCACAGGTGGAGCAGGTGGCCAGGCAGATTCAGGGGCATAACCGCGTTCCTAAGGGCCCAATCGCTTGATCATCAGGCTCTCAATAAGCGTGCACAGCTGCAGTGGATTGAACTTGCGCCAGTTAATATCATTGAAGTCCTTCCCAAAGGCGATATAGTAATCGATATTGGCCTGTTCGAACTCTTTGACCACAAAGTCCCTGAAGTTAACGGCAACGATCCAGCCTTCCTCCAGGTCGTCGAACCATTCCTGGTAATAGCAATCATCCGACGAGTGAAAGTTTAATACATTTTCACCGATCAGGATAAACTTGTCCAGCCCCTGCCCGATGAGCGGCTCGATAATGTTGCGTTTCAGGTACATGATGTCGTTGTGCAAACAGTCGTTCCATTCGCCGATCATTTCAATGATGCAGTATCCCGTTTCATAATCGGCGAACAGGATTTTGATGAACAGGGTGGAGGATCCGATCTCGTCCCATTGGGGATGGATCAGGTAGTTGTAAATGGCATGCGTGAATTCAAATTCGCTGTATTCCCTGCCATAAAAGGGTGATCGCTCGTCCTCCTCGGCAATGTAGTAGCTTCTCCATGAATAATGGGGTTCAATATGATGCATGAAATACCTGCCTTTGCTTCATCGGGTAATCCCTATGTACAAAGTTACTGATTCCAGGCACCAACCTCAAGTCCGGGCAAACAATCAATATTCGATTTTCCCTTCCTGTTCGATCCATTGCTTAAAAGGCCTGATGCCGTCTTCACAATCGAGCCGTATGGCCTGGATGCTGCGGTCGCGGGGAGAGAGGCGAATCTCCTTGTAAATGAATGAATCATCGAAGCCCGCTGCTGCCGCATCCGTGTGTTGTGCGGCATAGTAAATGGTTTGAATGCGGGCCCAGTAAATGGCGCTCAGACACATGGGGCATGGTTCACAGCTGGTGTAAATGCTTGCCCCTGTCAGTTTGAAGGTACCAAGTCGCTGGCAGGCATCCCGGATGGCCATCACTTCGGCATGGGCGGTGGGGTCGTTCCGTTCCGTTACCCGGTTGACCCCGCGTCCGACAACTTCTTTGTTCATCACCACCACGGCTCCGAATGGACCGCCTTTGCCGCTTTGAACATTGGCCTCGGCCATTTCAATGGTTTCAAGGATCAGTTGCTTATGGGTCATACTCATTGGGAAGCCTTTGGTTACGGACAAATCTACGAAATATTTGTTTTTTGTGGAACAAAACGGTGAGATATGGCGTATACCCATTTGAATGCAGCTGAGCGCAGGGCTTGCCCTGCCGAAATTATTGCCCCTTTTTCATGAATCCTGACCAAGCCAGAGTGCTGAAGAAATTGTTGGAATCAAGGGTGGCGCTGTACAATCAGCCAGGGTTTGTTTCCACCGACCCCATATCGATTCCGCACCTGTTTACAATCAAAGCCGATAAGGAGATTGCTGCCTTTTTGGTGGCCAGCATCGCCTGGGGAAACCGCAAGAGCATCGTCTCCAGCGGAATGCGGCTGGTCAAGCTGATGGATTACCGTCCGGCGGCCTTCATCGAGGGCTTTACCGAGCGCGACCTGCTTCCCTTCAAGGGTTATGTCCACCGCACCTTTAATGAGTTAGACCTCCTGTGTTTTTTTTATTCCCTTCGTAACATCTATGAGAACCATGGCGGACTCGAGGGTGTTTTCTCGACGGGTGCCGGCAGACAACGTGACCTGAAAAAGGGCATCATCCATTTTTATAAGGTGTTTTTTGATGTTCCGCACCTGAACAGGACCCGCAAGCACCTTGGCAATCCTGCAGAGGGCTCTGCCGCAAAACGTACCAATATGTTTCTTCGCTGGATGGTGCGCAGGGACGAGAACGGGGTGGATCTCGGCCTTTGGGAAAGCTTCCGGGCCAGGGACCTTTTTTGCCCGCTTGATGTGCATTCGGGAAGGGTGGCACGCAGTCTGGGCTTGCTGACACGCAAACAGAATGACTGGAAGGCCGTGGAAGAGCTTACCGGGAATTTGCGTGCACTGGATCCCGCTGATCCGGTTAAATATGATTTTGCCTTGTTTGGGATGGGGGTCTTTGAAAAGCAGGCGGACGGAACCGAAGGATTTTCCCACTCAGGTATGTGAAACAAATCCCGCGGATTGCGTACTTTTGCACAAAAGCCTTCGGCATGCGCATTGATATTCTGACCATTTTTCCCGGGATGTTCCAGGGACCGTTTTCGCATTCCATCATTAAGCGGGCCGTGGAAAAGAAAGCGGTCGAAATTCATTTGCATGATATCCGGGATTATGCACTGGATAAGCACCGGCGCGTCGACGACTACCCCTTTGGCGGGGGTGCCGGCATGGTCATGATGATTGAGCCCATTGAGCGATGCATGGATTCCCTGAGGGCACAGCGCAGCTATGACGAGGTAATCTTTATGACCCCCGATGGGGAGATGTTTGACCAGCCCCTGGCCAACAGTCTTTCAATGAAGGAGAACCTGATGATCCTTTGCGGGCATTACAAGGGGATCGATGAACGCATCCGCCAGCACCTCATCACCATGGAGATTTCCGTTGGTGATTATGTATTATCGGGCGGGGAGCTTCCGGCTGCGGTGCTTACGGATGCTGTTGTCCGGTTGATTCCCGGGGTTTTGGGCGATGAGACCTCCGCCCTGTCGGACTCGTTCCAGGATGGCCTGCTTTCCCCTCCTGTATACACACGCCCTGCCATATATAAGGGATGGGCCGTACCGGATGTGCTCCTGTCAGGACATGACCGCAAGATTGCAGAGTGGCGGCAGGAGCAAGCCATTCAGCGTACGGGAAAACGCCGCCCCGGCCTGATTGGGGACCAGGAGTAGGGGGAAACCTTCTTTTTTGCGGTATTTTGAATGAATTGCCAATAAAATTGGCTGGACTGTTTTTATGTTTGAAATAATTCCCTAACTTTGCACTCCATTTTGAGCAAGAAAAATCCAAAAATATTGTACCGATGAACCAGAAGGAGATAATGAGTTTTGTGCAGGACCTCTCGGAGAAGAAGGATTGGCCTGCATTCAAGGCCGGCGATAACATCACCGTTCACTATATGATCAGGGAAGGCAGCAAGGAACGGGTTCAGCCTTTTCAGGGTGTTGTTCTTCAGCGCCGTGGACAGGGAACCACCGAAACCTTTACTGTCCGGAAAATTTCCGGTAACATCGGCGTGGAACGGATCTT
>JAWLHS010000130.1:0-7192 GCA_041690235.1 Bacteroidales bacterium
CCCATTTTTGCCGCCCGATCTGCTGCCATTGCAAAAAAAGCGGCCATCTTTTCTTCCCTGATCATTGCCCCATTCGGTATCATGGTGGCGCTGCTCGGACTGATTGCCAGGACGGGAAAGTATTTCGACACGGCCCCCTTTCTGGCAGATCCGCAAATGATGAAAATGATCCTGCCCACGCTGATGACCACTCCGGAATTTATTCATCCCGTACTAGGCGGCATCGCCCTGGCGGGAATCCTTGCCGCCATTTTGTCTACCGTGGGACCTGTAAACTTTGCCGTGGTGACCATTGCGACAAAGGACATTTACCACGGATTAATGAATCAGACTGCGGTGGACCAGAAGTTGATTTCCACCGCACGCAAGCTGGTGATTATCGTGAACCTGGTCACCATACCCCTGGCCTATTACGGTACGGGAGCGATCCTGGACACCGCCTATATTTCGTATGGAATCCGTGCCATAGGAGCCATTGTTATTGTGATGGGTATCTACGGCCGCGGCTGGATTACCATTGAAGGAGTGCGCTGGGCCTTTATGGGAGGCACCCTGGCCGTAATCGGTAACATCATTGCCAAGAACCTGGGGGTGGCAGTGATCGAAAATACCTATATGGCGATCGGGGCGGCCGTTTTGTTTATTGTACTGGGAAATATCTTCGGCGCCCGTAAACCAAAAAAACTGCCGTCTGAAACCGGCGACAAATAAACATGTTATCAAAAAATAAACCCATGCGGGAACAAGGCCCTTTGGCGGGCATTAAAGTACTGGAACTTGCAAGCGTGCTGGCCGGACCAAGCGTCGGAATGTTTTTTGCCGAACTCGGAGCTACTGTCATTAAGGTCGAGAATGTCACCACCGATGGGGATGTAACCAGGAAGTGGAAACTGCCCAATGAACCCTCCCTCAGTGATATCTCCGGGTATTTCTCCTGCGTGAACTGGGGCAAGTCTTCCTTTGCCGTCAACCTTTGCGAGGCCGAGGGACTGGAAATTGTTTATCGTCTGGCGGCCCAATGCGACATTGTTCTGGTGAGTTACAAGCCTGGAGATGCCGAGAAGCTCAAGGTGGATTATCCGACCCTGGGTAAAAACAATAAAAAGCTTATATATGCCCACATTACCGGGTATGGACTTAAAAACACAAGGGCAGGGTTCGACGCCATCATTCAGGCAGAAAGCGGATTTACATACATGAACGGTGAACCCGGCGGCCCTCCCACCAAGATGCCGGTGGCCCTGATGGATGTGCTTGCCGCCCACCATCTCAAAGAAGCCATACTGCTGGCTTTGCTTCAAAAGGAACGCAGCGGGAAGGGACAGTATATCGAAGCTTCCCTTTTTAAAGCCGGATTGTCTTCACTGGCCAACCAGGCAACAAACTGGCTGGTCGGAGGAGCCATCCCGGAGCGCCTGGGCTCAGACCATCCGAATATCGTACCTTACGGGACCATATACGGTACGAGCGACGGCAAGGAGATCGTGCTCGCCGTGGGAACCGACAAGCAGTTCAGGGAGCTGATCAAAGCCCTCGGGAGACCGGATCTGGCGGAAGACGAACGTTTTGCCAAAAACCAAAACCGGGTGAAGAACAAAGAAGAGATCAACACAATCATCCAGTCCCTCATTGGCAAGACCACCCGGGAAAAAGTTCTTTCGCTGCTCTCCCGGAGACGGATTCCGGCCGGAGGGGTATTCAATATGAAAGAAGTTTTTGAGGTTCCCGAATCGGAAGAGATGCTCCTGCAGGGACAATATCCGGATGGACGGGGGATCCGCGGCGTTCGGTCCATTGCTTTTAACTCCGGCGCCGGAATGACAATCCGGGAGATGAGTCCCCCACCCCATTATGGCGAGCACACCCGTGAAATTCTTCAAAAATGGCTTGGCTTCACCGATGAGGAAACCGAAGGTTTAACGAAAAAAGGAGTTGTATATGCACGAAAAGAATAAAGGCAGCCGGGTGTTGATCGACGGGTCCAGGCTGATCATTGAGTCCCTGGCCAGGGCAGGGGCCGGTGCGTTTATTGGCTATCCGATCACACCGGCCAACCTGCTATACCTGTACGGCAGTCAGCGCATGGACCTGATGCTTTCGGCACCCGATGAGATCACCACACTGCAATGGATGTCCGGACTTTCGATTACGGGCAAACTGCCCGTTACGGCCACTTCCTTCCCGGGCTTTGCGTTGATGCTCGAGTCGGTAAATATGGCTTACATGATGGAACTGCCCATGGTCATTGTGCTTGTCCAGCGCCTCGGTCCGGCAACGGGAACGGCCACCTGCGGTGCCCAGGGCGACCTTTTGCTGCTCAGGGGAATGATCTCGGGGGGTCATCCGGTACCGGTTCTGGCCACCTCTGACTTCGATGATTGCTGGAAACTCCCTGCCAAAGCGGCCGAGATTGCCGTTTCCTTGAGAACCCCTGTCATCCTGCTTACTTCCAAAGAGGAGGTCATGACCCAGAAGAGTTTTCATACCGGCCAACTGGAGGAGATTCTCCCTGTGCAATGGCCGAAGCTTGCAGCAGATGCAGACTACAAACCCTACGGGCCTGAAAATATGGTTCCCGCTTTCGTGACCGTCAACCAGGAAATGCACCAGGTAAGGATGACGGCCTCCACCCATGACCAGTCCGGCATCCTCCAGCATTCAAGCCCGGAAGCCTTAGCCAACACAAGGCGGCTGGAAAAGAAAATTGTGAACCGCATGAAAGAGCATACCTATTTTGCGTTGGATGAGCAAGAGGGTGCTAAAACCCTGGTCGTCGCCTATGGCATCAGCGCTGCCGCTGCCAGGGAAGCCGTAACTATCATCAGGGAAGGTGGCGACAGGGTTTCTTTTCTCAACCCCAAAACCCTGCTCCCGCTGCCGGGTGTTTATCTGGAGCTTACAAAACAATACGATCACATCCTTGTGGTCGAAGAAAGCATGAACAATCAGTTGGGTGCGCTGCTGTTCGGACAGGCCGGAAGGGATGGTTTGCGTTTTGCCGGCGGTCTGGGCAAGATGATCACCCCACAGGAAATCCAGGAGGAGGTTATTATATGAGGGAAAAATTTTTAAATACGGATGCCCTGCCTTTTTGCAAGGGATGCGGGCACGACCTGATCGCAAAACATACGGCCAATGCCCTGGAAAGAATGGGCTATGATGCACTGGATGTCATCATGGTAACGGATATCGGTTGTCACGGCATCATTGATAAATGCCTGAACACCCATACCGTTCACGGACTCCATGGCCGGTCTGCTGCCCTGGGGGCAGGCATCACTTTTGGCCTGGAAAACCCCGATAAAAAAGTAATCGTATTTTTGGGAGACGGGGGGGCCACAATCGGTCTTCAGCATTTGCTGGAGGCGGCCAGGCTGAACCTCAACATGAGTGTGGTGGTCCATAATAATATGTTGTATGGTATGACGGGCGGTCAAACCAGCGGGCTTACCCCGCACGGGTTCCGGACCACAACCTCATTTGAGGGAAACCCCTTTGCCGGATATGATATTTGTGCCCTGTCACACTCGGCAGGTGCCGCCTACGTGTCAAGGATCCTGGGCATCGGTGATATCTCGGACAAACTGGCCGTGGCTTTCGCTACAAAGGGCTTTTCCCTGACCGAAGTGATGGAAATCTGCCCGAGTTACGGGGTCAAGCTCAATCCCGGAAAAAAACTGGCCGGGCTTGTCTCTGAAACCGGAAAAGAACCCGGAGAATGGATCAACCGCCGCGATCGTTTCAGTCTGCAGCAAAGCAGGAAGGCCGGGGACCTCCTCACTGCAACCCCTGTGATCAAAAAGCAGTTTAAACACTACCTGAAGCATCCCATGTCGATGGTCCTCAGTGGTTCGGCTGGAGAAGGGGTGCAACTGGCAGCCAACATCCTGAGCAAAGCGGCCATTCGTTCGGGACTGGAAGTTAGCCAGAAAGGCAGCTATCCCGTAACAGTAGGTGTCGGTTTCTCCACCGCAGAGATCAATCTCTCCCCCAGAGCCATCAACTTCCACGGAATCAGTGTTCCCGATATGGTTCTGATTACTTCGGCGGACGGACTGGCGCACAACAGAAAACGCATCGAAGCCATGAGAAAGGGAATTCTCTTTATTGATTCCAGTCTGGAAGTCCCCCCCACCGGGGCGAAAGTCATCAGTCACAATTTCAGGGGAATCGGGTCAAGAAACGCTTCCATCTTTGCGGTATTGATGTTTGCCCTGAAAACGGGAACGGTTTCCACGGAATCTGTTTTCAAAACCATCGAAGAGGAGGGCCTGGGCGAAAAATTGCCGGTTGCAAAGATCAAGGCAGCCCTTGTGGAACCATAAACACGGGCAACTCCTTAACAGATCCCCTGCATTCAGCCATTCAGCATCTGCCTGAGTTGTTCGACCCGGGCCGCCTGTTGAGATGCACCTTCCTTAAAGAAGGCATTGAACAAGTTGTTCAACAGCCGGCCAACGATAACTTCATTGCGGCAGGGCTCAAAGTAGGAGGGGTTGGGTTTATGACCGAGCCGCTCAATAAAAGCCACAACCTCCTGTCTTGAAAAAACGGCTCCCCGGCCAAAGGCATTGATATAAAAAAGCACCCGTGAGTGCCTGGTGTCTGGCGGATCGTCCATCCCCCCATTTCCCAGATAAGCCAGTATGAAATGTTCCGGAAGATTCACCCCGAAAACGGGAATATCCAGGCTTTGTGCGACCAGCAGGTAAACGATCCCGATAGACAGGGGATTGCCCTTATGAGTTTCGAGCACCTTATTAATGAATGAATTGTCAGGCGAATGAATGAATTCGGTGTTGCCGGTAAACCCATGGGTCTCATAGAAAACATGATTGAACACCTTGATCTGTTCCAGCGCCGTAAGGTTTTCATTGATCTCCAGCCAGACGTCCTTACGGATTTTGGCAATATGCTGATGTACTTCCTCCTCTTGAAGGGACGGGTATTGAATCCTGGCAATGATCAGGCAGGCTTCCAGTAAACCCCTGTACCCCCCCCGGATCCAGGATCCAAAATCTGCTTTCACCGAGTCAAACTGAATGCGCTGTATAAGAGATTCCGCGCGCTGTTGCACAAGAACATCGGGGTTGCTTTCCCATTCATGATCCAGAAAAGGGACGACCTCTGCCCCGTAAGAATGGATCTTATCTGAGACCTGCAAAAAGACGTCACGGTCCGGTTCATCCAACAACCGGATCAATGCCAGAATTTCCCGGATTTTTTCTTCCTCTCCCATCTTGAGTCGGTCTAGGATGTGATGCGCCCGAGGACGAGCTCAATGAGGGCGTCTACCGTTCGCTTGTAATCACGACTGTATTCCTTTCTAACCCTGTTGGCAATAATGGCACAAACGGTGAGGGTATTGTGCCCGAGGATCTTACCCAACCCAAACAAGGCAGAAGTTTCCATTTCAAAGTTGGTGATTCGCCGGCCGGCCCACTCAAAGCTTTCTATGCCCTGGTTCAGGCCGGGGAAAGCAAGAGGTATGCGCAATTCCCTGCCCTGGGGACCATAAAAGCCGTTGGCCGTGGCCGTAATGCCAGAGACCAGGTCGTGGGCCACTTTTTCAAGGAGGTCTTGCGAAGCCTTCACAATATAAGGATAGGCCAATCGCTGGTTCCATTTGGTATGCGCCATAAAGGCTTCTGACATGTCCGTCTCCAGTATGGATTCATCGAATTCGTAAAAGTTCAGCAAACCGTCAAAACCCAAACCGTAAGCGGAAGCCACAAAGGTATCTACGGCAATGTCGGGCTGTACGGCCCCGGAAGTACCCAGGCGCACGATGTTTAAAGGGGTATGATCCTTTTTCGGGACCCGGTTCTCCAGGTCTATATTCACCAATGCATCCAGTTCGTTCACCACAATATCGATGTTATCCGTTCCAATACCCGTCGAAAGAACAGTCACCCGCTTGTTGTTAAACACCCCGGTATGGGTAACAAACTCCCTGTTCATGACCTTATGTTCCACCCGGTCAAAATGCCCTGAGATCTGCTCCACCCTTCCCTGGTCGCCAACCAGGATCAATGTTCCGGCAAGCTGCTCCGGGTGTAAACTCAGATGGTAAATGCTCCCGTCGGGATTGAGGATCAATTCAGAATCTTCAAAATACTTCATAAAAAAAAATTAAAACGGGGACCACCCCCCAATACACAAAAATAATCAATAATTTGCGAACAATAAGAGGCAATACCGCCTTATGCATCTTAGTTGTCATTAAACAATCGCTTGGTTCATGCAGGCAGAAATCATTTCCATTGGAGAAGAGCTTCTCATAGGTCAAACAACCAATACCAACGCATCCTGGCTGGCCGGGGAATTAAACGCAGCCGGAATCAGGGTAGCAAGGGTCACGGCAATCGGTGATGAGTCCGATGCAATTGTGGATATGCTGGATGAAGCATCGCAAAGGGTAAAGGTGGTGCTGGTGACCGGCGGACTTGGTCCCACGCGTGATGATGTGACCAAAACAGCCATAGGAAGGTTTTTTGAAACCGAAATGGCAATAAACGATACGGTGCTTTCTGATATAGCGCTGTTTTTCCGGGCCAGGGGCCTGGACCTGACTGAAACCAACCGTCAGCAGGCCCTGGTTCCCAAAAAGGCCAAAATCCTTCGGAACGCCTTTGGAACCGCTCCTGGCCTGTGGCTGGAGCGGAAAAAAAGTATCTTTGTATTTATGCCCGGGGTTCCCCACGAGATGAAATCCATGGTCAGCACCCAGCTGATCCCGAAGCTGAGAAAAAGATTCAAGGGACAGCATATCATGCACAAAACCATTCTCACCCATGGCATCGGGGAATCTTTCCTTTCGGAAATGCTCTCGGACTGGGAAAACCGTTTGCCCCCATCCATCCAACTGGCCTATCTCCCCTCTCCCGGTGTGGTGAAACTGCGCCTTAGCGGCCGCGGGGAAGACAAAGCCATTCTTTCCCGGGAAATCCTCCAGCAGGTGGATAAGCTGCAGGCCCTCATTCCACAGTATATCTGGGGTCATGACAACCAGCGGCTCGAGGAGCTACTGGGCACCCTGCTTAAAAAGAAGAAAAAAACCCTTGTACTGGCCGAAAGCTGCACCGGGGGATACATTGCCCACAGGATCACCAGCATTGCAGGAAGTTCGGCCTACTTCAAAGGCTCGGTCGTTACCTATTCGAACGAATTGAAAGAAAGGCTTCTGGGCGTA
>JAWLHS010000131.1:0-7160 GCA_041690235.1 Bacteroidales bacterium
CTGTCCGCGATGGTGTGATACCGATTTTATCCAGCAGGAAATCCCTTTGGTTAACTACGTTCGGGACAAAGAGCTTGCCCAGGTCCATGTCATCATTACCCGGCACGGAGGAGGCAGCACCGGAACCTCATATATAATGACTATACTGGGCTCGGGGCCCTTTTCGGGCATGATCAACGAATTGAGGTATTGGGCCCCCTCAACCAATACGGCCGATCAGAACCGGAGGGGCTATACCAATGTGCTGAAAATCGGCCTGGCACCCTATATTGCGGGATCCAGCATGGCCCCGTTTGTCCAGGTAAACTTTTCATACGACGCAGGGGAGGTAAGACGAGAGGATGGCCCCAAAGAGGATGCCTGGAAAAACTGGGTATTTGAAATTTATGCAGGGGGGAATTTCAACAAGGAAGAAAAAAGCAGTTCCATGAATTTCAGGTATGGATTCAGTGCGGAGAAAAGGACAGACGAAATTAAAATACAAATCAGACCCTACTTCAATTATAATGAGCGCAACTATGTAACCGATGATGCCACCATCACGAGGGTATCCCACCGCAACGGGTTTGACGGTTCCCTGGTGCACAGCATTTCAAACCGTTGGTCGGCCGGACTCTTTTCCAGTATGCTGTCCAGCACCTTCCACAATTTTAAGTTCAACGCCGAGCTGAAACCGGCCATTGAATACAGCCTTTTCCCATACCAGGAAGCCACCAAGCGTTCAATAACTTTCGCCTACCGGATTGGCGGCGGATACTTTAATTATCTGGAACGGACGATATTCAATAAGACAGAAGAATTCCTGTTCGGGCACTCGATCCAGGCATCTGCCAGATTTCAGCAACCATGGGGATCGGTTCGTGCAGGGATTTCGGGTTCCCATTATTTTCATGATTTCACCGCCAACCGCGCATCCATTTTTGGCCACCTGAGCCTGCGCATTTTCCAGGGGTTCGCCATCTCACTGAGCACCGACCTTGAACTGATCAACGACCTGGTTGCCATTCCTTTGGGTGATTTGTCGCTGGAAGACATTCTGCTTGAGCAAAGCCGGCAATCGACCAGCTACCAGATATCGGGGTCAATCGGCCTTTCATACACCTTTGGATCGGGGTCAACAGGAGTTTATAACCCCAGGTTCTGATCGCGTTTCGGAACAAGTCTCATCAGACAACCGTGGCAATAGCCAGCTGTGCAGAAAAGGCAAAGGGCCGTCCTTCAAAGAAAGACGGCCCTTTGTTTATTTATGCAGGGTGGGTTATTCGCCCTTTTCCGAATAATCCATGGATGCATGGCGCTTGTAAGTATTGTAACGCCATTTGGCATTCTCTTCGGCGGCCTTAAACAGGGTTTCCGCATCTTTCGGGAATGCCTTTTTTAAGGAACTGTAACGGACCTCCGAACCAAGAAATGCCTGGAACTTGCTCCAATCGGGCTCTTTGCTATCCAGCTGGAAGGGGTTTTTCCCTTCACTTTCCAATTCAGGGTTGTAGCGGTACAGCTGCCAGTAACCAGCCTCAACGGCATTCTTGATCTGCTGCTGGGTTGAACCCATGCCATTGCGCAGGCCGTGGTTGATGCAGGGTGAGTAAGCAATGATCACCGATGGACCGGGAAATGCTTCCGCTTCCCTGACCGCTTTTAGAAACTGGTTCTGGTTTGCTCCCATACCAACCTGTGCTACATACACATAACCATACGTCATGGCCATCAGTCCCAGGTCCTTCTTCCGCACCCGCTTACCAGCGGCGGCGAATTTTGCGATGGCGCCGACAGGAGTTGCCTTGGAGGCTTGTCCGCCGGTATTGGAATAAACCTCGGTATCGAGTACCAGTAAGTTGACATCCTCTCCCGAGGCAATCACATGGTCCAGACCGCCATACCCGATATCATAGGCCCATCCGTCGCCCCCAAACATCCATACCGATTTTTTCACCAGGTATTGCTTCAGATCGAGAATCTCTTTGGCAACAGGATCCTTTTCCTTTTTAAGCTGAACCAGGACTTTTTCCGACACTTCCTTGCTCTTGCCGGCATCGTTCATGGCTGCCAGCCAGTCCTTGAAGGCTTCCTTGGTTTCGGAGGCCATGTCGCCTTCCAATCCCCTTTCCATTAAACGCGCGATCCTGTCGCGGAGCTGTTTCACCCCGGTGGCCATACCAAACCCGTATTCAGCATTGTCTTCAAACAGAGAGTTGGCCCAGGAAGGCCCATGTCCATCCTTGTTAACCGTATAGGGGGTCGCCGGAGCCGATCCGCCATAAATGGAAGAACAGCCTGTGGCGTTGGCGATCATCATCCGGTCACCGTACAGCTGAGTAATCAGCTTAATGTAAGGCGTTTCCCCGCAACCGGCGCATGCACCGCTAAACTCAAACAATGGCTGGGCAAACTGGGAATTCTTCACCGATTGCTCCTTGTTCAGCAAGGTATCCTTGTAGGTCACATGCTGGGTAATCCAGTCCCAGTGCTTGTCTTCATGCAACTGGTCGCCCAGGAGTTTCATTTCAAGTGCCTTTTTCGGGGAGGGGCAGACCTCGATGCAGTTGCCGCAACCGGTGCAATCCAGCGGGCTGACCTGCATGCGGTATTTCAGGCCGGCGAGCGACTTGCCGTTGGCATCAACTACGGTCAGCGTCTCAGGGGCCTTCTTCATTTCCTTCTCGTCCAGCAGGAAAGGACGGATCACCGAATGCGGGCAAACATAGGAACACTGATTGCACTGGATGCAGTTTTCATGAATCCATTCGGGTACATGCACGGCAATACCTCGTTTCTCAAACGCTGTGGTTCCCTGTGGAAATGTACCGTCTTCACGGCCAACGAATGCACTGACGGGAAGATCGTCCCCCTTCTGGCTGTTCATCGGGAAAACAATGTTGCGAATAAATTCGGGCACCTTCAGATCGGCTTTTTCATCCTTCACTTTGATGTTCTTCCAGTCAGCTGGAATCTCCACCTTAACGACATCTCCTCCGGCATCAACGGCTGCGTTGTTCATCCGGACAATTTCCTCGCCCTTGCGGCCATAGGATTTCTTGATGGCGTCCTTCATCTCCTTCACCGTTTGCTTGTAAGGAATCACCTCAGCCACCTTGAAGAAGGCACTCTGCATGATCGTGTTGGTGCGACCGCCCAGGCCGATATTTTCTGCAATTTCGGTGGCATTAATGATATAAAACTGAATGTTCTTATCGGCCATGAATTTCTTCATGTGGTCGGGAAGGCGTTTTTTGGTCTCCTCTTCATCCCAAATGGAGTTAAGAAGAAATGTCCCGCCTTTCTTCAAGCCGTGGAGCATATCGTATTTCTCCAGGTAAGCCGGAACATGACAGGCCACAAAATCAGCCGCGTTGATCAAATAGGGGGAGCGAATCGGGCTGTCGCCGAAACGCAAATGAGAAACCGTTATGCCACCGGATTTCTTGCTGTCGTAAGAGAAATAACCCTGGGCATATTTGTCGGTGGTATCCCCGATAATCTTAATGGAGTTTTTGTTCGCCCCAACAGTACCATCGGCCCCAATGCCGTAAAACTTGGCCGCATAATTCCCCTTCGGGGATACGTCAATGTTTTCACCGACTGGCAGTGATGTAAATGTAACATCATCCACAATTCCGACGGTAAACTGGTTCTTGGGTTCGGCACGCTTCAGGTTTTCATAAACAGCAATGATATGCGCAGGAATGGTGTCTTTCGAACTAAGTCCGTAACGGCCACCGACAATAATCGGCGCCTTTTCCTGTCCGTAAAAAAGTTCCCTGATATCGAGATAAAGAGGCTCCCCGTTCGCACCGGGCTCCTTGGTACGATCCAGAACCGCCAGGCGCTTCACTGTTTTTGGCAGCACTTTGAAGAAATATTTGGCAGAGAAAGGCCGGTACAGATGCACGCTGATCAATCCCACCTTTTCTCCCTTGGCCATTTTATGATCAATGGTTTCCTTGATGGTCTCGGTAATGGATCCCATGGCAACAATGACATGCTCTGCTTCGGGAGCGCCATAATAGGTAAAGGGATGATATTCCCTTCCGCAAATTTTGGAAAGTTCCTGCAAGTATTCCTCAACAACGTCTGGCACAACCTGGTAGAATGGATTGGCAGCTTCCCTGGTCTGGAAGTAAATATCCGGGTTTTGAGCTGTACCCCTTGTCACGGGGTGCTCCGGGTTCAATGCCCTATCCCTGAATTGCTGCAAGGCTTTCCTGTCAAGCAGCTTTTCAAGCTCATCCTGCTGGCATTCTTCCACTTTCTGCACCTCATGCGAGGTGCGAAAACCGTCAAAGAAATGCAGGAAGGGAACCCTGGTCTTGATGGAGGCAAGATGGGCAACAGGAGCAATATCCATAATCTCCTGAACACTTCCCGTGGCAAGCATGGCAAAACCAGTATGACGGGTACTCATCACATCGGAGTGATCTCCGAAAATGGAGAGGGCCTGGGCGGCAAGACTGCGCGCCGAGACATGCAGCACGGCAGGCAATAACTCACCCGCCATTTTATACATATTGGGAATCATCAACAGCAAGCCCTGGGAAGCCGTATAGGTACTTGTCAGGGCACCGGCCTGAAGCGATCCGTGAACGGCACCAGCGGCCCCGGCCTCCGATTGCATCTCAACAAGTTTCACCTGTTCCCCAAAAATGTTTTTTCTACCAGCAGCAGCCCACTCGTCCACATTTTCAGCCATATTGGAAGAGGGTGTAATGGGATAAATGGCGGCGACTTCACTAAACATGTACGCCACATGCGCTGCCGCATGGTTGCCGTCACATGTGATAAACTTCTTCTTTTTTGTCATAATGGGTTATATTTATAAACAGTCTTATTATAAGGCAGTTAGCTTAGACTTTTGACGTGGCAAAATTACTAATTTTTATTTAGTATTCTAAGCCGGCCGGCCTATTTATAACGATTTTACGTAAGTGGACCGGTAGCGTTGTTAATCAAAAAACATCCAGGAAACGCCGAATTTGAACGCCGCTTCAGGCAGGGGGTAAAACGGGATGGAATACACCGGAGGGGAATCGGTAATCAAGCCCATAAGGTGATGCATTTTCACAAAGAAACGCGTTCTTTTGATCTGGAAATTGGCAAAAACATCAAGCAGGAAAGTATGGTCGCTTTCATAATCATTCTGAGCGTAAAACTGCCAGACAACGGGCATGTAGCCCATGGGGCTGTATGGGACATGAACCGTCATATCCAGACCGATATGCGCCAGGAGGGCCTTGTCGAACAGGGAAAAGGAGGCATAAAGGGAATGATAACTCATGAATTCGGGGAAGCGTTCGAAACCTTCATCCTGAACAAACTGGTAGACAAGCTGGTGTTTTGTACTGAAAATACCGGGATCCAGCTGAACGGACGCTTTCATGGTATAAACCGGAAATCTGGCCGGATTCTGCTCAGGCAGTCCGGCTTCATTCAAATACACCATACGCCCCAGTGAATGATAACCACCCTCCAGGGAGAAGCTCCGGTGAACCAATTTCAGACCGGCATTCAGCAAAGACATTTTGCCAAATTGCTTATCCCAGGAAATATAATTCCCCGAGTAGCTACTCAAAAAATAGGGGGCCTCCCTGTTTTCCAGACCGGCCGATACTTCAAGTCGAAACGAACGTTCCTTTTGGCCAGCATGCAAACGTGCGCTCAGTGAAAAGTCCTTATCCTGGTATCCCCCGGAGGTATAACTGGCAGCACCCGCAAAGGAAAATTCCCTGGTAGGATCCGATGCGATGGAAACGCCCGGATTGAACTGATGGTAGTTTCTTTCCCGGAATAAATAATTTTCCATGTCCGGGCTGAACACCGTGGCGGTATCCACACCGGAAAAGTCCGGTTGTTTGATTCTTACAAACCGGTGAGAAAAAGAAGCCTCCAAAAAAAGCAATTGTTTTTTTGTTTGTTCGTCGGATGGGAAATTAGACCACCCCAAGCGGTTCTCCAGCATATGAACCCGGGTTGAATCGTATGTTTGGGCAGAGAAAACAGGATCAACAGGGTAAAAGTCGGAGGGTGGAGCGGGCTCATCAAAAACGAAGGCCTGACGCTGAACCGTTAAGTGGTGATGAAGCCTTCCAAAGCCAGTAAATTTTCTGTCCGCCAGGCTATCCCCGGCTGTACCTGAAAAAACGCCAAGGTGATAATACTGAGACAGGTGAATGGCAGTTTCGCGGTACCTGGACATGGCCCTGTAAAGAAAAACGCTATCACGAACCGGATCTTCCTCAAATGCCTGGCGGTTTTTTAGTCCGCCACTCTCCTGGTTATCCACCCGGTTCACGATCACGCTTGCCAGGGCCTGGTAGCGTTCTCCCGGTTCCACAAAATCGGCTGTAACGTATAGGTTGGAATTCCGGGCACCAATATTGCTGTAGTACCCGGGCGATTTAATCAGCCTGTATTGCATGCCGAGGGTCAGGGTCTCATGAAGTTTCTGGGCATGGGTGGCGTAAAACAACTGCTCACGCGAGGCCCCCAGCACATGATATAATTCAGTATAGACGTGGACGGGCCGGTAGAACTTCAGGGTGGAGCGTCTGAATCGGTAATTCTGGTAAGGCCCCGAAGAAAACAGGGGAAAGGCTTCAGGCAGGCCGGCATCAAACCTTAAATCCCTGGAAGCATGGCCAACATTCCCCTTCGAGGCATAAAAGGGATTCCCCGGAGAAAAAAAATCATACCGATGAAAACCGGCCAGGGTCGTATCGACCAAATACAATTCGGAATCGAAGGGACAAAGAAGGGATGACTCATAAAACCAGGGTACCCGGTTGGCAGGGGAAATGGTATCCGCCTGGGATTGGTCAGGAGTTTGAGCGTCAGCAAGCGGGGCCAACAAAAAAACCAAAACGTAACACAAAAAGAAGGCCTTTCCCTGAAACATGCTTCAACCCTTAAATTGCCGAAGAAAGAAGTTGTAAAAGTAACACAAAATTGCGTGGCGTGCAAGGGTTCGGGTACCGGCAGGGGGTTCGAGCTGCACCTGGCCTTCGGCCGGCAACTCTGACTGCACATCAGGCAGGGGGTTCGAGCTGCACCTGGCCTTCGGCCACCCATTCTGACTGCACATCAGGCAGGGGGTTCGAGCTGCACCTGGCCTTCGGCCAGCCAATGCTCTCACCCCCTACCTGATGATGCAGTCCCCGACCCTG
>JAWLHS010000132.1:0-5029 GCA_041690235.1 Bacteroidales bacterium
CCTGTTTTTTGACTCTGAACTGCCCGCCGACATGCTCCGGGTCCTCGAAAAATGGCGCAATTATGCCGTGCACCGGGCCATTGAACCGGACGACGAGGGCACGGATGACACGGACCCCGATGTTTCCGGATAAACTGGCTCTCGAAGGTCCGGTTGACACGGACCTCTAAGGTCCGGTTGACACGGACCTCCCAAACTTTGGTTAATCCTCCCGATCGGGCCCCATCAGGCAAAGCCGAAATGGTTTTCACGCTGCAAAATTTTTTTAAAATTTTAGAATGCGCTCATCCCAATTCGGCTTCGCCTGAAGAACGGCCAGTCGGTCCCGCTCAGAACCTCATATTCAATCCGACGAGAAAATGCCTTCCGGCCTGGGGGAAGTAGCCGTCTTCAATGGTAATGAGTCCGGCATCCCCCACCACCCCCTTGTAGATCCAGGCATTCGATTCATAAAGAACCCCAAAGAGGTTGTTGACCTGAAACACCAGCTCCAGCTCGCGAAACAAACGGGGCCTCAGGAGATAGTTCAGCCGGAGGTCATTCACCAGGTAAGGGTCGAGCTTGCGATCGGGATGCATGGTGTTGTCTATATAAGACTTACCGACATATTTGGTATTCAGGCTCAGGGTCAGATTCGTCAGGGGGGTTACCCCCAGCGCACTGGCCGCGATCACTGAGGGAGAAAAGGCGATATCCGTGTTCTCGTAGACCCGCTCATCCACCCCGATCCAGTTCCAGTCATTGTCATACTCGTCCGAATACTCCACGAAACGGTCGATCTTATTGCGGCTGAAGGTGGCATTGCCGTTCCACTGCAGCCAGCGGTTAAATATATAGGCGGCCTCCAGCTCAATGCCTGCCCGATGGCTGTTGTCGATATTGGTTCGCGTATACCCGCCCGTATCATTGATCTCGCCCGTTAGCACCAACTGGTCCTTATAATCCATCAGGTAAGCATTGGTACCCAGTTTCAGTCTCGCCGAGGAGAAACGGTACCCCAGCTCCAGGTTGTACATGGTTTCATGCTTTGGCCTGCTTTCAGGGGAAGATTCCGTAAAATCCCTTCTGACGGGTTCCCTGTTGGCAACCCCTGCATAGGCATAAACGCTGCTTGCCGTGGTGGGCGACCAGCTGACCCCTGCCTTTGGGTTAAAAAAATGAAACACCGCATTTTGTTCCAGGGGCTGCAGTTCCTGCAACACCCAGGCCAATCCGACGAAATCATAAGAAATGAAGCGGTATTGCAGGTCAACAAAGGCCTGCACATGGTCGACGGGCTCGTGGGTCAGTTTGATAAAACCATTGAAATCCCGCTTGAAGCCATTGTTGTCGTAATAGCGGTGGCGGATATCCGCATGCTGGGCGTGCCGGGCCCAGATGATCTCCCCGAAATGGTCTCCGTCATAGATGTTCAATCCACCGCCCAGGGTGGCCGTGGCATTGCTCAGATTATTGTAATTCAGCGAATAGGTCAGCCCGTAAAAATGATTGTCGAGCCACCTTCTCCTCACCAGGTCGCTCCGGCTGATGATCTCCTCACCGATCACCACATCGGGCAGGTCGTACCGGCTGAATCGCTCATTCTCACGGTATTGCTCATAATAGCCCCTGCCATAAGTGTAGTGCAACGACAGGTTGGCGAACAGTTCCGGCATCAAGGCCTGTGAAATATGCAGTTGGTAATGGTCCTGCTGGTAATTATCGGTTTCGTTGTCGTAAAACCGGATGTCACCCCCCTCGCTGCGGTACATCCCGCTTGGATTAAAACGGCGGTTGGTCGCCAGGGAATCACCGGGCACCCCGTTCCAGGCCTGGTAAGTGGTTTCCTGTCCGACGAGCGCCACGGCCTTCACCATGGTTTTTTCGCCATGGTACCCCCCGGAAAGGTGGAGCGAAGCCAGATCCACGCTGGCCCGGTCTATATACCCGTCCGATTGAATCCGCGAGAGTCGTCCGTCGAACGACCATCGCCCGTTAACCAGTCCCGTGCCAAATGACAAGGTATTCTTCATCGTGTTGAAGGAACCCGCCGAGGAATTGAGTTCGGCATAGGTCTGGTCGCGAAGGGCCGTGGTCTGCATGCTGATGGTCGCCCCGAAGGCCCCCGAACCATGGGTGCTCAGTCCGACACCCCTTTGAATCTGCATCGTTTCGACCGATGAAGCCACATCGGGCAGGTTCACCCACCAAACGCCGTGTGATTCTGAGTCATTCAGGGGGATGCCATTCAGGGTCACATTGATGCGCGATTGATCACTGCCCCGGATGTTCATCCATGTATAGCCCACCCCGGCCCCGGCATCGGAGCTGACAATCACCGACGGGGTCATGCTGATCAAAAACGGAATATCCTGCCCCAGGTTCATGGGCCTGATCTCTTCCTTGTTTAAATTGGTAAAAGTCGCGGCGGTCTGTCCCCCTGCCCTTGTGGCGACCACAACGACCTCTCCGGCCATGGTCGCGCGCTGCTCAAGGAAAAAGTCCATCCGCATGTCCGATTCCAGGGTGATGGTCTGATGGCTGGACTCATACCCGATAAAGGACACGCTCACGGTATAGGTTCCCTCCGGAACCCGTTGCAGGGAGTAGGCCCCGTGGCGGTCGGAAAATCCCCCGGTATGGGTTCCCTGGAGTACAATGTGGGCACCGGGCAGGGTGTTTCCCTCCTCCTTGTCGAAAACACGTCCGCTGATCGTAAATTGCGCGCAGGTCCATAATGGCAGCAGCATCAGCCATGCCCACGGCAGAAAAAACCTGTTCATGATACATTTGAATTGTTGGTTAAACAATCGACGGCAAATAGAGGAAAAGCCGTTCTTTGTTTATAATCCCTTCCCTTCGCCGGCATTACCCGGATCAGGTTCAATGGGTTTGATCTCAGCCCGATGGTTTGGGGCACCCCTATTTGTGCGTAGTGACACAAAGATACAAAATATTGAAAAAGGAAAAAATGCTTTTTTTTCGTCGGATGGGCAAGGCCCCGGTCCGAAGGTCGGACAAGTAAAAAAATTCCGTAATTTGCAGAAAAACTGAACGGAAAGATGCATTTGGTCATTATCAACGGTCCCAACCTGAACCTGCTGGGAAAAAGGCAGCCGGACATTTACGGCAGCAAAAGTTTTGAGGAATTTCTGGAAGAACTCAGGCAGGCTTTTCCAACAGTTTCCATTGATTATTTCCAGAGCAACGTCGAGGGCGAGATCGTCAACAAGCTTCAGGAAGCCGGGTTTTCGGCAGACGGCATCATTCTGAACGCGGCGGCCTACACACATACTTCAGTGGCCATCGGGGATGCCGTGGCAGCCATTGAAAGCCCAGTGATCGAGGTTCATATCAGCAATGTATATGCGCGGGAGTCCTACCGCCATGAGTCGCGCATCGGGCCCCATTGCCGCGGTGTGATTGCCGGATTCGGCCTGTTGGGCTACCGCCTGGCCCTGGAGGCCTTTATGGCTTCCAGCGTGGGGTGAACCCACACCACATCGGACCGGTGCAGAAAAATAACCCGTCATGGTGTTTGCGCCCCGCTGAACCGGGGATTGTGAAAGATTATCCTTTCGGGCCACCAGCCGGATCAAAACCCGCACCCAAAAGCGAAAACTTTTTTTTCCCCCGCAGATGGTAATCAACCGCAATGCTTCTTTGGTACAGCAGCCGGGGTAGCCCGTGCGGAATGCCTCTGCTGGCTTTCCTCATCTGCCTGAAGTGCTTAAAAAAGGCCAGGTGGGCCCTGCAAACGGCCAGGCAATCAAGGACCTGACCGCCGAAAATAAATTTGGCGGCAGCCAGGCCATCCAGTGCCAGGCGCATCATCATTGTCGGATAAAACCTCTTTGCCGGCAGGTTTTTGCTCAGCAGCCACAGGCTGTTTCGGAAATTCAGAAAGGTTTTATGCGCACTGGATTTTGGGAGGGTGCCGCCACCAATGTGGTAGACCCTGGCGTCCGGGCAGACCATGACCCTGTATCCCCGGTTATGCATGCGCCAGCAAAGGTCGACTTCCTCCATATGGGCGAAGAAGCGCTCATCGAAACCCCCGAGTTCTTTGAAGAGGCGGGTCCTGACAAACATGCAGGCTCCTGTTGCCCAGAATACGTCCCGGGTATCGTCGTATTGGCCCCGGTCCTCCTCCAGGTGACTGAACAGCCGGCCCCGGCAAAACGGATAACCATACTTGTCGAGGAAACCGCCTGCAGCCCCGGCATACTCAAAGCGGGTCCGGTCATGCCAGGACAGGATCTTGGGCTGACAGGCGGCGATCTTTGCATCGGTGTCCATCAACTCAATGACCGGCTCAATCCAACCCGGATCCACCTCTATATCGGAGTTCAGCAGCACGCAGTATTCGTGGCCCAGGGCATCCAGGGCCACATTGTAGCCCCCTGCGAACCCAAGGTTTTCAGAAAACTCCAGGATGGTAACCCCCGGATGGTGTTTTCCAAGGTAGGCGACGGACCCATCGGTGGAGGCATTGTCGGCCACAACGATCTCTGCCGAAGTAGGACAACTGGCTTTCACCCCATCAAGGAATTGCTCCAGAAAGCGCTTCCCGTTCCAGTTCAGGATGACAATGGCGATGCGGGGTTTTTCCATAAACCAGGTTGTTCCGGCTGTAAAAATACGGTTTTTGTGGCAATGCCGAAGAATCAAAATTTTTTGTTTGGGGAAGGCAAAAAAATCGTACTTTTGCCCCGGAGAGATGGCAGAGTGGTCGATTGCGGCGGTCTTGAAAACCGTTGAGGGTAAAACCTCCGGGGGTTCGAATCCCTCTCTCTCCGCAGCATTTTTAAAACAGCCACGCCAGTGGCTTTTTTTATGGGATGGCCCGGCTGTAAGCTTGCTTACAGCCGGGCCATTTCGTAAAAAAAGAACCCGGCGACAGCCGGGTGTTTAAAAAATGCTGAACCTCCCCTTTCAGGGATCAACGAAGTTAATCCCGAAAGGTAAGACGCGGAGCGGGGTCCGAAGGGATCAACGAAGTTAATCCCGAAAGGTAAGACGCGGAGCGGGGTCCGAAGGGATCAACGAA
>JAWLHS010000132.1:5129-7090 GCA_041690235.1 Bacteroidales bacterium
TTAATCCCGAAAGGTAAGACGCGGAGCGGGGTCCGAAGGGATCAACGAAGTTAATCCCGAAAGGTAAGACGCGGAGCGGGGTCCGAAGGGATCAACGAAGTGATTCCTTCACCTTTATCTCATAAGTCAATTCAATCCCCGCCTTCTTGTACATATAGGATACCCCGCAATACTTCTCCCTCGACAGCCCAATGGCCTTCTCAAGTTTGTCCATGGGCAGGTCCTTGCCCCTGAAGGTGTATATGACATGCATTTTCGTGTAATGCGCCGGCACATCTTCGGTCAGGTCCCCATCCACATCCACCTCGAAGCCCGTTACCTCCACCCGCATTTTTTTCAGCATGGAGATCACGTCCATGGCTGTGCACCCGGCCAGTGCAGCCAACATCAGCGGCTTCGGACGGGGGCCCTTGTCTTCACCGCCGGCGTCAGGCGGACCATCAATCATCAGTTTGTGGCCATTTACCTCCGATTCGAATTGCAGGTTCTCTTTCCAGCTTGTTTTTACCTGGTGCTTCCTCATTTGATTGCGGCATTTTTATGGTTGACTACAAAAATAGGCAAAAAAAAGTCCCGCTATGAAGGCGGGACTTTTTCATTCATGGAGAAGATCTTAGAAAATATACCTAACACCCAGCTGCAATCTCCATAACTGGTTGTAGTTGTAGAAGGTAGAATAGGATTCGGTCAGGTAATTATCGTTGGAATCCCTGGCCATGGAGAAAGTGGGCACATTGTTGCCGTCAACCCCTTCATACCTTAAGATCTGACCGTTATTGGCCTCAAACATATTTTTGTTCACCCCCCATTCGCTGTTCAGGAGGTTCCCGAAGTTCAGGAAGTCGAGCGTGAATTGCAGGGTATTCTTCTTTCCGGCAACATTCAGACTGAAGTCCTGCGAAAAACGCAAATCAAAACGGTGCGTCCACGGCGCCCTGGCGGCATACGCTTCGGCATAGCTCCCCTGATTCCTGCTCAGGTATTTGTCCTGCTCAATAAATTTGAAGAATGCATCCTCGTCGGCCGAACTCACAAAAAGTATTTCACCTTTTTCACTGGGGATGTAGATCAAATCGGTGGCATGTCCGTCGCCATTCATATCGTTCTCATAAGTGAAGCTGTTTCCGTATGGAGAAAAGCCGGCGTAGAACAAATTGATGGAGGTAGCCATGTGGTCGTTGGCGTATGGAATTCGATAAGAAACCGATCCAATGGCTTTGGATGGAATAACAAATTGCGAACGCTGAACCTCCGGCAAATGCGGTCCGTCAACCTGAATGAGGCCACTGTATGCTGATGCGGCATTGCTGCCGGGCATGCCTGTAATTTGCTTTGATTCAGTATAGGTATAAGCCAACATTAAATTCAGGTTTTCCATGGGTGTGGCAGAAACCGTGATGTTTCCAGTGGCACCCCATCCTTCGCTGGTATTCGTCAGCACATAAGCCGCTTTTGAAGTGTAGGTAATCTCCTCTCTGTCCGGATAAATATACCTGTCGTCGGGGCCATTAAACCGCTGCCAGGTGTTATCCGGTTGCTTCAGGTTGTAATTTTTCAGCATGACCGCATTGATGCTTTTGGTATAAATACCTTCCAGGGTCACCAACATGGGGAATGAAGCCGGAACCTCATAATCCAGGGCCAGAGATGTTTTCCACACCTGGGGCATTTTAAAATCGGGGTCAACGGCATTGATGTCACGCGGAAGGGCTCCATCTTCAGGAGAAATGGTATTTTGCAGATTCAGATACTCAATCATCTCATCCACGTTGGTTAACATGGGGCCGGCCAAAGATGCCAGTACAGGATTCACGCTTGTTATGTTTCCTTCGGCATCGTACCTGGTTACGGCAGAATAACTCCCCTGAACCATTCCTGAGTTGGTGGGCATATTGGTAAAGAATACCAGCGGCAACCTTCCTGTAAATAAGCCGGTACCTCCACGAACCTTCAAGGTCTGA